>CAIMIV010000051.1 GCA_903841185.1 uncultured bacterium
AAAATTTAAAATTATAAAATTTAAATTATTATGGCTAATAACTATGGATTGGGAAGAGGGCTCTCTTCGCTGATTCCGCAAAGTCGCTCCACGGGTCAATCTAGCGGGATAAGCGTTCCAAAGGATGATTTTAACTATTTTGGAGCAAAAAATACAGCGCCCTTGGCTGAGAGAATCAGCCCGGTCAGTGGTGGTGTGCAAGAAGTGGAGCTGATTCGCATTGTCCCTAATCCGCATCAACCACGCTTGCGCTTTGATGAGACGAAGCTGCAAGAACTGAGTGAATCCATCAAAGAGCATGGGATCATCCAGCCGCTGGTGGTAACCAAAAAGGGTGCCCAATATGAGATTATCGCCGGAGAAAGACGCTTTCAAGCGTCCAAGCTAGCGGGGCTGGTCCGCGTGCCGGTGATTGTGCGCGAAGCCAGTGAGCAGCAAAAACTAGAATTGGCGATTATTGAAAATGTGCAAAGACATGATTTGGATGTGATTGAAGAAGCGAAATCTTATTTGCGTTTGGCAGAGGAATTTGATTTGAGTCAGGATGAGGTAGCTAAAAAGATGGGCAAGAGTCGCAGTGCGGTGGCCAACAAATTGCGCTTGTTGCATTTGCCGATAGAAATTCAAAAATCACTCATGGAGGGCAAGATTACCGAGGGCCACGCCAAAGCTATTTTGGCCATTGCTAATCCGGAAAAACAAAGAGCGCTCTATGAGTTGATTCTCAAAAACAGTTGGACGGTGCGGCAAACAGAGGCCAAGACCAAAGAGATTGCCGTGAAGCCATACACAAGAAGCGTGGCGACTGATCCGGAGGCTAAAAGAATCGAGGATATTCTCACCGGGGCTTTTGGAACCAAGGTGAAAATTTCTAAGCATGGTACGGGAGGAAAGATTGTAGTAGATTACTATTCTTCAGAGGAACTGAACAATATTTTGTCTAAAGTGCACGCTTAGCAGTTCAAATAGGTTATCTTAAAAAACTCATCCTCCCATTAAGCGGGACAGGATGAGTTTTTGTTAGGGAATGTAAAGAAATACTTTATTTATTTTCGTCGCGATAGGCCCTTTCGATATTGCTTTTTGCCAGGGAGGTGCGAACAAAGCGCGCCCAGTCCCGACTGGGCTTTTTGTGATCGCGAGAAGTGAGAATTTCAATCACTTGGCCATTGCGGATCTTGTAATCCAGTTTGACCATCTTGCCGTCTGCTTTGGCGCCCGTGGTGCGGTTGCCAATTTCACTGTGCACTTTGTAGGCGAAATCAATGGGAGTGGCATCTTCCGGCAGTTCAATCACTTCTCCCATCGGCGTAAAAGCAAAGATGTGATTTTTAAAAAATTCAATTTTTAGTCCTTCCATAAATTCCGAATTGTCTTTCCCTAGTTCGTTTTGCCATTCCCGCAACTGTTTCACCCAGGCTAATTCTTTTTCGGGCACCGCCTGTTCTTTTTTGCGGAAGAAGAAATTACGCAGGCTGCCATGACGTTTTTCGCTATAGATCCAATGCGCGGCGATGCCAAATTCCGCTTCGGCATCCATTTGACTGGTGCGAATTTGCACTTCAATGATTTTTCCTTCCGGACCGAAGATGGTGGTGTGGATGGATTGATAGCCATTCGGTTTGGGCAGGGAGATATAATCCTTAATTCTTCCGACGAGCGGGCGGTATTTGTTATGCACGATTCCCAGGGTTTCATAACAGGCAGAAATGTTAGGCACAATGATGCGGATGCCGATCAGGTCATAGATTTTTTCGATATTCATATCGTGTTTTTTCATTTTTTGAAAAAGACGATAGGGGTGTTTGGTGCGGCCGAATATTTTTTCTACTTTGATGCCTCCCTTGAGCAAATCTTGATTGAGATCCCACACCGCCTTATCCAAATATTGCTTGCTTTGTTCGTATTTTTCTTTTTGCAACTGGGTGATGAGGATATAGTTTTGGGGATCAAGATGTTTGAAAGCCAGATCCTCCAGATGGCCTTTGATTTCTCCGATTCCCAAGCGATTAGCGATTGGTGCAAACACTTCCATAGTTTCCAGGGCGATGCGCTGTTGTTTTTCCGGCGGAAGAGCCGAGAGGGTTTCCATGTTGTGGGTGCGATCAGCCAGCTTGATGATAACGACACGAATGTCAGAAGCCATGGCAAAAAACATTTTGCGCAAATTTTCCAAATAGAGTTCCTCTTTAGTGCCGCGCAAACGGATTTTGCCTAATTTGGTCACGCCATCCACCATGAACGCCACTTCTTTGCCAAACTTTTCTTCAATGGTTTCCAAAGTGACTGCGGTGTCCTCCGGCACATCATGCAATAGCCCGGCCGCAATGGTCTTGGAGCGCATGCCCATTTTGGCGATATTGAGGGCGGTATGGAGAGCATGCTGGATATAGGCTTCGCCGGATTTTCTTGTTTGCCCTCGGTGCGCTTCCTCGGCCATGGCGTAGGCATTGCGAATAAGAGCTTCTCGATGAGAGGTTTTCACCACTTTCAGGTTTTTCAAAACATCTTCAATTGTGATTTCTTGATTTTCCATAATAGTACCTCTAGTATAGTTGAGTGGGAAAGAAAAAACAAGATAGGGTAAATGCTAAAACAATTCTCTATGAATAGTTGGAAAAATGTAGTAGAATGAAAGGCAGTAGGTAAATTATTTAATAGAATACTGATGAAAAAAATATTAGCGATTGGTTGTGGTGGTGCCGGGATGTTTAGTTTGATTGTAGCGGCGCAACTTAAAAAAAATAAATTTGAAACCACGATTCTTTCGGATGAGGCAGATATCTATTGCCGATGCAGTACGCCCTATATATTGACGGGAGAAACCACAGTGGCTGACTCCGTCCAACCCGAGAGCATGTTCACTAAATATGGCTTTACGATTGTGCATGAAAAAGCGGTGCAGATTGATACGGCCAAGAAGCAGGTGCAGACGGCAGCGGGCAATGTTTTTGACTATGATTATTTAGTGATTGCCACCGGCGCTACTCCCGTAAAACCTGCAATCACTGGCATTGATGGGGCAGGCGTGTATACGGTGCGCACCAGTGCGGACGCGGCGGGCATTTATGCCGCGGCCAAGCAAGCTCAACGCGCAGTGGTGATCGGGGCGGGCGTGATTGGGATGGAAATGGCTGGCGCTTTGCGCCGGATGGGACTAGCTGTCAGTCTGGTGGAATATGGTCCATCGATCTCACCAAATATTGCGGACGCGGAATTTTCGGAGAAGATTGTGGCCAACTTGCAAGCGCACGATGTGCAGATAATGTTTTCCAGTCAGGTCATGGAGATCAAACAGGAAGTGCACACAAAAAAAGTGGTCATCAATCAGGCCGATAATATGGTGGAGGTGGAAGCGGATTTGGTGGTGGTGGCTACCGGCATCAAGCCCAATCTGGATGTCATCAGTGGCACGGATATCAAAGCCAATAAGCTGGGCATTTTGGTGGATAGGAAAATGCGCACCAATATCAAAAATATTTATGCTTGCGGTGATTGTTGCGTGCCTATGTCCGTGGTGACCGGTGAAAACAAACCCAGTTCTTTGGCTAGTTCATCCGTGCAACAAGCAAAAATTGTGGGCTATCAAATGGCCGGCTATCCCATTGCCTATGCCGGCTCTACCGGCGCTTTTGCTTTCAAGATTCTAGAAAAAGAATATGCTTGCGTGGGTTTGACGGAAGATGTGGCGAGAGAAAAGTTCAAATGGGTGGCGGTGGGTCGCGCCCAATCCACAGATCTGTATCAGGATTTGCAGGCGGCGCAACCGTTGGAAGTGAAGTTGATTTTTGCCGGTCCCATGATGCGTCTGGTAGGGTATGAAGCTTTTGGCACGGGCGTCATTGCTTCGGCGGAGGTGGCTAGTCTGGCGATCGGATTGAAATTGAATATCCTCAAGTTGTTGAAATTTAATTATATTGCCCACCCCAGTCTCACACCTTGGCCGTTCATGAATCCGATTGTCATGGCTTCTGAAGATGCGCTGGGCAAGGTGGTCAAAAAAGTAAAAGCTTTCTTTGGTAAAGAATAACTAAGATCCTATTTAAAAATCTCAATGCTAAATTAAAAAACATCCCAAGAGGATGTTTTTTAATGGTCAGAAGAAACTATTTTGGTAGCGAGGATTATTCTTCGCTTTTGCTTTCAAAAATTTCGCCACACTCTTTATTGGAACAGCTGGTTTTGCCTTTAGCGGCGAAAACAATCAGACTGCCACATTTGGGACATTTATCTCCGGTGGGCTTGTTCCAGAGGGCAAAATCGCACTTGGGATAGGTATTACATCCGAAGAAGACGCGGCCTTTCTTGGATTTTCGCTCCACAATGTCACCCAGTTGGCATTTGGGACATTTGAGACCGGTTTTGTTTTCAATGCGTTTAATGCCCTTGCATTCCGGATAATTGGAGCAACCCAGGAAAGCTCCGAAACGTCCGCGCTTCACAAGCATCGGGGCTCCGCAGACTTCACAAATTTCATCCGCGTGTTGCTCATCCACTTTTTTCTCCGAATCAGTTTTTTCCGTATATTTGCAGCTGGGATAGTTGGCGCAAGCAATGAATTTTCCAAAGCGGCCAAACTTCATAATCAAATCGCCTTCGCAATCCGGACACTGCCGCCCTAATTTTTCTTGCAGATCTTCTTTCTTAATTTCTTTGGTTTTCTGTTCCAGGTTTTTGTGGAAGGGAGTGTAGAAGGCTTTGATGACCGGCACCCATTCTTTTTTCCCTTCCGCGATTTCATCCAAATTTTCTTCCATAGTGGCGGTGAATTTGTAATCCACTACATCCGCAAAATGTTCCAC
Organism: uncultured bacterium; assembly: GCA_903841185.1. Taxonomy (GTDB): domain Bacteria; phylum Patescibacteriota; class Minisyncoccia; order Moranbacterales; family UBA2206; genus UBA8518. The sequence continues at coordinate 4,803 of CAIMIV010000051.1, forward strand.
CAACAGATCACAGACGGTGAAACCGATTTCTTCCGGGAAAAGCCGCTTGTTTTCATCCTTAGCTACATATTTTCGATCAATAATAGTAGTGATGGTCGGGGCGTAGGTGGATGGCCGGCCGATGCCGAGTTCTTCCATGGATTTTACCAACGCCGCTTCGGAAAAACGGGCCGGCGGTTGGGTGAATTTTTGTTCGTGGAGCAATTTTACTAAATCCAGCAGATCTTTTTCAGAAAATTCCGGTAAAAGATTTTCCGTCACCGGTATCTTGTCGCCGTAGATTTTCAGATAACCGTCAAACTTAATGGTTGATCCGTTAGACCGCAAAGTATATTTATCTTCGGTCTTTTCTTGCGATGCCTCAATATCCACCGTCACGGAATTCATAATGGCGGGTGCCATCTGGGACGCCATCATTCTTTGCCAAATGAGCCGATAGACTTTGTATTGTTTGGGGTCGAGAAACTCTTTGACGGATTCCGGATCTTTTTCCGGGAAAGTAGGACGAATCGCTTCATGTGCCTCTTGGGCTCCTTTGGATTTCGTTTTATAGAACCGCGGATTTTCCAAGGCATAGGCGGCGCCGAATGTTTTCGTGATTACTTTTTGCGCGCTCAGCATGGATTCCATGGATAAATTAACGCTGTCCGTTCGCATATACGTGATGAGACCGACGGAGCCCTCTTTGCCGATGTTGATTCCCTCGTAGAGTTGTTGGGCCAGCATCATAGTCTGTTTGGAACTGTAGCCCAGCTTATTATTGGCATCTTGCTGGAGGGTGGAAGTGGTGTAGGGAGCGAGAGGATTTTTTTGCACCTCTTTTTTGGCGATGCTGGTAATCTGATAGCGTGCTTTTTCGAGAAAAGCGACAATTTTGTCGGCCTGTTCTTTATTTTTTACGCCTAATTTTCCGAGAGCCGTCCCGTTTTCTTTGGACAACTTGGATTCAAATCCCTTGGCCTTGGCAGTGAGCGCTTTCAGCTCGGCTCCAATCGCCCAATATTCCACCGGTTGAAAATTTTGAATCTCTCTTTCCTTATCCACAATCAAGCGCAAAGCCACGGACTGGACGCGTCCAGCTGACAGTCCGCGCCGAATTTTTTTCCACAAAAAAGGCGAGAGCTCATAACCCACCAAGCGATCTAAAACGCGACGCGCTTGCTGCGCATCCACTAAATTGTAGTCAATGGTGCGCGGATTAGCCAAGGCTTCCTCGATAGCTTTTTTGGTAATTTCGTGAAAGGCGATTCTTTGCGTGTCTTCAATTTTCAGTCCCAGAGCCGCTGCTAGATGCCAAGAAATGGCTTCTCCTTCACGGTCTTCATCAGTGGCCAGAATGACACTGTCGGCCGCTTTGGCCAGTTTTTTCAGTTCCTTGACCCGGTCCACGTTCTTGGTGGGAATTTCATATTCCGGTTCAAAATCATGTTCGATATCAATACCCATTTTCTTTGCAGGCAAATCACGGATGTGACCATAGGACGATTTCACGGTATACTTGCCGCCTAAAAATTTAGCGATAGTCTTGGCTTTGGTAGGGGACTCTACTATTACGAGTTTCATATATAGAAGATACAAGACACAAGAAACAATAACCAAACAAATTTCAAAACTCAATAATCAAATAATCAAACTTTTGAATATTGGTTATTGGAAATTGTTTGTATCTTGTATCTTGGTTTTTGGTTATTTAAATTATTATATAATTTTGTCCGCCAATGTTTCGCACCCAGCCCTTGATCTCCATAAGAGAGAGGGTGGCAGAGACGCTGACTGTTCCTAGTTTAGAGAGTTTAGCCAGATTGTCAATATGAATGGGGTCGCTGGAGAGTAAATGTAAGAGCATCTCCTCTTCCGGGGTTTGCGCAGTTCGAGTGGGTGGAATCAGTTTTTCCGGTGTTTTCTCCCAGCGCATTTCTTCCAGAATGTCCTTGATACTGGTCACCACTTTGGCGCCGTTTTTGATCAGGGTGTTGGTGCCAGTCGACTGCGGGGAAAAGATTGGACCGGGAATGGCAAAGACATCGCGATTAAATTCCAAGGCCAAATTGGCCGTGATGAGAGTGCCGCTTTTTTCTCCGGCTTCCACAATCAAAGTGCCCATCGACAGTCCGGCCACTAGGCGATTGCGCGCCGGAAAAGTTCCGATACTGGCATGTGTTTCGACAGGGAAATCACTCAGGAGGCATCCACTCGCAGCAATCTCGCGGGACAGCTTCAGGTTGCTAACGGGATGGATGCTTTTTTCATCCAGGCTGTTTCCCAATACGGCGATCGTTTTTCCGCCGCCATCCAGCGCACCGCGGTGTGCCACCGAATCGATGCCGTAGGCCATGCCACTCACCACCGTGATGCCCGCTTGGGCCAGAGCTTTGGCCAGGGCATAGGCCGCTTGAGCGCCGTAGTCGCTGTGCTGCCGGGAACCGACAATAGAAATCATCGGCGCATTCAGATCCATCTCGCCTTTCATATATAGTATGTAGGGCGCAGTCGGGATCTCTCTCAACAGGCGGGGATAATCCTCATCATTTTCGCTCAGCATGCGGATGTGGTCTTTTTCCAATTTAGCCCATTCAAGTGCCGGGTCAATTCCCGCGCGTTGCGAAAAAATTTTTCCGGCCAACGCTTCGCCCACGCCGCTTTGCCCCAAAGCGAAAAGATCAGCGGTCCAAGCCGCTTCGGCCGAAGGAAAAAATTCCATCAGCATGCGCATCTTTTGCGGACCGACGCCGTTGATTTTGTGCAGGGCATTCAAATAAATTAAATCATTTTTATTGGGCATAGTTTTATTTTAGCACAAGGCATGGCATAGCCAAAACTTGACACCCCCCGTTTTTTTTTGCTAACCTGCCAACATTAGTTTTTTAACAATTACGTCGAGATTAATTCAACTCAAAGGAGGTTCACTATGTATGGATAGAAAAATGATCAAAAGCTAGCCAAGAGGATTTGCTGGAAAAATCAGCAATTCAGAAAAACCCAAAAACATCGGAGAGTAAATAATGAAAAAATATTTGTTTTTGTTTATGATGGTATTTTTATTCCTTGGTATGGAAAATATTTCAGCATCAGCCGTAACGGTAAACTTCGATCCGCACACGGGCACAACCTTTACCTACAATGGAATCACATATAACCATTTCATGTACACGAAGACAACCCCTAATGGCTGGATGAATTTTGTTTTCTATAACGATGCCGCGGTTATGTCTGGCTATCGCCATCTATTCAATGCTAAGGGCAAGCCCGATCTTACTAATTGGTCTGTAGTTGTTCAACGGGTATCCAGTTATAATCCTTCCAACGGCGCTATTGATCCCAACAAGTTTATCCGTTTTCAATGTAGTGCTGTTTTAACGGACTGTTATTTGTTTAATAATGTCTATAGCAATGGCGTAAGCATTTATGGCTGGCCCTATTCCGCTAATACGCCTTATTCAACCTTGCCGACCGGTTTAAATGTGTCGGAAATGATTACTTCAGAAAATATTGGTCTTCTTGATTGGACTACTTTGGCGGACACTGGAAATGATTTTTTCGTAGCCAATGCCGCTCATCCCACTTGCACCAGCTGGACCTATTCCAATTGGGGAGAATGTCAATTCTATGGCACGCAAACCCGGACAGTTTTGACCAGTTCACCGAGCGGTTGCACTGGCGGTGCGCCAGTGACCACTCAAAGTTGCAACTATGTCACTCCTCCGCAGCTCACCGTAGCGGTGGAGCCGTTGACAGGTGGCAGCATAACTGGTTCCGGCATTGATTGCGGAGTGGGATCGACTAATGTTTGTCAGGAAGACTACACTAGCCAGGAAGAAATTGTCCTGACAGCTAATCATGCTCCCGGCTACGCCTTTGCCTATTGGCGGGAAGGCACCACTCAGGTTGTGGATAATCCGTATCTTGGCATCATGGTGGCAGATAAGAGTTTGACGGCGGTGTTTAAGTTTGCATTTGCTTTTCCACTTGCCAATTACACGCCATACACAGCGCCAGTTAGTTCCGTATTTGATCACACTGCAACCGCAGGTTACGCCAGTGACACAAATCATCATGTTACCGCATTTAATGGTGAAATGAGTGATAATCAAAATCTATATTCTGGAACCACTTGTTATCCAAAAGTTGATAGTTCTGCTTTTGGATCTGGATTTAACTATACTGGTATATCAGGAGCTGGAAGTTATTATCTTTGTTATGATGGCCATCCAGGGACGGATTATCCAGTTGGCAATAGTAGTACGCATATTCCCGTGTATGCTGCTGCTGATGGGATAGCTCATATCCCAACTTCTTTTCCTGGATATGGCAGTGCACAGATTTACAACACTGTTGAGGTTGATCATTCAAATGGGTACAAGACTTACTATCTACATCTCTACAGTCAGAATGTGACTGAAAATCAGCAAGTCTACAAGGGGCAAACTATTATCGGATATTCTGGTGATACAGGATCAACAGGCGCATATCATCTGCATTTTGAAGTTCAAAAAGATGGCGTCCCGGTTGATCCATATGGATGGACTGGAAGTGGATCAGATCCTTACACAAGAGCCATAGATATCACTTTATGGGAATAAGTTGATAAATAACTAAATTTTGGAGGAACATAAAAAAGGCCTTGCTCGTAACATTGAGCAAGGCCTTTGAAATTTAGAGACATTTAATTTTAGTGGACGCTCCTATCGTATAAACTTTAGACTTGAAAGTATGCGTTCAACTGTTTTTTTATCAGATGCATTTTTTAAGGTGAAATATTGACTCAGGCGAATGAAATAAATATATTTTCCATCAGTAAAGAAAGTATCCTTGTTGCAATTGCCACCCATATCACATGTTTTTACAATTTTTGATGTAAAATTTCCAATCCTGCTTGTACCTATAGATTCAAAACTATTTTCGACAGCCCCACTGGTAAGTTTAGCATTTTTGATATAATCATCGAAACTATTTTTACTATTTATAATGTACATTAAAAAATTATTATCAGCTATGTGACTAGAATTATTTCCTTCAACTTTTTCCATAGGAGCGCCTAGATTAATGATATATTCAACATCGGGTTGATGAATTACCTCATCCCCCGAATGCTCTGCATAAAGAAAATTAGATGGATATTGAATTTCAAATTTGTACTTATCATTAATAAATGTATTCCACTCTATACTTTCAGATTCGTTGTTTGTAGTATTAACGTTTTTACTTTTTTCTTCTACTGTCAAAGATTGTGTCGACGCAGAGTTGTTTGTGTTATAGGTCATTTGTGTTTGTTCTATCATCTGTCGACTTGCTTCATACCTCCACACCATCATCCCAACCGTGGCCGCAAAAATAATAATTATAATCACTCCTAATGTGGTGGGGATTTTTTTGTTGTCGATCATTTTTTTTAGGTTATTTTTATATTTTTATTATCGCATAAAATAGGGGAGTTGTAAATCTTTTTTTGCCCATTTCTTTTAAGTGAGGTATGCTGGAAGTAATCGAAGTATTCGATAGAATCTTCTACAAATAATTTAAATTTTAGTAAAATTTATGAAACTTCTGCTCACTTCAGCCGGACTATCTAATAAATCAATTTCTGATGCTCTTTTGGAATTGGCTGGAAGGCCTTTCTCAGAACTCAATCTGGCATTCATTCCGACGGCGGCCAATGCGGCAATGGGCGATAAAAGTTGGATAATTAATGATTTGGTCAATTGTAAAAAGCTTGGTTTTAAAGCAATTGATATTGTAGATATCTCAGCTATTTCCAAAGAGCGTTGGCTTCCTAGGTTGCAGGCGGCAGAGGTGTTGTTAGTCGAAGGTGGGGATGCTTCATATTTGATGCATTGGATAGAAGAGTCTGGGCTAAAAGAAATATTGCCAGAAATGTTGGAAACCAAAGTTTATGTTGGAATTAGCGCCGGCAGCATGGTCATGGGTAGGGGGTTGGACTCGGATATGGTTGGAGAATTATATTCAGAAGTAGTTGCGAATCCTGAGGAAGATGATGGGATGGGAATCATTGATGCTTTGATAAGACCCCATCTTAATTCTCCGGACTATCCAAAAATGAATTTGGATTATCTGGAAAAAATATCCAAAGAATTTCCTGACACTTTTTATGCTATTGATGACAACACGGCTATCAAAGTTGTGGACGGCAATGTGGAGGTAATTTCTGAGGGCGTGTGGAAAAAATTTAATTAAATTCTTTTAGATCATATTGAGGTTGTAAATTTTTATTATTCATATATACTGAAAGCATAATTATTTAAAGATTAAAACAATGAAAAAAACATTTCTGATTTTGCCGATCATGGTCGGAGCCATTTTTTTAGGCGGCTGTGGCAATGGCAATCAAGCGGCGCCAACAGCGGGAGAAAATCCAGCCGGGGCGAACAAGGTCAATGAAGCGGACAAGGGAAATAAAGTGGACACGATTATAGGCAGCCTGAAAGAGATGGTGGGAGCGGGGAAAAAAATAGAATGTGCGACGACGCAAGATGGTGTGGAGACCAAGACCTATATCGAAGGAAAAAAATATAAATCCGTCACCACCTCCACCGAGATAACCATGACCGGAATTTTTGACGGCGAAACTTTCTATAGCTGGAACACCAAGACCAAAGCCGGCACCAAAATGAGCATGGCTTGCATGGAAGAAATCAAAAAAAGTCTGCCCAAGGCTGCCGGTGACAACGGTGCCGGTTTTGCTTCGACGGACAAATTGATTGAGGACGAGGCGAAGAATAATAATTGCCAAGAAGCCAGCGGAGCAGTGGATTTCACGCTTCCGACGGATGTCGATTTTGTGGATCAATGTTTGATGATGCAAAACATCCTCAAAAATATGCCTAAAGGGGAATTGCCGGCCGGTGTCAAGATGCCGACGAAATAAAATTAGGGCTTACGCGTTTATTGTTATTTATTAACTCCCTAAAGGCTGAGCCTTTGAATGTTTAAAGGATTTATCACGCCAGACACTGGGTGTCTCTCACCTTCATATCTCATTGGACACCTAGTGTCTTAAGCGCTGCAAGGTTAAGCCTCTTTGAAAGCAAAAAAGGAGCATAGTGGCTCCTTTTTTATGGAGGTAATTTTTTTATAAAAGTTTTTTGATTGCTTCCAAAATTTCCTCGAAGAGATGATCAATTTTTTCATTTTCCTCTTTGGAAAATCTGCCCAGCACGAAGTCATGCGCACCTAGTCTGCAAGAGGGTGTGTCGGTGGTCACGGCTCCCACGCCCAGGCGCAAGCGAGTGAACTGTTGCGTGCCAAGTTGATCGATAATGTTTTGCACGCCGTTGTGGCCGGCGGAGCGCGAATCGGTTGCCACTTTGAACGTGCCCAGTGCAATGTCGATGTCATCTTGAATCACAATGATGTCCGCTGGGGTGAGTTTATAAAAATCCAAAATTGCCCGCACCGCGGCGCCGGACAAGTTCATAAAAGTTTGCGGTTTCAGTAGTAGTAGTTTTTGGGAAGCATGATTGCCTTCAGATACCTCAGCCTGGAATTTTTTATTAAAACCGAACGCGGGGAAGTTCCAGTGCTCTTGCAACTTGTCTACCATGGCAAAGCCGATGTTATGGCGGGTGTCATCATATTTTTCCCCGGGATTGCCGAGACCGATAATTATTTTCATAAAATTAAAATTACATTAAAAAAACAAGATACAAGAAACAATAACCAAATAAATGTCAAAATCCAAATTTCAAATTACATTGAGATTTTGAAATTGTAAATTACTTGTCCAGCAGATTGAGATACATCTGATCATCTTGCGCCGCGTTGAGATCTGCCATAGTATCTTCTTCCATAGTATACCTCGCAATCAAATCTTTTCCAACCAGAATGGTCATATCCGCCGGTTCTTTTGGTAATAGCGTAGCGACTTCTTCATTCACGGTGTAGGAAACTTCGGCGGGCAACTTGGCCGCCAGTTCATCCAGAGTGAAAGGTTTTTGGCCATTAGTGGCGTCATACACCACGGTTTTTTCGGCGATGGTTTTAGCAACATTGGGAATGACGCGGATATTTTTATAATTCAAGCTATCTTGTAGGACATTTTTTATTTTAGCCAGTATCTGCGCATCGCCACTTTGGTTGATGATGACGAGCGTGGCTTCTTCTTTGGCGATTTCTTCTTTTCGGCGCTGGAGGACATTGAGGTCAAAAATGTTGGCGGCCAGATCGTGAATCTCGCTATAGTTGCCGATGCGCGGAATGAGGACGAACGCCCGCACGGCGCCATATTGCACGTGGGAAACTTTGAGCAAGCTGTCTTTGTTCCAAGCATCCACCACGACATTGTTAATATTATTCGTATCGAGTTTTTTAGTCAGTTCAAAAAAACTGGGCAGCTCTTCTGTGGTGATGTTGGTTTTGATATTATCGCCCAAGGTGTCAAAAAGATTGTTGATGGTAAAAACATTCATCAGAGTGCCGGTAGAAAAAATTTTGTTTTTCACCGCTTGCATAATTTGCTGCTGTCTCTTGGCGCGGCCAAAATCGCCTTCGGGATCATTGTGTCTTTCTCGGGCATATTTGAGAGCGGTCGCTCCATCCAAATGATGGAAGCCCTTGGAGAGGGAGAAAGTTTCGTAGCTATAATTCGGTCCGGGATAGCGTTCGTCATAGAGATCCCGTTCACTGGTGATGTTGATGCCCGCAATATCATCAATTGCTTTTTCAAAACCATCGAAATTCATCATGACATAATAATCAATAGAGAGGCCTGTGACGTTGGTGATGGTTTTGGCAATAGTATCGGCGCCTGTGGTTTGGTCGTTGCCAGAATTGGACAGGCCGTATTGATAGACAGCATTGATTTTGGTTTGCATTTGGGTGTTGGGGATGGTGACATAAAGATCGCGGGGCACAGACAGGAGGGCGACGCGCTGGGTTTTGACATCAATACTGGCGACCATAATGGTGTCAGTTAGATTTCTTCCCGGCTTGCCTTGGCCGGCCACGCCGAGAAGGAGGATGTTGGTTTGGCCGTTGGCGTCACCTTTGATAGGCGCCAGATTGGGATTGGCAATCGCTTGGAGGGTTTCCAATAGGGAACTGCTTTGTGTGGTAGGGGGATTGATTCTTTTCCCGGTGCGATAGGTTTTATATAGAAAAAAAGCGCCATAGGCGATGCCACAGAAAAGAGCGAGGAAAAAAAGCCCTAAAAAAAGGCGGAAGAACCAGTGTTTTTTAAGCACTTTCTTAGCGGGGGCAATGGCTGGTGTGGTAGTCAGCGGACGTCGAATAGGCTCAGTTCTAGGGAGCTCTCTTGAATCGCGTTGCAGCCTCTTTTTTGGCGGTAAGATATCCATGAATGTATTTTCTTTAATAATAGCCTAGTTTAAGGGTATCCGTCAAATTTTTGGCTTAGATTAAGGCTAAAATACCCTTGCCAAAAGCCCTTTTTTCTGCTAAGCTGAGAATAATCTACTAGACCTGTTATGCGACAGATCTATTTTAATTAATTATAAAAATAAAATAAAAGTGAAAGATGATATTCGTATTGATAACTCTGAAGAGGGTTATTATGGCGTCGGCGGTTTTGTATTGGAGATAATGAAGATTTTTTTGTTAGCTCTGGTTGTGATTGTCCCTATTCGCGTGTTTCTGTTTCAGCCTTTTTTTGTGCAAGGGGCTTCTATGGAGCCTAATTTTGAAAATAATCAATATTTGATTGTGAATGAGTTTGGTTACAAAAAAACAGACGTGGGCATCGGGGAAAAAACTTTTTTTACCGTAAATCCTTTCAAGCAGTTAGGCCGCCAACATGTGGTGGTGTTCCGCTATCCGAAAAATCCCAGCCAGTTTTTCATTAAAAGAGTGATTGGTTTGCCGGGAGAAAAAGTGGAAGTGAAGGGTGGAAAAATAACCATCTATAATGAAGAGAATCCGGATGGTTTTGTTTTGGATGAAAAAGCTTATCTGGCTAGCACCGTAAAAACAATGGGGGAGTTAACTATTCTATTAAAGAGTGATGAATATTTTGTTATGGGGGACAACCGTATGTTCAGTTCCGATTCGCGGTCTTGGGGGCCAGTGCCGGAAGCGGATATCACCGGAGAAGCTTTTATCCGCGCTTGGCCATTGAATAAGATCACTATTTTTTAAGCGTAAATGGGAGTCAGTATAAAGAGATTAAGAAATTTAAAGCATAAGCAATAATATTATTATGACTAAAGATACTAAAGCAGTGGCCAAAAAAACTAAAGCGGTAAAAGTAGTCAAGGCAACCAAGAAGACTGTCGTCAAGACAAAAAAAGTGGCTGCCAAAGGTCGCGGTCGCAAGCAAGTGGTGAAGAAAGAATTGGAACCGATTGTTTTGCAACCGCCTCGCGGGATGAAAGACATCCTGCCGGAAGACCAACCTTATTGGGAGCAGGTGCGCCGTGTGTCGGAAAAATCCGCCAGAGACTATGGCTTTTCTCGCATGGATGTTCCTCTAGTAGAATTTAGTAATTTGTTTAACCGCAGTATCGGGGATGGGACAGACGTAGTGGAAAAAGAACTCTATAGTTTTGTGACTAAGGGCGGCGACAAGGTGGCTTTGCGGCCGGAAATGACCGCGGGCGTGGCGCGTGCCTATTTGCAACATGGGATGAATATTTTGAGCAAACCGGTGAAACTTTTTTCCACCGGTCCGATCTATCGCTATGATCGTCCGCAAGAAGGCCGACAACGGGAATTTAACCAGATTAATTATGAAGCTTTTGGCGAACAGGATCCGATTTTGGATGCGCAAATGATTCAGGCAGCCACTCGCTTAGTGCAAAGTTTGGGCATCAAAGCGGTGCAGGTGCAGATCAACTCGATCGGCTGTCCGGTGTGTCGCAAAGAATATAAGGAACTATTAGTGAGTTATTTGGAATCGAAAGCCAGCAAGTTGTGCGTTGATTGCAAGAGAAGAATCGAGGTCAGTCCTTTGCGGATTTTGGATTGTAAGGAGGACAAATGTTCTCAGTTGTCAGCGGCTGCTCCTCAATCCGTGGATCATTTGTGTGAAGAATGCCGAGTGCATTTCAAGAGCCTCCTCGAATATTTAGATGAATTGGATTTGCCCTACACCATCAATCCTAGATTGGTGCGTGGTTTGGATTATTATACCAAAACAGTCTTTGAAGTTTGGTCTGGTTCAGAGGAAGGCAGGAAAAGTGCTTTGGGTGGAGGCGGTCGCTATGACGGCTTGGTGAAATTGTTGGGAGGCGAAGCCACTCCAGCCATCGGTTTTGCGCTGGGCGTGGAACGTTTGATCATTGAAATGAAGCGCGTGCAAGCCAAGCCCTATAAAGGGCCGAAGCCGAAAGTTTTTCTGGCGCAACTGGGTGAGTTGGCAAAGAAGAAGAGTTTGCGACTTTTTTCCGAGTTGGAAAAGAACGGCATCCTGGTAGCGGAAAGTTTTGGGCGCGGCAGTCTGAAATCGCAATTGCGCGTGGCTAATCGCTTGGGCGTGGAAATGACTTTGATTTTGGGGCAAAAAGAAGCGCTGGACGGCACGGTGATTATCAAGAATATGGTCAGCGGAGAGCAAGAAACTGCCAGCACTGCGAAACTGATTGACCTGGTAAAGAGAAAGCTTAAGACGGATAATGTGGTGGTCTATCATGAGGAGCACACAAATATATAAACATATGAGCATGTGTTAAAATGCTAACATGACATTATGAACAACTGTATTTTTTGTAAAATTATTGCGAAAGAACTGGCTGTGGATTTGGTATATGAAAGCGAGAGCGTGGTGGCCTTTAAGGACATTCACCCTCTCGCTCCGGTGCACATTCTTATCATTCCCAAAAAGCACATTGCCACCATCAATGACTTGACCGGGAATGATTTTGAGTTGGTGGGAAAAATGATGATGGCCGCCAAGCAAATAGCCACGGACTTGGCAATTGCGGAAAAAGGGTATAGACTACTATTTCGGGTGGGTGAATGGGGCGGGCAAGAAGTGTTGCACATTCATTTGCATTTGATTGGGGGCGCCCGGATGCATGAAGAAATCTATCCTGTAAGCATTTAAGCATATTAGCATATTAACAATAAATAGATTGTTAAGATGCTAACATGTTGAAATGTTAACATGTAAATTTGGAAAGGAGGGTTTATTATGATTGAAGTAAAAAAGAAGGACCGGGAAACATCTGAAAGTTTAATCAGGCGTTTTTCTCGTCGCGTGCAACAAAGCGGCGTGCTGGTCAAAGCCAGAAAAAGCCGTTTTAGAGCAGAGATAGAAAGCAAGAGCGAACTGCGTCAAGGCGCCATGTATCGCGCGCAAGTGAAGAAAGTCGTGGATCGTTTGAAAAAAATGGGTAAATTTGATGAAGAAAATTTCAAACAAGCCAAAAAGAAAATTGTAAAATAACATAATGCGAATAGTCGCAAATGTCCAAACGAATTTATTCGTTTGCATTTGATTCTCAATTCGCGACAATCAGTATGTTGAAAAAACAAATTTTTGAAGATTTGAAAACAGCCATGAAGTCAGGCGAAACCGAGAAGCGGGACGTGCTGCGCATGCTGGATTCCATGATCAAAAACACGGAGATCGAACTCAAAAAAAGAGAAGAAGGATTGAGTGATGAAGAAGTGTTGACTGTGATTGGCAAAGCCGTCAAGCAACGGAAAGATGCCATGGCACAATTTGCTGAAGGCGGACGACCGGAGTTGGCGGAAAAAGAAGCCAGCGAGGTAGACATTTTGATGGCCTATCTGCCGGCGCAATTGAGCGAAGAGGCCGTGCGCGAAGTTGTCTTGGCTGTCATTGCCGAGACGGGAGCAACCAGCAAAGCCGACATCGGCAAGGTGATGGGACTGGCCATGAGCCGACTCAAAGGTCAGACCGATGGCAACGTGGTGAAGAAAATCGCCGAAGAACAATTGGCATAGAAAACTTGAAATAGAAAAAATTCTCCCGCTTAGCGGGGGG
>CAIMIV010000052.1 GCA_903841185.1 uncultured bacterium
GGCGAAGCTTCAAAGGTTCTCTCTGATCTCAAAATTTCCCAACTGCTCCGTGAACCCATGCAAAACACCCTCTTCCGTTATCTAGTGGCTTTCAAAAAAGGCCAACAACTTTTTACCGATGGCAAATATTCTTGGTCAAACGGCACTTCTGCTGGCGGCTATTTGCTCAGCTTTGGCGATGCCGCTGCCGGGGGCGCGGATGTGAGCTGGGGGCAATCCTCCGTTTTCCGGCGTCAGTCTGGGTGCTGTGTCCTCCCGCTTTTGAGTTTTTGAGAAATGAATTTTTGAGTTTTTGGATTCCCTTCAGCCCGGTGAGGGATGAAGGGGGTGTTTGTTTCAAATCTGTGCTATAATTTGAAATGGTAATGAAGTGTGACGCAAGCGTCGCACTCCCAATGATTTCTGCTTGCTTGGCACTGGCGCAAGAATTATTACTAAGGGAAATGGATTGTGCACATAATATTTTCCCATCAATCGGCACCGATGCAATTTTTTTGCATCCGTTCTGATGTAGCATTGGATGGTGTCAAGCAAACACAGCACTTCTACTGACGGCAATTTGCTCAACTTTGGCGATGCCGATGCCAAGGGCGCGAATGTGAATAGGAACAATCCTACGTTTTCCAACGACAGTCTGGGTGCTGTGTCCTCCCGAAGAAATCTTTAGACTTGCCCTGAATAATATTTCCGCTAAAAAACTTCACTTGAAAAATATTCAGGGGCAAGTCTAAGTCAAGAATTTGTTTTGTAGTAGGTTCTTAGTCTCTGATGATTGTTGTTTTGCTTGGCACAATTTTTGATTTGTCAGCTGGCGGATTAATTTCCTTTATCCAATTGCCGATCATCCTCCCAATTTCAAGTGCACCTTCAGAAAGTTCAGCATAACCAGCATCTTTGAGACAATGTGTGTTATGCGCTAGTCGCAAATGTGCAAAAAACATCCGCAAAATAATATCCATCTTGTTGATGATGAGAATCTTTGAAGAATTTTGTTTGGTCAAAGCTAGATAGCCAAGTTCAAAAATTTCAAGCAAAGTGTTTTCCATTCGCACGCCGAGAGAATAACGAGATGGCTTGGGAAATTGAATGATGCGTTTGTGCGTTGCTAAATATAAATCAGAAAGCCTATGAAAAATAATTGGTTCAGAGAAAGTCCGCGGGGGGGGGGGTAATAGTAGTCATACTTTTTTATTTGAAAAAATTATTGCTCCGGAAAATATTTTTGGTGCATGGCGTGAATTTCAAAAAGGCAAAATGAAAAAAGCAGATGTTCTTGAGTTTACGCAGAGAGCAGAGGAAAATATTTTTCGTCTTATCACCAATCTTAGAAATGGAAGCTATGCACATAGTAAGTATATCAGATTTTCTGTTTGCGACCCAAAAAGAAGGGAAATTGCAAAAGCCTCAGTGAGTGACCGAGTTCTGCATCATGCCATTTGTCGCGTGCTGACACCGATATTTGAATCAAGTTTTATTTTCGATTCATATTCATCCAGAGAAGGCAAGGGTATCCACAAGGCTGTGCATCGCTTGCATATGTTTGCACAAAAAGTTTCACGAAATAATACTAAGTCAGTCTGGGTGTTACAGATGGATATTAGAAAATTTTTTGATTCAGTAGATCATGGTATTTTGCTTGAACTATTGAAGAGAAAGATAAAGGATAAAAAAATAATCGAATTACTCGAGGTTATTGTTTATAGCTATGAAAAGTCGTTCGGAAAGGGGATTCCACTTGGCAATCTTACTTCACAGCTTTTTTCTAATGTGTATCTGGATGCGCTGGATCAATTTATGAAGCGGTCGCTGGGAGTGAAATGGTATGTCCGTTATGCGGATGATATTGTGGTTCTTTCTCACGACAAAAATTTTCTTGAGAGCTGTCTTATAGAAGTGGCTAGTTTTATTGATGCAAAATTAAAAATAGAAATGCATCCTAGAAAAATTACTTTGAAAAAATGGCACGAAGGCATCGATTTTTTGGGTTATGTAGATTTTCCAAGTCATCGTGTTCTGCGAACGAAGACTAAACGAAGGATGTTAAAAAATATCAAACAGAGTCAAAATAATCTTAACGCCGGGTTGATAGATGGAAAAAGCTTTAATGCAGCTCTACAATCATATTTTGGTGTGTTGAGCCACTGTAAGAATACTGAAATTAAACGAGTGATAGGAAATATTATAAATGTGGTATAATTATAATATGCAAACAGTAGAAAAAATCCTTGTCGGTTTCGATCCAGAACCAAATAATATTTTGCCGGTGCTAAAAAAAATTAGTGCGACTTTTGGTTTTGTGGGAGAGAGGGAAGCGCAGAAAGTCGCGGACTATTTTCAGGTGCCGCTGACGAGAATTTTTGAGACCGCTTCTTTCTATGACTTGATAGCTACTGAAAAAAGAAAGCCACTGGAAATTCAGGTATGCTCGGGAGCCAATTGTGCCACTAAAACTGCTTATCGCGTGATTGCAGAAATTGAAAAACAATTACTCATTAAAGCCGGTGACCAGTTTAATCCAAGTGTTAGATTGACAGTAATCAGTTGTCTGGGACAATGCGGCCAGGGGCCGGTGGTAGTTGTGAACGAAACGGTTTTTTTGCGCGTCACCCCGAGACAAATAGAAGAAATTTTGCGGGATTATTTATAGTAGAAAAAAATGGAAAAAGAAATCAAAATAATTACCCAGAATTGGGGAAAAATTCATCCCCAAAATATAGAAGACTATGTGGCAGCGGGGGGCTATCAGTCTTTGCGCAAGTTTGTTTTGGAAATGACGCCAAGCTCGGCTGTGGCAGAAATAAAACTCTCCCGACTCTGCGGCCGGGGAGGGGCTGGTTTTCCGACCGGCCTGAAGATGGAAGCGGTGCAAAAGGAATTGGCGAAAGAAAAATATTTTATTTGCAACCTGGATGAATCAGAGCCGGGCACCTATAAGGATCGCCTAATCGTGGATAATGATCCGCATTTGCTATTGGAAGGCCTCATTATTTCCGCACTAATCGTGGGGGCAAAAAAAGCGTGGATTTATATTAACGGCAACTATCCTAAACAAGCTCATCTCTTGGAGCAGGCGGTTGAAAAAGTCAGACAAAAAGGTTTTGTGGGAGAAAAAATATTGGGTAGTGCATATAATTTGGATATTGAGGTTTTTGTCGGCGCCGGCGCCTATATTTGCGGCGAGGAAACGGCCTTGATTCATTCCATTGAGGGTTATCGTGGTGAGCCCAAGGTGCGGCCACCTTTTCCCACACAATCAGGGCTCTTTGGGAGGCCTACGGCGGTCAATAATGCGGAAACCTTGTGTAATGTGCCTTGGATAATTCTCCATGGTGGTGAGGCCTATTCTCACGTCGGGTCGGAAAAATCGCCGGGGACAAAAATGTTTATTCTCGATGGAGCGGTAAAAAATATTGCGGTGGTAGAGGCGCCGTTGGGCGTGACCATTCGGGAATTGCTGGAAAAGTATGGCGGAGGCATGGCTAAAGGAAAAGATTTTTGGTTTGCGCAAATTGGCGGCTCCTCCGGGCGTTTGGCTTTGGAAAAAGATTTGGATGAAAAATTAGAATATGATCGGGAGGCGAAAATTCCGCTGGGTTCCGGAGCTATTTTGGTGGTAGATAAAACTGTGGATATTCATGAAATGCTCTTGTCTTGGACTAGTTTTTTCCGTCGGGAATCCTGTGGCAAATGTGTGCCGTGCCGGGAAGGCACTTTTCGCTTGTGGGAAATTGCCAAGCGTATGCAGGATGGAGAAATCGCGGAGCGGGATGTGGCCGCCTTGGAAGATATTTTGTGGGCGCTCAACAATACCACTTTTTGTCCGCTGGGAAAATTTGCGGCCACAGCCTTCTCGGACGCGCTGGAAAATTTTACGGAAAAAATGTTTAAAAAATTAGCGTAATTTTTACTGAATCTAAAAAAGCATTAAAAAATACCCGTCCAAGTGGGTATTTTTTTAAATGAGATAGGAACGAAAATTAGATTTGCATTTTTAGTTTGATATCCTCTTCGATCAGAGCATTAATAATATCGTCCAGATTGCCTTCCAAGATGTTGTGGATGTTGCTCCAGTTCATTTTCACACGATGATCGGTGATGCGATCCTGCGGAAAATTGTAGGTGCGGATTTTCTCACTACGATCTCCGGTGCCGATTTGCGAACGTCGGGCGTCGCCCGATTCTTTGGCTTGTTTGTCTTCTTCGATTTGCAGTAGGCGGGAACGCAACACCTTCATAGCCTTCTCTTTGTTTTTGATTTGGGATTTTTCATCTTGGCAAGAAACAATGAGGCCGGAGGGAATGTGGGTGAGGCGAATGGCGCTCTTGGTGGTGTTGACTGATTGGCCTCCCGGACCGGAGGAACAAAAGGTGTCCACGCGAATGTCCTGTTCATCGAGTTTGAAATCAAATTCTTCCGCTTCTGGCAAAACCACCACGGTGGAAGTGGAGGTGTGAACGCGGCCATTTTTTTCTGTTTCGGGAATCCGTTGCACGCGATGTACACCGGATTCAAATTTCATTTTTCCATAGGAGCCAATCCCATTCACTTCAAAAGTCACTTCTTTATAGCCGCCGCCACTAGTGACATTGGAATTGAGGAGAGAAATTCTCCAGCCGTTTTTTTCCGCAAAACGA
>CAIMIV010000053.1 GCA_903841185.1 uncultured bacterium
AGAATCTTATCCCCCGCCAGAAGACCGGCCTTTTGCGAAGGCGACTCATCTAGTGGCGCAACTACCGTCAAAATATTATCCTTAATACCCAACTCTGCGCCGATGCCCTCGAAACTCCCGCCAATATCTTGCGAAAATTCCTTGGTCTCCTTCGGGTCGAAAAAATTCGTATACGGATCACCGGTGGCTTTTAACATCCCCTTGATAGCGCCATACACCAAATCTTGCGCATTGAGCGTTTGATGATTGACATACTTCTCCTCGAGCAATGACCACACCTTCCAAAAGAGCGCAAAATCCACCTCGGATTTCCCCTGCAAAGTTTTGTTGGCAATGGTGGTGGAATTGAGAGGATATGTTTGCGCCTCCCCATTAACACTGCCCTTGCCTTGATCATAGCCAATCCAAAAACTAGCCACCAGGGAGAAAAGTACGGCGAAAATAAGCAGATAGCGCCTGAAAAGCCTCGTGTTCACTTCTTCGGTTTTTATTTGTAATCCTAGTTCTTCCATAATTATTTTTTTATTAGACCCATTACGCAACAGGCTTATTTATGTTTAGGGAGCTCGCGTCCGGCATATTTACGAAAATATTTGATAGCACTGGCGATATGAATCCAGGTTAGTCGATTCGACAGCAACGTCTTAATAATACTTTTTCCGGCTGATCCTCGACCGTGATAATGATACATCTGCGCTTGAGGCAAATAGACTACCTTATAACCCGCTTCCCAAAATCTGCGACACCAATCCGTATCTTCGAAATACATTCGGAAACGCCTATCCATTAGACCTACCTTGTCCACAACCTTTTTCTGCACCATAAAAGAAGAACCCATAATCCAATCTACTTCCTGCGTTTCTTGGTGATTCACCTCTTTCATTAAAAAATTATTCAGATGTTTCTTGGCAAAAGGCATCTTACCCAAAAAGGTGCGGCGATACACGATGGTCAGCGGTGTATAAAATTTAAAAGTGGAGGGTTGGTAGGTTTCATTGAAATTCAAAAGTTGCGGCGCGACAATACCCGTCTCAGGATGTTTTTTAATATAGTCCAATAGAACCTCAATAGCATTTTCCTTAACAATAATATCGCCATTGAGAATTAAAATATATTCCCCTTGCGCTATTTTTAATCCATTATTGACCGTACCGCCAAAACCAATGTTAGTCATCGATGACAGAAAGACAACCTCCGGAAAATCCTCCTGCATCATCAACTCCGTATCCTCTTCCGTGGCACTATCCGCTACAATAATCTCATGGGACACATCGCCAATATTTTTTTTAACCGAGTTAATGCAAACCTTTAATAATTCAGGATTTTTATAGTTAGTGATGATTATGGATAGTTCCATACGACATATTTCTACTTAGGCTTAATATCGCTTTGAGTAGGCAGGGTAAAGATATTTTTGGCCATATCACGAATGCGATCATAATTGTCACCAATAGGAAGCAGGATATATCCGGCAGTGCCATTTTCCGGATGATAGAGAAATCCTTCATCCGAATTTTCCAACACTCTTTGGTAGACTTGCGGATCTTTCATACCCAAATAGACATCATGAAAGCGCTTCATTTCCCAAGGTTGCAAATCTGTACGGACATTATCCCCTAGATTATCCAAAATAGAATTTAACTTATTAAAATCAGTAAGAGTTCCGGCGCTCAGCAGTTTGTCCTTGATGCCTTGCAAAATAACTTGCTGTCTTTTGGCGCGTTCGAAATCACTCGTGGTGTCCCGTGAACGAGAAAGGCACAAGGCTTGATCGCCATTCAGATTGAGATCTCCAGCCGGCAAACTGAAGTTTCCGCCGCATTCCAGTGAATCCGGTCCTACATTTTTGGCAAAACACAACGGATAGCGTTTTAGATTGGCATAATAGGTACCATTTTTTCTTTGAATGCGTTTTGTTTCCACTTTCTGAACACCTTTTTCATCTTTGGCCGGAACGGTGTAAACCACCCCGTCGCAGCGCTGCTCCAAACCACGAAACTGCACAGATTCTGTAAACGGTTCATCTAGATGAAATTTCACGCCTCCCACTGTATCTACCAGTTTTTTAAAACCATCGAAATTAATCGTGGCCGCATAAGAAATCTTTAGCCCTGTCACATCACTAAGAATGGTTTCCATATCCTTCATCCCTTGCCCTTTGCCTTTTTTTTCTCCATAGGCATGCACGGCATTAATTTTGCTCTTGTCCTGCGTACCTGGGTCAGTGACATATAGATCACGCGGAATAGAAATCATGGACACTTTATTTTCTGCCGGACGCATGCTGACTACCATAATACTATCTGCCAAAAGCCCGCCACTAGGATCATCCGCCCCCCGCATTCCTAAAAGAGCAATATTCACTTGGCCTTCATCTTCCCCGGCCAGCTTGTTGTCTGCCCCAGGCAAAGATTTCACCAAACTGCTAAAAAGGCTGCCCTTTCCATCGGAAATCTTGTCTAGGGTCATCCCGGCTTTCCAAGCAAAGATTCCTCCGCCAAGAAGCAAAACAGCCAAGACACTAGCCACGCCTATGAGCCATTTTTTCTTCTTACTTTTGGGTTTTTCTCCACTCCTGGCATGAGCAACGTTTTTTTCTAAATAAGTCATTTTTTTCAATAATTTAACAAATAAACACACCTAACTTCTATCCATTAGGCATAGTATATATTTTACTTTGAATTCTGGGATTGTCAATCAATTTGCCCCATCCTTCATATTCCCGTATATTTCCAGCACTTTTTGCGCCGTTTCAGACCAGGAAAATTTCCTAGCTTGAGCCATTTCACTCTCTTTCAAGCGCGAGCGCAAGGACTCGTCCGCAACTACCGCCGCTAGTTTACCGGCAAAATCGACCGAGTTATTGGTGTCAAAAAATGAAATGGCCTCTCCCGCCACTTCCCTATGCGGAGGAATGCCAGAAGCCAGCGTGGGAATGCCCAACGTCATCGCCTCTAAGATAGGAATGCCAAAGCCTTCATAGAGCGAGGGGAAACAAAAGACATGCGCCAGGGAGAACAAGGCGGGCTTGTCTTTTTCGTCGATATATCCCGGCAACAAGACGTGCTCCTGCAAGGTATAATCGCGAATATAACTTTCGATTTCGCGATCAAAATTATGGCCTTTCCCTCCGGCTAGCACCAACTTGAGCCCTTCCCTTTTGCCGATGGGAATTTTAACATAGGCTTCAATGAGCGCTGGTAGATTCTTCCGGGGTTGCAAGGTGCCGATGTAGAGGATGAATTTTGGCGGCAGATTATATTTCTGGCGCACCGCCACTAGTTCAGCCTCCGAAATTGGTGCCTGGAAATTGTCGCCCACGGCGTTATGGATCCATTCCAGTTTGCGAGGATCTGTATGATAGTATTTAACAATCTCTTGGGTGGTAAATCGTGAGACCCCCACTACCTTGTCCGCCCGGCGCAGAGTCAGAGGCATCAAGGCGTTGAGAAAGAAAAGATCCGTTCTGCCGATGAGCTCCGGATAGACCTTGAAAGACACGTCGTGCACAATGGTGACAATCTTGATTTTCTTGGGCACGAAAAACGGGGTGATATATTGCACCTGCAAAATGTCCACTGGACTATCCCGCAGATATTTCGGCAAAACCCAAGCGTTCCACAAAAACTTATTCGTGCCGTTTTCACAAAGATGCACCACCTTGAAATTTGACGCCAACTGCAAAGCTTTAATCGACTCTTGCAGATCCGCGTCCTTCTCTGGATTGCGGTCAGTCAACAAGAGATACTCATTTTCCCTATCTAATAAAGAAAATTTTTTCACAAGATTTAAAAAGACTACTTCCGAACCCGTTTGCTTTCTGCCGATTATTCTAATATCAATTGCTATTTGCATAAAATTTTGCGTTGGTAGATTATTATTTATATGATAAGATATAGTCATGCTCACATTAAAATCATAGCATAATCCACTGCGCAAGCCAATGCGTTAACAAGTGCGGATAAAGCTAGATAGACGAGATTTTACTTAAGCAAACTACTAAAAATAACCATTATGAAACTTTGTAGTGCATGTCTATTGGGTCTAAAGTGCCGTTACGATGGTAAGAATAAACCCAATGAAAAAGTTATAAATTTGGCCGCCAAGGAAACCCTAATTCCTATTTGTCCTGAACAGTTGGGTGGCTTTTCTACTCCGCGAAAACCTGCTGAGCAAAAAAATGGTCAGGTCATCACTGAGGATGGCGATGATGTTACGATAAATTTTGAAAGTGGCGCTAAGCAGGTTTTAGCATTGGCTAAGTTATATGATATAAGAAGTGCGATTCTAAAACAACGTAGCCCTTCATGCGGGTGTGGTCAAATTTATGACGGAACTTTTTCAAAGACTATCATTGAAGGCGACGGCATCACGACAAAGCTTCTTAAAGAAAATGGCATTGAGGTGCTAACAGAGGATGATATATAAATACAGTCGAATTTTTAGGCATTTGGGAAAGAATTTATAATCGAAATTTTAATTATGGCGAATTCACCATAATTAAAAGTAATGCGGGTTTAAATAAATATAACCTTACATATGGATATTGAAAACTTGAAACAATTTCGTAAAAATTTGATTGTGAACAATACATCGGTTTCTGAATTAGAATATACAAAAGATAATTACGATAATGATGGTAACTTGATTAAAGAAGCGTTGCCAACTATTACAACTGATTTTTGCGAAATTGGCCTACACAACGATGAAGTTTATTTGGTTTTCATCTTGGAATCAAAAACATTCAATTTAAAATTATTCAACGCAGTAAAAAATAAATCGAACGTCAAGATATATGGATTTATAAATTTTAACCAAACCCTCTACCCAGTTATTAATTTCAATTATGATAGCTTTATTAAATTAGTTCAAAAAGATAGATATCTGCAAATCCAATTTGATTTTAAAAATATCACAACCGCTGATTTGCTGAATGAATATGCCAATATAGTCAATATTTTTGATACAAATAAAGTTGCAGTTGTCAACCAGTTAAAAGTTTATTTAACTGGTTAATAGAGCCCTCTTCTGAAAATTACATTGCGTGGCATATAATATATATTGGATTATCATTTTGAAATTTTTTCCAAAAAAAATGGATCAGCCGAAGTTCCGACTGATCCATGAGGGCGTAGCGCGTGACACAAAGTTATTTTTCCTAAGACACCGCGTCAAAAGCTTGGGATGGATTATTATCCCCTATTACAACACATGTCAGTCCACCCATAAGAAGGCACAAGCCTATTGAAAACGTCGCTATAGCCCCAATCAAACCTGCTAAAGAGCGAGCCATCTCATTTGGAACATAGGCATTGCATACTGCCAAAACCCCAAAAACCAAAGATAATAGCAATAGAACTGCACCAACGACAGACATAACTATTCCCTTCTTTTTTCTATTCATAGCCAGCTCCTTAGATTGTTTTTTTATCTTTTTGACTCGTTATTGACAATCTCAACTTATTCTCAAACTCTTCCAACCCTGCCAGATGCAAAATAGCTCAAAGAGAAATATGAGCGTTATCGCGCAAAGAATGCCCAGAAAAGGCATCACCGTAACGGGAATCGGTATTCCAAGGACAGTTAGGATGATCGATCCAATCAGTCCCAGCACTATCCCCACAAATACCAGTGGTGGTGCCAGTGCTAACCTAATAGCAGCATACAGCGCTGTTGAAATAATAAGTTCTAATCCGTGACGATCAATCGCATTTTTCAGCATATCCAACCTCCATATTGTAAAAGTACTTCTTCCAGTTATCTGCCAGTAATCGATAATCATAGCACAAATATCAACTCCTGTCAAACGTTTTTCCTGCATTCTAAGCCATTGGACCTATTGCTTATTTTCTAATAAATGCCAGTCCCAGAAAGAGCCAGACAAATCCTAGGAAAATGCCGGAATTGAAGAGATTGGGAACGATGATGGCCGTAAGGCCCAACAAAAGAAACAGGCCAAAGGACTGATCTTGACGCAGAAAAAACCGAATGCTGTTATACAAAGCAAACCCCAGGAGAACCACCAAGGATACTAAACCGAGCAAGCCGGCGCCCAGCCACGTCTCCAAGAAAATGTTACTGGCATTGAGGCCCGCTCCCCGCTCGTCCGTGCCCAGATAGCTGCTGACACTGCCCCACCCGATGCCAATAATGGAATGACTCTTAATCAGCTCCCAAGACTTTTTATATATCTCGCTTCGCACATTGATATTGGGATCCTTGCGATAGACCTCCGTCACAAATCTGCCGGCGGCTTTTTCAGTTTCTATGTCTTCCAAATTAATCTGGTGACAACCCACGGCTGCCAAGGAGCTTAGCTCCCAAGTCTGGGAGCTAAGCTCCTTTTCGGTCGCACAAGAAACTGTAATTTCCTGCTGGCCACTGCCGGTGCTTTGCAAGCGATTGCCTAACTGGAAATTAGTCAGGCCAAAAATATAGACCACACCCACACTCAGAACAAAAGCTGGAATAATAATCAACTTCATTTGAAGGACATCTCTCCATCGCCACAACTTATAATCCATCCTTAACTGAGTAAAAATCGCTACCAAGAAAACAATCGTCACCGCCACTGCTCCCACCCAGGCACTGCGCGCCACTGTCAAAATCAATGCCACATACACCAACACAAGATACAAGAAACAAGAGACAAGAAACAAATTATTTGAGATTTTAGATTTGAGATTTGAGATTTGTTTGATGTTTGTTTCTTGGTTATTGTTTCTTTCCCAATACATTATCCCATACACTGCTGCCAATAATAAAACCAAGAAAACTCCCAACCAGTCTGCTTCAGTAAATGTCCCATTCGGCCGCCCCGGCATCACCTCAAAATGCGCCCCACCCTGCAGGAAGCGGACGTTTTGCCAAATGCTATAACCCACCACGATCAGTGAAGAGCTGAGAAAAAACGGCAGCACTTTTTTCAAATCCTCCTTGGTTTGCAAAAAATTCCGCACTAAAAAATAGAGCGCTATGTAGGACAACATGATCACTGCTTGCTTGAAGCTCGCTCCCCGCATCGGTGAATTCGCCAGACTCAAAAAAGAGCCCACGCCAAGCAAAAGCACTGCCCCATCCCAGAACGTAAATTTCACCAAAGTGAAATTCAACCGCTTGGTGAAAAATCTAATTGCTACGGAGAGCAGTGTCAGGCCGCCCAAGAGTTGATAGGGTCGCACGGCTAGTCCCAATTCCGACGGCGCCAGATTGATGTTTTCCAGCATGATGGTGCCGACAAAAAAAAGAAATCCCCAACTCGGTCGATAGAGCGCCACGGTCAGCACCAAGAAAACCAGAAAAGTAAAATCCCCTTTCCCCAAAGGCAGAAAGCCTAAATTAGTAGATAGAATCAGAAAAAAAACCAGGACCACATTCAAGCCCAATAGGCGTAGTTGATTTTTATTTTGGATAAGCTTCATAACTCTTATGCTTTAATTTGTTTATGTTCCATAATTATATGCGCTATTTTGCCGGTGAATTTTTTCCAAGAAAATTTCTGCGCCCGTTCCTGGCCGCGCTGCCGAAGTGTTTTGCGCAGCGCTGGGTTAGTCAGCATCGTCCGCATCACCATCGCCAAATCATGAGTGTCATCCGAATGGCAATAGAGCACGCTGTCTAGGCCGACTTCCGGCAAAGAGGATGTTTTCGCGGTGATGACCGGGCAACCAACAGCCATCGCTTCCAAGACAGGCAGACCAAATCCCTCATAGCGTGACGGGTAGGCAAAAAATAGCGCGCTAGAAAATAGGGCTGGCATATCCGCTTGGGGAGTCATGTCCAACAGTCTGACGTGTTGAGTCAGATTGAGTTCTTTCACTAATTTTTCCGCGTCCAGCGCCAGCGGAGCCAGTTGAGGCAACAATTTTCCATAGATAATCAATTGCGGGATGTCCGCAACAAAATGCGCTCTCCTATTCGAATCCAAGAGCTTTGCATAGGCCCGGATGACGCCTTCCACGTTCTTCCGGACTTCCATTCCCCCGCCCGCCAAAATATAGCCCGACTTCAAGTGATATTTTTGCAACACCTTCTGAATTTTTATCAACGAGATGGGTTTTTTATACAAAGCGTCGCAATCGATATAATTCACCGCAATTTTCTTCGCCGCTATCCCTAGATGTTGTACCAGATCTTTTTCGGTCCGAGAAGAGACGGCCAAAATTTTCTGCGCCGCGCCAATCGCCTTTTCCGTCCACTGCCAATACAGGCGTTTGCGCGCATTGTTCAAATAGTGCGGAAACAGCTTGGGCACAATATCATGCACCAACATGATGTGAAAAATTTCTGCGGGCATCACCGTCGGACATTGATAGAGAGACAAAAAAACATCACATCCGTCCGCTGCGGCTCTCCTGGGCAGGGAGATCTTTTCCCACAAAATCTTGCGCACCAAATCATCGCGCTTCCAAAAAGGCAGAAAAACCACTGTGCGAAAATTGGCGGGCAATTTTATTCCGGCCGGCAAATCCTCTTCCAAGTACAGCACAAACTCTACTTCGTCAGATTGAGCAGTTTGAAAGAGTGCCGTGGAAACAGCCAGTTCCGTCAGAAAGTTGCTAGTCACCTGACCAATTCCGCTTCCCGGTTTGCGCACAAAGGACGCATTAATACCAATTCTAATCATGTCGCCTGTAACATATACCATGTAACAAATTCACGTGATTTGCTATATGCTATATGCTTTATGTTATATGCTTTATGTTACATGCTGTATGCTATATGTTATATGATTCTATTCTACCTCAAAAAGCGAAAAAGAAAAACTCTTCCAAATAGCTTTTTCCATTTGACGCCAAAAGCCATTGCTCTATAATGAAGATATAAACAAAAAAAACCTTTAATGTGAAATTTATGTTTGGCATTCTAAAATCGATTATCTGGATCGCCGGTGTTCTGGTGATTGGCTATTTTGTGGCTGACAAACTGGGTTACCAAGTCAATACGGGTTATTTTTCCGATAGCAAGGCCAAGTGCCAAGAGAAAATCAACGAGTGTTCCAAAACAGTTTTGCACCAAGGCATTGATAACGTGGATCAGTGTAATTTTAACTGCATCGATCCGCAACTCGTCATTCACAAGAAATAATTTTCTTTCTACTTACTAAAAAACTCGGGAACAATAGACCTGTTGCATAATAAATTGCAGTAGTGAGTTATTATGCAAGAGGTCTAGTATATTTGTCCCGAGTTTTTTTAATATAAAATAAGGTTGAGCCTTTATAGCACACCTCAAGACACTGGGTGTCCAATGAGACATGAAAGTGAGAGACACCCAGTGTCTAGCATGATAAGTTTCAACGATTCAACTAATGATCAAACAAGGTGGTACTGGCATATTTTTCGGCGCGATCGGGAAAGATGACCACGATGCGTCCGCCGGCGGGCATCTTTTTGGCAATTTCCCGCGCGGCTACCAACACGGCCCCGCTGCTCATGCCCACCGAAATTCCTTCTAGGAGCATCGTCTGACGAGCCATCGCAAAAGCATCTTCTGATTCCACCATCACTTTCTCATCAATCAGGCGCGCATCATAGATAGAAGGCACTAAGGCCTCTTCCAAATTTTTCAATCCCTGGATATAGTGTCCTTTGACGGGATGCGCTTCGACAATTTTGATGTGGGGATCAAAATCTTTCAGCGCCTTCCCCACTCCCATGATGGTGCCCGAAGTGCCCAGCGCGGAGACAAAATAATCAATCTTCCCTTCCATCTGTTGCAAAATTTCCTGCGCCGTGGTGCGGTAATGCGCCAGTTTGTTGTATTCATTGGAAAACTGGTTGGGCATGAAATATTTTTCCGGATTTTTTTTAACCAATTCCTGGGCATGCACAATCGCGCCGTCCGTTCCCAGGGCGCCAGCGGTCAAGATAATAGTCGCGCCAAAAGCCTCGATCATTTTGCGCCTTTCCATGGAAACTGACTCACTCATCACAATCTGCGTTTGGTAGCCTTTGATAGCGCCAATCATGGCCAGCGCAATGCCGGTGTTGCCGGAAGTGGCTTCCAGAATAATTTTTTCTTTGGTCAATTTCCCCTCTTGCTCCCCTTGTTCAATCATCGCCAAAGCAATGCGATCTTTGATGGAACCGCTGGGATTTTGTCCCTCCAACTTGGCAAAAATTTCCACTCCTGCTTTGGCAATCACGTGATTGATGCGCACCATCGGCGTGTGGCCGATGAGATCTAATATTGTATTGTGAATCATATTATTTTTCCTAAAAAATTAAAAACCCTCCTTCATCAGAGAGTCGTTTCTTGGGTTTATATACATCAATAAACAACTCTCTAGTATGTAGAGTTGCAACAGCAAGCTGTATTGTATAGATGTTTCCTATTCATATTATCTCCAGCATAGCACATAAAATATTTTTGGCAAATCGCAATTTATCATTCGATTTACAATTGCCTTCTTTCTTGAGATAATGAAGACATGAAGATAACTTAAAAAAATCGATTTTAATTTTTTACATACAAGACTATGAAAAAAATATTATTTTTAATTCCGGTTATAGCGACCTTCTTTTTATTGGCTGGTTGCGCCAATCAGCAAGCCCCAAGTCAGACACATGTAATTCAGGATACCAAGACTAGCATTGCTGGCAACTACCTTGGAAGCGAATACAAAGAAAATTATGTTTGGGGTGGAGCTATGAATCTGGCTTGGAATGAGACAAATGAAAATATCTTACATGAAAAGTTACAACTTAAAACAGACGACAAAATTGCCTTGGAAATGGCAGAAAAATTTAACAATCCCATATTCACCAAAAATGACTTAGACGATAAAAGCTATTACATAAAAAGCGGTTATGGACAAACAACGGTTGAAACTATTAACAAAGAATCTAAGAATAAATTTCCCAATAAAAGTTTTGACGATTTGAAAATGGAACTATCCCCGATGGATATTATTTCTTATGCTTACTTCTTGAAAGAAGTGGAATACAAGGCTGTGTTTGAAAAAAAGGATGTTTCTTTTGATGGACAAAAAGTAAAAGGATTTTATGCTAAGGAAAAAAGTCAGAGAGATAATGTAAAAATAATCAGATACGAAAGTGATGATAAATTCATTGTTAGTTTGCAACTCAAAGATGAAAGTGACCAGCTAATTTTAGCAAAGGGTTATGATATGACTAATCCACAAACTGTTGTTAATGAAATAAACCAAAATAATAAAGGTTATCTATCAACTATTGGCGAATCTGATCGTTTTGAAGCTCCCAAATTGCATCTTGATCACCACAGAGATTATGTGGAACTAATTAAAAAGTATTTAGCCAATAAGGGCTTTGAAAAATATCTTATCGCTCAAATGTTTGAAAACATTAAATTTGATATGGATGAAAAAGGAGCGAGAGTAGAAAATGAAGCTGCTATTGCAATGGTTCCTACAGCCCTTCCGGGAAAACAAGAAAAACCCAAAAACTTTATCCTAGATAAACCTTATTGGGTGGCTATGCAAAGAAAGAATTCTCAAAATCCCTATTTTATTCTTGGAGTGAAAAATACGGAATTAATGGAAAAAAATTAAAAAATAGTCTCAAATTATTAATATCGCTTTACATTTAAGAATATCTGGAATCCTGAGCGTATATCAAGTGAAAAATCGGGATGAGCCGCATGTGTATTTATGCTTTTTTATTCCTTGTTAATAAATGTTTTCTAGCGAACGAAAGCGCAGCAATTGTTTGGCAATCTGAAATTTTGCCATCATCAAGCGCTTAGTATGCTTCAAGGATTGAAATTTCTTTTATCCTTATTCCTTGCTCAGTTTCTTCTAAATTCTGCTTTGTTTTCGTCAAAGCGTCTGCTAAAAAAACCGTGCATTGTTCGGCGCACGGTCCACTCCATGGACTATACACTCCGAGATATAGTTTCTGTTTAAATATGTAATTTTCAGTTTTTTCGATAACTCATTAGTAAGCGTGGTTTTTCCTGAGCCAGCCAAACCGCAAGCTATAATTAGTTTTGACATATTCCGTAAGATTATTGATTATATCCAACTATTTTCTTTAAGAGTTTTTATAACTATTTCAATCTGCAGATCTTTTCTTTTGTAATCATCATTAAGTGGTCCATCGAAATCAAGAATAGAGCCGACTTTTACATCATCTTCAAAAATGCTATTCTCTCGCAGGAGACTCATCAAATTTGAAATATCATCTATTGCGTGAAGCTCCTCCGCCCATTCTTCCAATGTTTTTTCGGGATTGAATTTATTTTTCTCTCTCTCATCAATTCTTATCCAAACAGGGAAAACCTCAATTTGCGGATATTCTTTGCTAATTATATTCATTGCCGTAACAAGATTTTTCATGCGATCTTCGACTATGATAGCCCTGCTAATGCCTTTTTCTAAAAATCTTTCCATTATTTCTGGAATAAATTTCATTTTTCCTTCCTGCGCAACCACTGATAGAACATCCTTGTGATCGACTCCTCTTTTTTGCGCAATATTTCTTCGTAACTTGTTAAAAATTTGCGCTGACGCAAGTTTTTTTATTTGCTCTTTTGAACCGGGAAGTTTTTGATCCGGAGCGCCGACTCCATCACCATCTGTCCAAATGACAGTGTGCTCACTTTTTTCCATAACTTGCTGAAGTTGATTTTTTGCATTCTCACTTATGCATTCGCTAAAATCAACGCCATTTGTCATAGCATGACGCATTTTTTCAATAAATTCTTCTTCTGTTGGAATCTCTGCGGGGAGTATACTTAAAGATTTTCTAAATGTAGTTATTCTATCTGGAAACTTATCGCTAGGCATAACTATTTGATCACCTTGTTCAGGATGATAAAGTGAAACATATAAATATTTAGCAGTTTCATATACATTAGGTGATCCGAGTTTTTCCGTTACAGCTCCTCTGCAAATGTTAATTTTATTTTTAATAAGTGTATGATCTGGGTGTTCTTTTTCTTTTGAAAATATCATTGGTTCTTCAGCCTGAACTGCGGCTTCAATTATTGGTGTTTTTTCAATGAATAAATTATTTATTCTTTCCATATATTTTAAATTAAACTTTTTCTGCTAATTTGTGGGATGAAAAAATATTGCCCTCTCTCTTTAAATAGTTTTTCCCAACAGGATAAGCTTTTGATTTCAGATAATACTTTTTTTAATTATACGCTGAATTATCGACCAGCAAAATTGCTAAAAATTATTTTCAAAACTCCTTACTTTCCTAGCGAATCATGCAATTGCTTGTAGGCAGCCTCCATCCATGGGTGCACGACGGCAAGACTTTCCTTGTGATATCTTTAAATGTTGTATGCATGGTTTTTTCAAATAAACATTCTTTCACATTCCCCTCTTTAAAAGATAGAAATTTCTAAGCCAGATATCTGGTGTTATATGATGTATTATTCAAATTTTATGGGCACTCAAATTTACACGCGAAACAGCCAGCAACACTCATCCCATCGGCGCACTCAGTCTTATTTTCTGATTTTTTTGAAATAATGATACTACAATTATTTAGTCCTTGTTCTGATTGTATTTTTTTGCACACGCTGTTTGGATCTCTATCATCATAAACAAAATCTCCCTGAGCTTCTGATTTCCATAAAATGCCACCACCTTTATTTGGAGTTGTCGGTGCTGGCTGAGTTGCCACAGGAGCTGGCGCTGTTGGTTGCGTTTGGCTCACTGGCTGTTGACCACACCCAGTCAAAAAGACTATTCCAAGCAACACTGAACTTATTGCTAATACTTTTTTCATAGTGCTTATTATTAAAAACTTATTATTATTTGCAACGAGTTATCAGCCCGCAAAATTGCCAAAAATTCTTTTCAAAAATAGAGAGGAAATCTTTAGTTTTTTCGCCTAATGTGTTGTTAAATAAAGTTTCATACACGGTTTTACTCGTAGAAATATTCCAATAAACCAAAACATCGCTTATCATCTTTATTTTTTTCTAAGCTGATTCCGTGACATTCAGTTGTAAAACCATATTTACTATAAAAAGCAACTTCAGTGTCTGGTATAAATATGTTAATCGTGACTACCACCAACACGAATAAACTAGTAAGCGTTGTCGCTATCTTAATTGGATTATTGAACTTTAACATAACGTATAAAATTTCATTAAACTATTAAATCCTACTCATATTATATCACGGATTTACTGAAATATTCAAACAAAAACCAAAAAACTGTCAATACAGAAATATAATCACCAATATTCATAAAGCCTAGTCGATATAGGCCTTCCTGCTAATGCTGAAGAACGTCATTCAAATACAAATAAATCACATACAAAAATGCGCTATTTTGGGCGATCAGCAGCGGGATGCCTAAGACGAAATACCACTTGCGGGTTTTGTGCCGAAAAGTGAACATCCCCGCCAACACCCCGATACTGCCAAAGACCGTCGCCATAAAAAACAACATCCCCTCGGAAATGCGCTCCGCATCCTTTTTGCGCGAACGCAGCTTGTCCCAAAGCATCACGAAAAAAGCCACTGCATTCACCAGCAAGAAAAAGATTCCCACGCTTAAAAATTGTTTATCCATTTCCCTATCTTACCTTTTTTTCTTAGTAACTGTCTAATTACTAATGCTTCGTCGGTTTTTTCTTGCCCATCATCCTACCCTTATTCAAGCCTCCAATTCCCCTACTATTTACAAAAGGCTGTTTTTGGTGTATAATTAAGTATAGTGCCTGAAGTCAAAAATCACCCTATTTAGAGGATTTTTGTTGTAGGCTTTTTTTCTTGAAAAATTCATGGATATAGGGTAAAATAAGAAAGTAATCGATTAAGATATTTTATGCGCATTTTATTCATTTCCCATGCCTACCCACCCACCGTCGGCGGCGTCGAAAACCAAAATTATGAACTCGCTAGGTGGCTCGGAAAAATTGCCACGGTCAAAATCATTGCCAATGGCCGGGGCAAGAAGATTCTGCCGCTGTGGATGCCCTACGCTCTGCTCAAGAGTCTTTTTCTCATGCCCCGCTATGACGTAATCGTACTCGGCAATGCCCTCTTGGCGCACATCGGTTGGATTTTGAAAATCATCTATCGCAAACCGGTAGTGACTGTTGTGCATGGATTGGATCTGACTTTCAAAAATTGGATCTACCAAACTTTCTGGGTCGGTTTTTTTATTCCCCGTATGGACAAACTGATTTGCGTTGGCAATGAAACAATTCGTGTCGCCAAGGAAAAAGGCCTCGACGCAGAAAAATTGGTTTTTATTCCCAACGGTATCAACACTAATGAGTTCATAGCGGACTATTCTTGGACTGCGATAGAAGAAATTTTTGGCAGAAAACTGGTTCAGGAAAAAATTCTACTGACTTCCGGACGATTGGCAAAAAGAAAGGGTGTGGCGTGGTTTATCCGCAATGTGATGCCGAAACTGCCGGAAAATGTTCTCTATGTTGTAGCCGGTGATGGCGCTGATAGAGAAAATATCGCGCAGGCCATCCAAGAAAATAATATGGCTGAACGCGTAAAAATGATTGGGTATATGGAAGATTCTGTGCGGGATATGCTTTTTCACACTTGCGATCTGTTTATCCAGCCCAATATCAAAATTGTCGGCGATATGGAGGGCTTTGGCCTGTCAGTCATTGAAGCGGCCTATTGTGGCATTCCAGTTCTTGCTGCCAATCTTGAAGGTCTCAAAGACGCCATCAAGGATGGACAGGACGGTTTCTTGATTGAACCGGAAGATGTTGATGGATATGTTGCCAAAATTAACGAGCTGCTGTCTGATGATGTAAAACGAAAAGACTTTGGGCAAAAAGCACGTCAATTTGTGATTGACAATTATAGCTGGGACAAAATAGCTGCAAAATATTTAGCTGAAATAGAAAAAACAATTTCAAATCAAAAAAATACTTAAACATTTAATCATTTATACTTCATTTGAAATTTTAAATTCAGAATTTAAAATTAAAAAACAAATCTATAATGCTCCAATATATACTAAATCAAATACTATTCTTCATCACACTAGGCTTTGTGTTATTTCTGCCTGGTTATTTTTTGCTCTTGGCTGTTTTTGGGAAAAGCCAAATCATCACCGTCTTGGAGAAGTTTATCCTTTCTTTTGGCTTGAGTATTATTAGTGTGGATTTTATTTTTTTCATTTTTTCCAAGGCGCATCTGGCCATCACTCTCCCATCCTCGTTACTTGGCATCGCGCTTTTTTCTACGGCTTGTTTGGGGATTTATAAATTCAAAACAAGCAACACAGGGATTGCAGCTAGTCTCAAAAACCATGATGATAAATTATTTAACTTTTCCAAAAATCAATTCATTCTGATTCTCCTCCTGTTATTTCTGACTGTCTTTATCAAAGTGGCCTATCTCTCCGATACGGTCTATCCCACCGCCACTGATATGGGTCACCATATGTACTGGGCCAAATGGATGGTGGAAAATCACGCCTTACCCACCTATGACGGCATGCCGGACTTTATTATCGGCGAACACATCATCTTTGGCGTGATCGCCCTACTGAGCGGCGCCAGCTTCTTTTCGGCCTTTCCCATCATTGTCCTTCTGCTGATCAATTTAATAAGTATCCTGACCGTTTTCATTCTCGTGTTGCGTCTGACTAAACAAAAAAATATCGCCATCCTCACCCTGCTTTTTCTCGGTGTCCTCTATGCCATCAGTTCCCCGCAGGCTAAATTTGTCAGTGGCGGCGTGGTGGGAAACATCATAGGCAACCTATTCCTACCCCTCACTTTCTATTTCTATTATCGCGCCTTTTCTTTTTTTGAGCAGGACCGCTTGCCTGACAACTCCTCCCGCACATTCCTAGCGCTAGCCGTCTTCTCCACTTTCGGTCTTTTCTACACCCATCACCTCACCGCTTTTATTTTTCTTTTTATCACCGCGCTCTTTCTCCTCATTTTTCTAGCCTTTAATTTTTCGCGCCTCAAGAAGGTTTTCCGTGCTATCTTTCGCGTGGTGCTTTCCCCTCCCGTGCTGATCACCTTTGCATTGGGTCTGATTTTTTTCTTTTTCGTTTTTACGCCGACCTATATCAGTGGCAGTGCAGTGGGCACCGCCGTGGGAGAACCTTCCAAGGACACGCGCGCCGGACTCACTATCGCCAACCTGCGCGCTTCTATCGGGGAAGCTCGCATTGCCTTTGGCTTTGTAGGGATGATCCTTCTCGCTTGGACGCTGCGCCGCAGAAGTTTTGGGCACATCTTGCTGTTCAGCTGGGCGGCCATGATTCTCATTATGTCTACTTTGCCTAATCTCCTTATGGTCAATCTGCCGAGCAGTCGCATAGGTAATTATCTTTCCTATCCTTTGGCCATCCTGAGCGCCTATGCTGTTTATTTTGTCTTCACCCTTTCTAAAAATAAAAAGTTCCCTCTTCTCGTTCTCGTGGGATTTGTTACTCTATTGGCGTTTGTTTTCGTGGACGGCCTGAAGGATTCAGCGATGGCTTTCAAAAAGAAAGAGAATTTAAGTCCGATTGCGCAAACCTTCAATGCCTCCGACTATCTCTCCCAAAATACCACCGCGTCAGACATGCTTCTCAAGGATCACAATTATATCACCGCCGACTCCTGGATAAAACTGTTTCTGATGCGCGGCTATAAATATCCCCTGTCCCGAGGTTATTTCAAGCGCTATGATGACACCACCAAGCCGCGCGAGATGTGTACCCTGCAGATGATTGCCAGTCCGGCGAGTCCCGAGGCGCAAACTTGTTTTCAAGAAACTGGGACTAATTTTATCATGGTCAACCCCACCTCAGATAGCGCCCAGTTCAAAAAACTGAGTAATTTTGATCAGGTCTATTCCGCCTCGCAAATAAATATTTATTATCGAAAATAATCCTTATGCATTCTCTCAATCAAGCACAAAAAATCATCCTTTTTATCACCCTGCTTTTTGCCGCTGGGGCTGTGTATTTATTTGCCATTGATACCCGCTATAATAATCCGGCCTATAACCAGGATTGGTTTTCCCTTAGTTTTTCCAATCCCCAAGCGGAGAATATGAATTTTGTGATTGAAAATTTCACCTCGCAATCCGATTTTCGCTGGGAAGCACTGGCCGGCAAAGAAAAGCTTGCCGATGGCGCCATTCAGGTGGCACCAGGAAATAAAAAAGAAATTACCGTGGATATTAATAATAGAACAGCAGAACGCCTTACCATCCGTGTTTCTTCTGGCAAAGATGGGATGCAGGAGATTTATAAAAACATTAAATAAAAAATAACCATGTCTGAAAATAAAAAAATTCTGCTTATCACCCGCCCTATCGCCCCGCCGTGGGACGAGGCGAGTAAAAATTTTGCTTACTATCTAGCTAAAAATATTGCTGGCGTGGAAATCAATCTCTTGACCAATGGTCTAGTGGCTGATTTGCCGCCTAATGTGCGCCAACACCCCATCTACACCTCCAATCACCTGTCCTGGATGCAGCGCGCGCGCCTCCTGAAGCTCATGCGCATCAAAAAAGATTTTGATATCATGCATTTCATGCTCACCCCCAACAAGCTCAATGCTTTCGGTTTCAAAACTTTCGTCAAAAATAAAAAGGCCCGCACCATCCAGACCATCGCCACTTTGCGCGAAGATTTGTTCAAAGACAGCGACTATGCCGACATGTTGTTTGCCGATCTCATTATCACCTATTCCGATTATGCCAAGAACAAGCTCAATGGCTTGGGATTTAAAAACGTCAAACGGGTGTATCCGGGCATTGATCTGGACTATTATTTTCCCCAAGTCAAAGACCTGGCGGTTTTAAAAGACTTGGGCTTAGAGGAGAAAGATTTTATCGTCACTTTCCCCGGGGAATATGTGCGCCTGGGCGCCACGGATGACATCGCGCAAATGATTATTGATCAAGCCGCGGAGCTCCGAAAAAGAAATATCAAAATCCTTTTTGCTTGCCGCCTGAAAAATGACCCGGTGGCGGTCGCAAAAAAAGAAGCGGTGGTCAAAAAATTCACCGATAATCAAGTTTTGGATTGCGTCGTTTTCATTGATATCTTTGCCGATATGGCCAAGCTCTATAACCTGACGGACGTGATTATTTTTCCGGTGCAAAATATGCGCGGCAAATTTGATGTACCCTTGGCCGCCGTGGAACCGATGGCTTGCGAAAAACCGGTGATTGTTTCTGATCTTCCGATTCTCAAGGAATTTGCTAACGAAAAAAATTCCGTCACCGTTCACGCCGGGAACACTCAAGAGCTGGCGGCAGCGATTTTTGACTTGCAAGACCATCCGGAAAAAAGAAAGAGTCTAGGCCAAGCGGGCCGGAAATTTTGCCAAGAGCATCTGGACATCAAAAAGGTGGCCGCGATCTATGAACAAATCTATCAAAAATTATAATTTATAAAATCAAACATCATGTCCTATCAAGTAAAAAATATCAGCACTCATAGAAAA
>CAIMIV010000054.1 GCA_903841185.1 uncultured bacterium
AAATAATTTAATTAAATAAATAAAAAAAATGGAAGAACAAAACTGGGAAAACAATAACGGGGGAGAAGTTAATCAAAATCCAGGGTATAATGATGGGCAAGCTGTGCCGGAAAATGTTGTGTCGCAAGCACCTCAAGCACCAATGGCGCCTCCTATCCCGGAAAATGTGAATCAGATCAAGTATGCCGGTTTTTGGATCAGATGGGCGGCGGCTTTTATTGACGGAATAGTGGTTATGGTGATAGCTGTTCCTATCTCGATTGCGTTTGTATTATTGTCGGGGAATTCCTTAGATTCAAATATGCCTACGGGTATGAATTTCTTAGGAACTATTATAGCTTGGGCGTATTATATTTTAATGACGGATGTGTATCAGGCTACTTTGGGGAAAAAAGCCATGGGCATTATTGTGGTTGCCGAAGATTTGAACAAGGCTTCGCTAGGCAAGATTGCACTCAGAGAGACTGTGGGCAAATTGGTTTCTGCTTTCACTTTGATGATAGGCTATCTCATGGTGGCCTTCACTGACAGAAAAAGAGGTTTGCATGATATGATTGGCGGAACGGTGGTAGTTTATAAAGACCCTAATGCAAAAAGTAATCGAGGGATGATTATCGGTATCGTGGCAGCTTTCGTGGTTGCAATTGTGGTTATCTTAATTGTCTTATCTTCAATTGTTTTGATGAGCCTAGGCAGCGCTAGAGGAAAGGCTAGCGTTGCTGCATTTAAGGCTATGACTTCAGGATTAGCTACAACAGGCATTTTAGCTTGTGATGAGGATGTTTTAAGTCCAAGCAGTTTTGATAATGACATAACAAAAATAGGAGGCAAATATCTAGATGCAAAAACATTGAAATTTACCGCCGGAACAACGGCAACTGATTGTGGGCCTAGTGGTAAAGGGAAATTTAGCTTCACAATTGATTCCGTGGGGCTATCTCCAAAGTGCACCGCTACCGTGACTGACAAAGGAACCACTTTTGATGGTTGTTAGAATAAGGCTTATAAAAGCCTAAAAACTAGAGAAAAATACCCGGATGGTCCCGGGTATTTTTCTGGTCTTTTTTCCTTGAAAAAACTCACTGATTGAGCTAGAATAGGGAGAGAATAACAATTTAAGCTTTAAGACATCTTATCTTAGGAAATCTTCTTCCTGCGGAGATGCTTTAATATTTTATATGGAACAATATAATCCTAGAAAAATAGAGCCCAAATATCCCTCCTCCGCCAAGGCTACGGACGGGCAAGCAAAGAGTTATGTGCCTAGCGAAATAGAATCTAAATGGCAGAAAGTGTGGGTCGACACGAATGCTGCGAAAATAGACAAAGATGACCAAACTAAGGAAAAATTCTATATCTTGGATATGTTTCCCTATCCGTCCGGCACCGGGTTACATATGGGGCACACGGAAAGTTATACGGCCAGTGACGTGATCTATCGCTATAAGAAATTGCAGGGCTTCAATGTGTTGCATCCGCAAGGGTTTGATGCTTTTGGTTTGCCAGCGGAAAACTATGCCATCAAAACTGGCATCCCTCCAGCTGAAACAACCAAAGAAAATATGGCCAACTATATCCGGCAGATGCAATCACTGGGTTTTGCCTATGATTTTGAGCAGCAGGCGGTGACTAGCGATCCTGAATATTATAAATGGACGCAATGGATTTTCGGTGAGTTTTATAAGAATGGTTTGGTATATAAAAAAACAGCCAAAACTAATTGGTGCGCTTCCTGCCAAACGGTAATTGCTAATGAGCAAGTGGTGGATGGGGCGTGTGACAGATGTGGTACGGTAATTGAACAAAAAGAGATGCCGAGCTGGTTTTTTAAAGTCACAGATTTTGCGGACGAGTTGATCGCGGGGCTGGATAAGGTGGATTGGCCGGAATATACTAAGAAAAATCAGAGAAATTGGGTTGGGCGAAGTGAAGGGGCGGAGGTGGATTTCAAGATTGCAGATTCTGATGAGAAAATAACAGTTTTTACCACCAGAATAGATACCTTGTTTTCAGGGACATTTTTGATTTTCGCCCCGGAGCATCCGTTAGTGGAAAAAATAACAACGCCAGCGCAAAAAGAGGAAGTGGCTGCGTACATAAAAGCAGCTAGATCGAAAGCGGAGCTAGAGCGAATGGAAAATAAAGAAAAAACAGGCGTATTCACCGGAGCTTATGCCATTAATCCGGCCACGGAGGAAAAAATGCAAATTTGGATAGCCGATTTTGTTTTGGCAAACTACGGCACAGGGGCTGTGTTTGCGGATGCGCACGATGAGCGAGATTTTGAGATGGCTAAACAATATGGCATTCCGCTCAAACAATCAATTGCGCAGTTTTTTGAGGGAGCGGAAAGCAATAAGGTGGTAGTGGGAAAAGAAAATGTGGAAAGGCGTATTGTGGATGTGATTATAAAACACTGGTCAGAAGATAGTTTTTACTGCTTGGATTGGCATAATAAAGATTGGAGATCTTTTGTGGTGGGTGGCATAGATGATGGGGAGCAGATTGAAGAAGCGGCTATCCGGGAGGCGATTGAAGAAACCGGTTATCAGAATATGAAAGTGATAGAACATGTTGGCTGGGAAATGCACAGTTCCTTTTTTGCAGCGCATAAGGATGAAAATCGGTATGCAAAAAGAAATTGTGTCTACATTGAACTTACCGATGGTGAATATAAGCAGCCAAGCGTGGAGCACACAAAAAATCATGCGGGCGCTTGGATTGAAAAAGGGAAGGTTGGCGAATTTATAAATTTACAAGAAGTGAAAATCTATTGGGATATATTCTTGAATGGAGA
>CAIMIV010000055.1 GCA_903841185.1 uncultured bacterium
AAAATTATAAAATTATAAAATTATAAAAATTAATTACGTTATTCTCCATCATCAGCATAATCTGAATGTGCTCTTTCCAGTGATTTGAAAGTGGTGGAAGACTCTTGGAAATAGAGGGATATTTTTCCGACCGGACCGTTTCTGTGTTTTGCGATATGCACTTCCACGATATTCTTGTTCGGCGTATCCGGCTTTTCGCGATCTTCCCGGTAGAGGAACATCACGATGTCGGCGTCCTGCTCGATAGAACCTGATTCACGCAAATCGGAAAGCTTGGGAATTTGCGGACTGCGGGCTTCCACGGCACGCGACAACTGGGAAAGGGCGATAATCGGAATATTAAGTTCACGCGCCAATTGTTTCAGACCACGGGAAATTTCAGAAATTTCATTCACACGATTGTCTCCTCCTGATGAGCGACCTTCCATCAACTGCAAATAGTCGATAATAATCAGGCCGACATTGTGCTCGGATTGCAAGCGGCGTGACATGGTGCGCATTTCCATAATATTGGCGCTACCGGAGTCATCAATAAAAATTGGAGCATCAGACAAGACTCCCATTGCTTCGCCGATGCGTTGGAAATCATCATCGCCGTCCCCTGATTTCAATCGTCCAGTGCGCAAGCGCCACAAATCCACGCCGGATTGTGCCGCGAGCATTCTATCAATCAATTGGTCGGCGCCCATTTCCAGGGAGAAGATCCCAACTGGTATTTTCTGTTGCACAGCTACTTGGCGGGCAAGGTCCAACGCCCAAGT
The DNA here is from genome assembly GCA_903841185.1 of uncultured bacterium. GTDB lineage: Bacteria > Patescibacteriota > Minisyncoccia > Moranbacterales > UBA2206 > UBA8518. Next base: position 762 of record CAIMIV010000055.1, read on the forward strand.
CGTCTTACCGATGGAAGGTCGCGCAGCTAGAATAACCAAATCTGATTTTTGAAAACCAGCCAAAATATTATCCAGATCCGGATAACCACTCGGCACGCCGCGTAATTGATGGTCGCCTTTGTGCAGTTCGTCAATGCGGTTAAACGCGGCTTCCAAAATCGATTTGATGGGTATGAAATCTTGTTTAATGAATTTCTGTGAAACGCCAAACAGTTTTTGCTCCGCTTGGTCTAACAGTTTTTCGACATCTTCCGATTCTTGATATCCTAATTCAACGATTTCGCTAGCGGACTGAATCAATTTGCGCAGAGTTGATTTCTTTTGCACCACCTTGGCATAATGGGTGATGTTGGAGCTGGAAGGTACAAAGTTGACCAGGGAAGTGAGATAGGTGGAACCGCCAATTTTTTCCAGCTGACCTTTTTCCTCCAGACGATTAGAAAGTGAAAGCACATCCAACGGTTCGCGTTTTTCATACAATTCTGTCATGGCTTCATAGATCATATTATGATGATCGTTGTAGAAATCACCCAGGCGGATAAGATTAGCTACCTTGATGACAGCATCCTTGTCCAACATTAAAGCACCGAGTACGGAGCGTTCGGCGTCGATATTCTGGGGCGGAACCCGCAAGTTGTCGTTAGAAGTTTTTGCCATAGTTATTCCATTATACTCTTTGAATTGGGTGCTGGCAATACTTGGTTATACAGGGTTTGTGAACATCTGGACTTATTTATAGAATTATGGCAGTATATAGAAAGTAACGTAGCTGGCGGTAGTTCTTTTAATCTTTTATAGGGAAAAGGAGGTGATTTTAATCCCTATGGCAATAACTACATTTAATGAGGATGATAGTATTTCGGTGTTGAGATTTGGTGATGAAGATTCGGATATTGTTGGAGACCAAGAAGTATGTTTTCAATTCGCAAATACCGATTTCTCAGGTCATCATGAAGCTGGTCTTATGGCTTGTGGTGGCGGAGGCGGCGGCGGATACTAACCTAAATCCTTCTTATTTTTCGAAAGGAGCTGGATTTTTCTATTTTTTCTTCACGGGGGTAATGCGTACTGCGCAATACCCCCTGTTTTTTATTGCAAAATAGTTTTTATTTCCTCCATGCTTTTGGCTTGCACGAGTTTCTGTCGCATCTCGGAGGCGTGCGCGAAGCCTTTCATATACCAGCTCATGTGTTTGCGGATTTCAAACATTCCCAGCGCTCCCTTGGATTGCCACAGCAGTTCCGCGTGTTCAGTGGCTAGTTTTTTTATTTTTTCAAAATCATATTCTACAGCACTTGGACACTGTGTGTCCAATGCGCGATGAGGGCGAGAGACACCCAGTGTCCTTTTTATTTCATCGAAAAGATATGGCCGACCCCACACACCTCGCGCCAGTCCCAGGCCGTCGATAGTCGGGTGATTTTTCAGAATAGTTTGCGCGTCTTCCGGAGTATGGATACCGCCGTTCGCCAGCACGATTTTGTCGGGCAGGATTTTTTTGATGGCTTCTACGATGGCAAAATCAGGCACGCTGGAAAAACCGCCTTCATAGGTGCGACCATGCACCATCACAGTTGAGAAAGGTAGATCCTTGATGCTTTCGATGAATTGGAGAGCCGTTGTAGAGACGCGATTAATCGCGTCCCTACCTTCAATGCCGGCTCTGATTTTGATGGACACCGGCAAATCGGTGTTGGCGCAAACGGCCGAGATGATTTCTCGAGTGAGGGCTGTCTGAGGCATCAGGGCGCAACCGGAGCCATGGCCAAAAACCTTTTTAGCCGGACAGCCAAAATTGATGTCGATGCCATCTGGCTTGACCTGGGTGCTCACTATTTTGGCAGCCACTGCGAAGTGTTCGGGATCTTTTCCGAAGAGCTGAACGACGTAGGGACGCTCAGAAGCGTTGAATTTGAGCAGTTCCATGGTCTTTTGTGGCTTAAAAAACAGGGCACTGACGCTGGCCATCTCGCTATAAGCCACATCACACCCATATCGCATACACATCTCCCTGAAGGCACTGTCAGTGATTCCAGCCATCGGCGCCAGAGCCAAAATGGGTTTATTTAGTTGTTGCCAAAAATTATTTGTCATATTAAGTAAGTATAGTGTAAAAAGGAGTTTTTATCAATAGAATCCCGTATTTCCCGTTGGCATTGACAATATCTGTTTAGTTGGTATAATTGGCTTGATGTTGGAAATTACTGTCCCCTAGGGCGGTAAATTTTATTTAACAAAACAAAATAATATTTAATAACACTACCATGACAAAATTTGTGACCGAAGAAGGGTTGAAGAAAATTAAAGAGGAGCTGGAAAATAGAAAGACTACCGTGCGCCAAGAAATTGCCAATGCGATCAAAGAAGCCAAGGAACAAGGTGATTTGAGCGAAAATGCAGAATACAGCGAAGCCAAAAGACAACAATCGGAAAATGAAGCTAAGATAGCCGAGCTGGAATTTATGCTCAAGGAGTCGGTGTTGGTGACGCATGACAAAACCACGGATTCCGCTCAAATGGGATCTAGCGTAACAGTGGAATTTAATGGCTCCAAGATGGAGTTCAAAATTGTGGGATCCAACGAAGCTAGTCCGGGAGAAATGAAAATTTCCAACGAATCTCCTCTAGGGAAGGGCTTCATCGGAAAGAAAAAGGGTGACGAGGTGGAAATTGAAACCCCCGCCGGAAAAATGAAATATAAAATTTTGGCTGTGAAATAATCTTCCTTCTAAAAAGCTTCGGTTCGTCCGAAGCTTTTTTGTTGCTCATTTTGGCTATTTAGGGTACTATAGAAATATAATTTTTTTAATAAACCAATAACCAAGATACAAAATACAAACAATATTCAATAACCAACTTTCAATATTCAAAAGTTTGTTTATTTGGTAATTGGGGATTGAGGTTTGTTTGATTATTGTTTCTTGTATCTTGATGATTTTTTTATGAGAGAAGATATTCTACAAACAAAACTGGATAAGCTAAACAATATTCGTGCTTTTGGCATGGAAGCCTATCCGGAGAAAACCACGCGAAGCATGACCAACCTTGCGGCACTGGAAGGCTTCGATGCATTGGGAGAAAAAGAAATCACTTTAGTAGGGCGCGTACGCTCAATGCGACCGATGGGTGGATCCACTTTTGCGCATATTGAGGATGGCACGGCTAAAGTACAGGTTTTTCTCAATAAAAATAATATAATAACCGATGCGAATCTACGAATGAAATCCGAATCTACGAATGGAATGGATAAATATAAATTATTTGCGAAAAATGTGGAACTGGGAGATTTTGTGCAAGTGACGGGAAAGCTTTTCAAAACCAAACAAGAGGAAAAGACTGTGGAAGTGCATGATTGGAAGATGCTGACTAAAAACATCCGTCCCATTCCCACGGAACACTTCGGCATCAAGGATGAGGAAGAAAAATTGAGAAAAAGATATTTGGATCTGATGACCAATCCGGATACCCGTGAACTTTTCAGAAAGAAAAACGTTTTTTGGCAGACCGTGCGAACCTCTTTGGCGAGTGAAGGTTTTTTGGAAGTGCAGACTTCGGCTTTCGAACACACTCCGGGCGGAGCAGATGCGGAACCGTTTATCACTCATCACAATGCTCTGGATCAAGATTTCTATTTGCGCATTTCTTTGGAGCTCCCCTTAAAGAGGCTTTTGGTGGGAGGCTATGAACGGGTTTTTGAAATCGGTCGCGTTTTTCGCAATGAAGGCATGGACCGCGATCATTTGCAGGAATTTGATCACATGGAATTCTATTGGGCCTATGCTGATTTTTCCCAAGGCCTCCAATTTATGGAAAAAATGTTCAAAGAAATCGCCTTGAATGTTTTGGGCAGTTATGTCCACGAATATGAAGGAGAAAAAATTGATTGGGAACAGAAATTTCCGGTTGTGGATTATTTCGACGCTTTGAAAAAAGAAACTGGCATTGATTTGAATGAAGAATGGAGTGTTCCTGATCTAAAAAAGAAAGCGGACGAACTTGGCATCAAATACGAAGCCGGATATAGCAAAGGTCGTATGATTGACACGCTGTACAAACGAACGGTGCGCCAAAAAATGATCCAGCCTTGTTTTCTAGTAGGTCATCCCTTGGAAGTTTCCCCTTTGGCCAAATCTGATCCGGAAAATCCCAAGAAAGTTTTGCGGGTGCAGCTGGTGGCTGGCAAATCAGAGCTGTGCAACGCTTTTGCCGAACTTAATGATCCGATCGTTCAAAAAGAACGATTCATGGATCAAATGAAGGCGCGCGAAGAAGGGGACAAAGAAGCGCAGATGTTGGATGAGGATTTCATCGAGGCTCTGGAATATGGTATGCCGCCGGCATTCGGCTTTGGTTTTTCCGAGCGCTTGTTCTCATTCCTGATGAACAGATCAATTCGTGAAACAGTTATCTTTCCGGCGATGAAAAGTAAAATTTAAAATATGATGAATAAAAGAATAGTATTAATTGTTTTAACTTGGCTGTTCGTTGTTAATCTTTTTGGCTTTGTGGTGCTCAATCGTTTCAATCTGAATTCCGATACCGCCTATAAATGGATCACTCCGCAGAGTTTTCCGACCGCCCAGAGTTGGGATCTGGTGGAGATGCATAACCGCTGGGATTCCTATTGGTATCTGGATATCGTGCATAATGGCTATTATTTGAAGACGGACAATACTTTAGCTAACGTGGTTTTCTTTCCGCTCTATCCGGCACTGATTAAAATTCTGGGCACCGTGCTGGGCGGACATTTTGTGCTGGCCGGGTGGATTTTGAGCATGCTGTTTTTGTTGTTGGCCTGTAGCTATCTTTTCAAGTTCGTGCAGCAGTTTCATCCGGAAATTGATCCGCAACTCCCCATCTTGCTCATGCTGATTTTTCCCACCGCTTTTTTCTTCAATGTCGTTTATACTGAATCAATTTTTCTGTTTCTTACGATTGCGACTTTCTATTATGCCTTTCGCAAAAACTTTTATCTGGCGGGACTCTTTGCTTTCTTGGGAGCGCTGGCGCATAGCAATGGAGTTTTTCTGGCACTGCCGATCCTGTGGAAAATTGTTGAGTTGAACGGATTTCGAAATATGCTTTCGCCGAAGTCGTGGAAAAGTTTGCTTCCGGTTTTCTTTGCGCCGATTGGAAGTTTTCTGTTCCTGGGCTACGACTATGTGAAATTTGGCGATCCGCTGTTGTTTTTCAAAATCCAAAGCAACTGGGGGCGCTCGTTTTCCATCAACTGGGAACATTTTTCCTTGTTTTCCCACCCATCGATTGTGAACATGGGGATTGATATTTTTCTGGCCCTGTTTATCATCACGGCCGTGATTATGGTCTACCGTCGGCTGTCACCGCTCTACGCTATTTTTATGTCCACCACGCTTTTCGCGGCTTTTTCCTCCGGCACGCTCATGAGCGTTGGACGCTATAGCCTAGTGATGTTTCCCTTGTTTATCCTACTGGCCGGCATCAAGAACAAAACATTCCAATTGGGTTGGATGTTTGTCTCTACGCTTTTTCTGGCGCTGGACATCATGCTGTTTGTGAATAATTATTGGGCAGGATAAAAATAAGAATTAATTAAAAAATAACAACATCATGGTGCATAACAATCCTTCCATACGACCATATAAGGAAATATAAATAAATGAATACACAAAAAATTCAACAGTTTGAAGAAGAAATAGAAGATCTTTTTTACAAGGTTAATAAAAAAGATTTTTGGGATTTTCACGCAAAGGTCGTTATTGAAAAGTCTAAGGAACTGGCCAGAAAATATGACGGAGATTTGGAAGTTGTTTGGCTTGGTGCGATATTGCATGATATTGCTCGGCTGGACGGTGTTGAACCACATGATGAGATAGGGTCAGAAAGAGCTTATGATATGCTTGTTGAAAAAGTATTTGAAAAAGAGTTGGCTGAAAAGGTTGGGGCAGTTGTTTTTACACATCGTTGTAGAAATCATCAACCAGAAAACCTAGAACAAAAAATAATTGCCAGCGCTGATGCATTGTCGCACTTTTCTGCACCTTTCTATTTGTGGGTGGCAAGTGTTACGGATAAAGAATTCCCAGAATTTCTCAAAAAGTATTCAGAGAAATTAGAGAGAGATTATAATGATAAGATATTTTTTAAGGAAGAGCGAGACGCATTTAAGAATGAGTACGCGGTTTTAAAAAACTGGCTTAATTATAAAAAGTTAAGATAATTTTATGGGCATCAAAGTTGAATTCAATCCGGACTTAGCGTTGCGTGACATTGCGGAATTTAAGGCTGGGCGGAGAAAAATTGAAGAGTGTGTGCCGGAAAATATGGAAGTTGGAATGGTTTATGACTTTTTGAAATCTGGACAACGGTTTTATTATTTGAGCGATAGTGAGCTTTGGGGAAATGGACAAATTCCATTTATGAGAACGAGTGGCGATGAGAAGCTATCACGGCCAATCGCTAGTATTAAAATACTAGAAGCCACTCATTTTTTGGATAATGGCGAATGCTACACCAAGGGTAAATATAGGGTGATTCATATATTTGATGAAAATGATCCAACAATTCATTTTGAAGCGTGCAAAATATTAGAATAAAATTCACACCATGCCCAAATCCTTCCATACGACCACATAAGGAAGGATTGTATAAACGAAATATAAAAAAATAAAATCAAAAAAAATGTCTAAAGTGCGAGTCTATTCAATTGATAAAAATGAAAGATATCAAGCGGTGGGTAATTTGTTTGAGCTTATTGTAAATCTCAGAACAAAGCAAGAGGTTATTGATTTCTTGATCGGTCTGTTTACTCCCAGTGAAACATTGATGATCGCGAGGCGCATTCAAATCGCCAAGATGTTGTTGAATGAAAACAATAGTTATGAAATAATAAGAAAGAAGTTAAAGGTCAGTAATCAAACAATTAGTAAAGTTGAGCATTGGCTAAAAAGTGATGAGCAAAAGAATAAAATTATTGTAACCAAATTAAACCAAATTAAAAAATCCAGCAAAGATAAATCAGGCAGAAGTGTTTTAGATAAATTCGCTCATCACCGCGCTTTCAAAGAATTAATAAATTAAATCCTTCCATACGACCATATAAGGAAGGATTGAAGTTTATGGAAATAACAAATGAAAATTGAGTACGAGGCGACATTTTTAGATATTAAAAAAGATGAGATGCGCGGCAAGTTGAAACAAGCCGGCGCAGTTTTGGCGCGGCCGGAGTTTTTGCAAAAAAGAGTCACCCTCAGTTTGCCGGCGGGGCATGAGATTTCCGGCGGTTGGCTGCGTGTTCGGGACGAAGGCGACAAAATCACTATGACTTTGAAAGTGGTGGATGGGACGCAGATTCACAATCAGAAGGAAATTAACCTGCAGGTGGATGATTTGGAAGAGGCGGTGAAATTGCTGGAGACCATGGGTTGCCGGAAAAAATCCTATCAGGAAACCAAAAGAGAATTGTGGATTTTGGACGGCGTGGAAATCATGATTGACGAGTGGCCCTTTTTGGAACCGTATGTGGAAGTGGAAGGTCAGTCGGAAGAGGCGGTGAAAAGTGTTTCGGAAAAAATCGGTTTCGATTATGGCCAGGCGTTGTTTTGTTGCGTGAGCACGCTGTATCATCTGAAATATGGCGTAGCAGAGGAGGTAATTAATAACCAAATGCCGGAAATAACCTTTGACGGTAAGAACCCCTTTGTAAATTAAAGTTATGAAAAAAGAAATCACCTGCAAAACCAGACTAAAAAAGAATGAAATCAGCAAAAGTGTTTTTGATCGTGAAGTGCTGTTATGTCAAAAACTGTCAAAAGACAAAAAGGGTTGTGGCTGGGGGAAGTGCCAGGACTGCGCCGTGATTCCGCTTTTGTATAAATTGCACAAAGGAGAATTGATTGAAGGCGAAAAAGAAGTGCGGAAATTAAAAGTTGGAATTTTAAACAAATAAAAAATATGATTATGCATAAAAGTGTTGCGGCGATTATAAAAAATGAAAAAAGCGAAATTTTATTATTAGATCGGAAAAACTTTCCTTTTGGTTGGGCATGTCCAGCGGGGCATGTAGAAGAAGATGAAGAACCGGAGGATGCGATGGTGCGGGAAGTCCAGGAAGAGACTGGACTGGATGTGGAAAAATACCAATTAGTTATTCACGAATTCCTAGATTGGAATGAATGCAAGCGAGGAGTAAAAGGGCATGATTTTTTTGTGTATGAGGTTACCGGGTGGGAAGGCATAATTCATCAAAATAAATTAGAAGCAAAGGATTTGAAGTGGTATCCAGTCTCAGAACTAAAAAATCTGGAGCTAGAACCAGCTTGGGAATATTTTCTATCTAAACTAAAAATAATTTAAAAATATGAAAATAATAATTTGCGGAAGCATGACGGCGGCTAAAAAGATGGTCGAGGTTGAAAAAGACCTAGTTGCATTGGGGCATGAAGTTATTCTTCCGAGGTTTACACAGGAATATGCGCAGATGAGTTCATAAGAGGATATGCATTCCGAATCAGTGAAGAATAAAATGGACCACGATCTTATCCGAGATTATTTTGAAGAAATCAAAACGGGCGACGCCGTGCTGATTGTCAATGATGAGCGCAAAGGCATCGCCAATTATATCGGCGGTAATTCTTTCTTGGAAATGGCTTTTGCCCATGTATTGCATAAGGAAATTTTTCTCCTAAATCCGATTCCAGAGATGGGATATTCCGATGAGTTGATCGCGATGCAGCCCGTAATATTAAACGGTGATTTAAGTTTAATAAAATAACATTAAGATTATGTGGAAAATATTATCCTCCAGTGAAATTTTTAAACATCCCAGGTTGACATTGATTGAAGATGTTGTTGAGCTACCTGACGGAACGAAGACGGAGTATTTGAAGTTCAAGGATGATCACGACGCAGCTACAATAATTGCCAAACGGGAGGATGGAAAAATATTAATTGCAAAGGAATATTCCCATCCTGTCGGAGAGCGGTTATATCAATTTTGTGGTGGCGCCGTTCCTTTGGAAGAGAAGATTGAAATCGGAGCGAATCGAGAGTTGATGGAGGAAGCTAATCTAAGGGCTAATAAATTGGAGTTGCTAGGAAGTTATCTCGTAAATAATCGAAGGAGCAAGGAGAAGATGTTCGTATTTCTGGGAACGGATCTGGAGGAAGAGTCTTTAGCGGGAGATAAGGAAGAAGACATTGAACTATTTTGGAAAAGTGAAGATGAGATTGATGCTATGATAAGAAATGGAGCAATCGCTAATTGTCATTTTTTGGCATGCTGGACTATGTATAAACTAAAAAAATAATCCCAATCCTTCCATACGACCATATAAGGAAGGATTGTGAAAAATAAGAAAAGTAAAGAAGGTATTATGGAACTAAGAATCGTAAAATTTTTTAATCGGTTGGGGCGGGGGACAGCACTTGATTTGTTGATGCGCTCAGTGAGTTATATCCCGATGCTCGGCATTGTTTGGTCGCTGATTGCGCTGGCCATCTTTTTTCTGGATAGTCAAAATGGCCGCCAGGTTTTTGTGGCGATGGTGATTGCCATCGGATTGCATTTTATTGTGACAGCGGGATTTCTGAAAATCTGTTTGGAGCGGTATTTTAAAAGAATCCGGCCGTATATCGCCCATTCACAGGAGATCACTCCTCTGGGAAAGTTGCACCGGGATTCTTCTTTTCCTTCCAGTCATATGTCAGCCAATTTGGCGCTTCTAACAGTCTTGGTCTATTTCTATCCAGCTATTTTGTTGGTCGCGGTTGTCTGGGCAGTGTTTACGGCATTCTCCCGGCTGCACAACGGCATGCATTATCCCAGTGACGTGCTGGCTGGAGCCATTTTGGGGGTGCTCTATGGAGTCGCTGGTATCACGTATGCTCAAGCATTAGTCAATCTTATTTAGAAAAAGAGGCAGTCTAGTTTTATTCTGATTTCCTCCGAATTTTGCTATGGACAGAATATGATTTTTGTGCTAGACTGTTTTGACTAGTTCTTTGAAATTTTTTTGCACGGTTGGTTGTATTTTTTAGGATTCTTAAACTGGATTTTAAAAAATGCAACCAATAGTGTGTTGTAGGAAGTATGAGAAATAACCGCAAAAAATAATAAAAGGAGAAAGTGATGAGTGCAGACACAAAAAAAATCAGCAAAACGGGTTATGTTATTCGGGGTATGGTCTCAATAATAGCCATTTTCATTTACGGGTGGCTGAGCTTTTCGCTGGACAAGATAAATACGCCGGCTACGTGTCAGGCGGTCAGCGAATATCTTGGGATTAGTGATCTAGCCTGCTTCGATGCCAGATTCTTTGGTGATCTGGCTCTCTCAGCACTATTTATCACGGTGTCGATGATGTGGATTTGGTGGAAGCCGATCAATCGCTTCCTGAATCACGCTGCGCAATTCACTAATGTGGATGTGCCAACAACACTGAGTGCAAAAAAATAACAA
>CAIMIV010000056.1 GCA_903841185.1 uncultured bacterium
ATTGGTTTTTGAAGGTCCGACACGGGGACTGCTCGGCTATCGTGGAGAGTTTGTGATTGACACTAAGGGGGAGGGGATTATGTCTTCTCGCGTGATTGGTTTCAAGGATTATGTGGGCGATATTCAACGGCGTGCTTCCGGTTCCATGATTTCCATGGCCAGCGGCAAGGCGCTCGGATTTTCTTTGGCTAATTTGCAAGATCGCGGAACTTTGTATATTGCGCCATCCGCTGAAGTATATGAAGGGATGGTCATTGGCAACACGGCCAAGGGACTGGATATGTCGGTGAATCCCATCAAGGGCAAACAACTTTCCAATATGCGTTCTTCCGGAGCGGACGATGCCTTGCAACTAGCGCCTCCCCGACCGATTACCATTGAAACCGGTTTGGAAATTATTTCCGCCGATGAATATCTGGAAGTCACCCCGAAGAGCGTACGTTTGCGTAAGAAATATCTCAGTGACGTAGAACGAAGAAGACATTCGAGATAAAATTTCAGAGAATAAAAAAACATCCCATCCTGCTTAGCGGGATGGGATGTTTTTTTGCAAGTCGTTTTAGAAATATTTTTGAATCAATTCTAACTCATGTTTTCTTTCCGGGTGACAGACGATCTCTAGTGAGCCGGATGGTTCTTGGGAGAGAAAAATGGGCAAATCCTTTATCCAGTCCAGGCTAACGAGGTGGTCCGTGGATTGGAGATGGGAGGCGAGAAAAGTTGGGCGGTCTTTTTTATGCAGCCAAAACAGAATCCGGTAGACAGAGGTGTTTGACGGAATCAGGGCGACTTTTCCAAAGCGAATAAAGGAAATTTCTTTTTTTTGAGCTAGTTTGGTGAGCAGGTGAAAATAGGGCGGGAAATAGTGGATGTGTTGATGGGAGTTGAGTCCATCCGGATATCTTCCTAGGAGCGCGTGAAACTGGTCGATTTGTTGCTCCCAATAAAGACTGACAAAGCCGGAGCGCATCTGTCGGGAAAGTAGCTTTAGGGAAAAAAGCACCCCGCGCAAAAAAGCGCCTTCTTTGATGCCTTGTCTATGCTTCTTTTTTGGGTCATTTTCCAAATGCAAATCTATTTTCACCCCGCTTTGCCGGAGTTTTTCCAATTCTTGCGGAGTGAAGGCGCCGTGCACCATGAGAGACACCCGATCAATTTTTTTAGCCTTAACTAGAGCCAAAATATTTTTGTTCGCTCGCGGACTGATGCCAAAATCATCAGCGGTGAGAACAAAGGTTTTTCTATGCTTATTCATAATCTAACTTACTGTTTATAGTGCTATTTTAGCATAATAATCGGATTGACAAAAGGCAAAAATAGGAGTATACTAGATATATAGTAAAGACGGGTGATTTTTCTCCCGTTTTTTATTTTTTCATCCCAACTCAATTTTCGATAGCTATAGCGGGAATTGAGTTGGGGGTAAAAAAACCAAAACAAAAACAAAAACAAAATAAAGCAACACTGCGAAAGCAGAAACAAAAAAAACAAGGCAAGGTATTCCTTGTCTTAGGCTCAGGAGCTTCGCTTCGAGAGTGCTAGACCAAAAACAACTTCTTCGCGAAGTTGTTTTTATTTATGGGGATGACAGGATTCTATTAGGATGCTACCGTTTTATTAAAAAAGTGGTATAATAAAACTAGCTAAAAATAAAACTTAAATAATTATGCAAAACAAAAAATTAACGATGTGGGTGATGGCGACTGTTTCTCTGGGAGCTTTTGCGCTGATCCTTTTCTTGATTACCAACAAACAAGAACAAAACTTGCCAGCAGTGACTCTGGTCGGCACACAATGTGCTTATGCTTCCGATCATGAGGCCTATAACAAAATGGTGGAAACGGGGGATGAAAAAATCTGCGCTTGCATTCGGGACGGAAAACTTCAAAACACTTGCCGAGACGTGGCGAGTGATGCGGGTTTTTATAAAAAAGCGCTGAGTGATCTTAACGCGGATTTGTGCGGCAATATCAA
>CAIMIV010000057.1 GCA_903841185.1 uncultured bacterium
ACATACGTCTGCTGCAAGCCAGCCGCTTCCGCTTTTTGAAAGGCGAAAAATGGCACGATCATTGTTGCCAAGAGGAAAAAAATGTTCATTACAGAAAGCTGTTTTACAAATTTAGTTGTCATATAAATTTTTATTTTTTATTTTTTAAATTAATTTTTTACAGAAAGATAATTTCTTAATTTAATTATAATATATTTTATAAAACCAGTCAAAACAAATATTTCATAACTGTGGATAACTCCCAAATGTTTTTTTTCATATTCCCTTCTCCCTCTGGGAGAAGGTGCCTAAGAGCCTGTTCATAATTTCTCTTTCGTCGCGAGAGATTGAAATTTCGAGCGAAAATTGTGAAAAATGAGGAGGAATATCTGGATATTTCGACGAGTTTTGTCCGCCAGCTGGCGGAGCAGCCGGAATTTCAATTTCGCAGCAGAATACGGAGTTTATGAACAGGCTCTAAAGGGCGGATGAGGGCGAGGGTAATCAAAAACTCCCCGCAGCAACCACCGTCAATAATTCACTGTAATCATTAGCTGATGGAGTCAACGCCACGGATTTAGCTTTCAAAATAAATGTCCCTTGCCCGCCCACAATCGGATTGGCCGCAGAAAAAATTTCTCGCACACTGGAATTGACGATACCCACATTAGTCGTGGCTACATTATAGGGAGCCACAATTGACAATGGACCGCCCGAAGTTTGCGTCGCCAGCGTTCCTTGCGCTCCGAATCCCTCCGCCGGATTGGCCAGATCAGTTGTGGATGAAGCAATGGTATGACTTTTTGCCAAGCTCAACAGACCGCCATTCTGGCCAATCACATAAACCTTGCCTCCAGAGGCACCATTGGTGGCAAAATCCACCACCACATTCGGGCTATTCGCCACTGCTCCGGCCGTAAGACTGCCAAAATTGATAGTGTTGATATTAATATTAAACGACATTGTCGGACTCACCGTCGCTGCCGTGGCAATCGGGCCATAACCGGTTTCGGTGAATTTGCCTTGCATCGCTTTCGCTTTCACTTTATAGGTTGTGCCGGGAGCCAGGCCAATCACATAGAACCCGCTCGCTCCACCCCAAGTTGCGTAGATCTGATAATCCTCCGCTCCTAGGACAGTCCCGATAGTGTTGTCGCTTTGCACAAAATTCGTCGTCACAAAATTATCCGTGCTAATGGCAATCGCAAATTTCGTATCACTTGGGTTGCCGGAAGCATCCAACACAATTTGCAGCTTGTTATAATAATTGCTCGGATTGCTGAAAGCCGGTGCCAGTGGCACATTGACCTGATTAGTGAAGGCCAGCCCCGGACCCAGCTTATAGCTGCCGCCGGTTTCTTGACCACCACCCTGCTCGCCGGTAATCGCATTCATCGCATAACCGCCCGCCGTGGCATTCCCCACTCCGCCTGATCCAAAACCAAAATCTCTCAATTTATAATTTGTGCTAAAAGGCATCACCAATACAAAAACAAAAGTCATTGTCGGAACAACTTTCTTTATACTTTTAAAATTTATATTTATCTTTTCCCACATATGTTTATTGTACCTTAAATTTACAAACTTTTCTAGTTATTGCCTTTTTAGTGTATAATGTTCATATGGCTTACGCGTTCGAATTTCATTTACCGTATTTTTCAAAAAAATACGGTAAATGAAATTGATTAAAAGCGTAACTCCTAATTTATATGAAAAAGAAAAAGCTAAACAATGTCCATCTCCGGAGAGCTAAGCGCGCGCATGCTGTCTTTTTTTTGATTTCTTTCGGACTCTATTCCGTGCTATCAGCTATTTTTATGCCGTCTTTTATCCTTTCCGATATGCAAACAAAATCTACAGCCTTGGCCAAAGAAACCATTACTATTGTAGCTAAAGTACTGGGTCCGCCCATCAAACCGATCGTTTCCGGATCAGCCTTGTGCGCTTCTGGCAAACTGAATGTGTCTCTGGATTGGCCACATGACGAAAATTCCCAAACTTTTGATGTGAGCCGCAATGATTCAACGGTTGCCACCGGACTCAAAAATCCCCACTACAAAGATGAGTCCGCAGCCACCAATCGCTTGCGCAATACCTATATTATAACCGCTCACGGTCCGATGGGATCCGGCATTGCCGTTTCAGAACCGCTTTCCCTTTCAAATCCGGAAGGATGCCGACCGCTAGTGCCTTTTGAAATTTCTGTGTCTGTGCAAAATCCGGATCACATCGTTTATGCCGGCAACAATCTCACTGTGCGCACTGGTTTTATCAAAAAATCCTCCGCTCTTACCAATCAAGATTATGCTTTTTCTTATACCGCTATTGATGCTGACGGCAACACCCTTGCTGAAACTTCTGAGAAGATCAATCCCTTTCAATTTGGTTCCATTGAGAAAAACATTCCCATTCCCATTTTGACTAAAGCTGGCCACTACACCATTCTAGTGAAAACCTCTGACGGTGAAAACTTGATTGAAGGCGAAGATTTTTTTGAAGTCAAGGAATTTCCCCTCGTCAGTGTTGGTACCACCACCATTTCCTTGGCACAAGTTATGCAAGGCCTGAGCTGGATATCCTTGTTATTCCTGTTGCTTTTCCTTGTCCTGCTCGGCATTGAACACCATCAGAGCGAGGGCGCACTGATTCAAATAACCGAAGACTATTTGCGCAGAAAAGGATTTCTGACTAAGAGAAAGGGGGTGAGTAGATGAACCCTAATACAACCCTACTTTCTCATTTGCTTATAATTTTTCTGACTCTTTTTTCCATTATCTATACCTTCGGTATCGTCTGGAGAGTGGAGAAAAAACTAGACATCGCTTTTAAACTATTCCTAGTGGCCATTATTTCTTTCGCCGGATCAGAAATTGCGCTTTTCCTGCCCTTCCAGTCAGCTCAATTTTTCAGTCTGCTACTGCAACTTATCTTTGCTGCATTCTTCCTAGCCGGCACCTTGGAAATGCGCAGCATGATTCGTCGGATGGATGGAGAAATTAAAAAATAACGCCAAAAAACATCCGCAAGGGTGTTTTTTTTATTTGCCAAAGTGCCCCATTCAATGGTATTTTAATATTAGACTTATTATGTAATAAATCTATCATATTTAAAATAATTATAAACTTATGCGACAAAGAATTTTTTCTGGCATTCAACCTTCCGGCAATCTCCATCTAGGCAATTATTTAGGCGCCATCGCTAATTGGGTAGCTATGCAAGATGAATTTGACTCTATTTTTTGCGTGGTGGATATGCACGCCATCACCGTTTCGCAAGACCCAGTGGCTCTGCGCCAAAAAACCATCGAGATCGCTAAAATTTATTTAGCTTCCGGCATCGACCCGCAAAAATCCGCCCTCTTCGTTCAATCCCATATTCCCGAACACGCCGAATTGTGCTGGATTCTCAACACCATTGCCAAGGTTCCTGAACTGGAAAAAATGACTCAATTTAAAGACAAATCCCAGAAAAACGGCCGCGAAAGCGCCGGCGTGGGATTATTTGACTACCCGGTCCTGATGGCAGCGGATATTCTTCTCTACAATACCCAAACTGTGCCGGTTGGACATGACCAAGTGCAACATATTGAACTTGCGCGTACCTTGGGCAAAAGATTCAATAACAAATTTGGTGAGACTTTTATAATTCCCGATTACTTCATGAAAGAAGAAAGTAAATTAATTATGGCATTGGATGATCCGACCAAAAAAATGTCCAAATCCGCTAAATCTGAATATAGTTATATTGCGCTCTCTGACTCGGAAGAAATCATCCGCAAAAAAATCAAAAAGGCCGTCACCGATTCCGGTTCAGAAATCGTGTACCATGACGACAAGCCGGCTTTGAAAAATTTGATCAATATCTATGCTCTCCTGTCTCACAAAACCACCGCCGAAATAGAAACCATGTACGTAGGCAAAGGTTATGGTGCTTTCAAAAGTGATTTGGCTGAGGTCGTCGTGGATTTCCTCAAGCCTTTGCAAGAAAAAATGGCCTCTATCAGCGATGAGCAAGTGTTGGAAATTCTCCGCGTCGGCGCCGAAAAAGTGCGCCCACTGGCTCGAAAAAAATTGGAGGAAGTAAAAGAAAAAATCGGCTTCGTTATTTAAACTAAACTTTTTTTCATTTACTATCATAGTAGTTTCTATATCTTTAATAATCAAAACAAATATTTATTGTGAGTAAAAAAATACAAAAAATTGTCGCTAAACTAAAATCCTACCTCAAGCTCACTTTCTGCAGTGCGGCAGCTAATAAAATTCTCATTACCACGGATGGCTGCGAAGAATTCCGCTCCTTTTCTCATCTAAAAAAATACCAGAAGCGGCTGAGAAAGTTTGCAGCGGGCGCTCTCTTTGCTCTAATCTTTTTATTCATTGGTATTCTTATTGGCCCTGCCCTTTTCAACCAAAGCACCGTGCGAGAAGTTTATATCCCTGACAGCAAGAGCGATATCCTAATCGGCAATGTTTCCAAAGACCAAGCCACTGTCGTTTTCAAGACACTAGATGCACGCCAAAATAATCCCCTGGCCACTATGGCCGAAGTAACCATCTATCGCGATTCCATGCACACCAATCTCGTCAAAAAATTTAGGTCTACCGGATATGCCGTCACCCATGTCATTCCCGTGGATGGATTGATGGAAGGCAATATTTATTACGTTGTAATTTCAGCCTCTGAGGATAAATATCTGCTCGGTGCTAAAGAAACTTCTTCTTGGGGGGACAATGACCCCATCGTTATTTATGCTACCGGAGAAACAGTTTCTTCTTGCGCCTCAGAAATAAAAAAAATCCGCGAGGAAAATAGTCGAAAGGAAATTGTAGAAGGAGCCACAGTGAGCACTCCCCATCCAGGAAAAACCACTGAAATCACAGCGCCCTTTGCAACTGATGAAAATCAGCCGGAAGCAGACACCTCCTTTAAAATTCTCAAGGTTCAAAATGAAAACTATTTATACGAAGATAATAAATTGCAAGTCATTATTTCTTGGCGCACCAATATGCCCGCCACTTCCAAACTTCTCTATCGCTATGATGACAATGGTGAAAAGCAAGAAGAAATAACCCTTCCTACTAAGAAAACCACCAAACATATCGCCGTTCTAACTTCTTTAAAAACTGCCACTAAATACTATTTCAAAGTTGCATCCACAAATGAAAATGGAGAAACGATTACCTCAGAAGAATACTCCTTACAAACTCCATTTCCAAAAGATACCATTTTTGACCTAATTGCCCTTAACTTTAAAGGGATCGTCCATCAAATTGGACTATAAATCTTTTCCCTAGCATAAAAATCTTCCTCTTAGCTATCTATTTTCGCAAACAATAGATAGCTATTTTTATCGCCACACCCTTGACATTTTCCTTTCAATGCGCTACAACTATAAGCAGAGAGGAGCAATCAAAAAAAATTTACAGAAAGGATTTATCATGAAAAGATATGTCGACCCAGGAAGACAGGGCACCCCAGTAGTGCTGAAAAGCAATCAACATTTTCTTGTCATTGTATCAGTCCCCCAGAAAGTCCTGAATACTAATTTGGGGCTAACAAAGTTCACCCAAGCTGACGAAGTTTTGTCACTTGGAACAGATGAAAAAGGTGATCATTTTTTAATGATCCCCGCTTCAGGCGAAAAAGTTACCAAAGTTCCCGGACAATTCGTCAGCATACGAAATAATCATCCATAATCATTGTGAGCATTGAGACCATCCCGACCTGCGCAGGGATTCTCTTAATGTTTATGGGAGATGATGTCCACCCACCCCTCCTCTTTTGCCCCTTAAATCAGATCGTTGATTTAAGGGGCATCTTTTTTTATCTTCCAAAAAAACCACCGCACCCATGAAGGGCTGGCGGTTTTCTTATTTTGTCTCTAGCTTAAAAAATCTCTTTTTACTTTATGCTTGAGTGAGTTGCAACAACTCATCTCTTTTCTCTTCCATCAACGCTTGGGAGTGCGCTTCCACATTCAGACGAATCACCGGCTCAGTATTGGAACCCCGAAAATTGAAGCGCCAGTCCGCGTGGTCAATGGAGATACCATCCGTTTCATCAATTTTCACCGCTCCTGCGGAATAAATTCTTTTGGCGTTCTCAATCACTGCCTGCACATTCGCCACTTGCGTATTAATTTCTCCGCTGACAAAATATTTGGCCCAAAACATCTCGTGCATAATTTCCGACAAGCTCTTTTCCTGAGTGGAAAGAAATTCCATCATCATCACCAGGGGAATCAACCCATTATCACAGAAAAAATAATCGCGGAAATAATAATGCGCGCTCATCTCCCCCCCGAAGACAGCATTTTCTTTGCGCATCCGTTCCTTGATAAAAGAGTGGCCGGCCTTAGTAGGCACATCAATGCCATCATTTTTTTTCACTATCTCTTCAATAGCCCAAGTTAAACGCGTGTCATGAATAATTTTTTTCCCAGCCTGTCTTTGCAAAAAAATCTGTGCGAGCAGTGCGGTCACAAAATAACCTTCAATGAATTCCCCTTTTTCCGTAAAGAAAAAACATCGATCCGCATCCGCATCCCACGCTACACCAAAATCTGCGCCTTTTTCCACCACCAAGCGCGACAACTCTTCCCGGTTTTCCGGAATCAAGGGATCCGGTCGACCTTTGGGAAAATTGCCGTCCGGAATGTAGTTCAGTTTTTCTACGGCTATATTGGTCCCGGCCAAGAGACTGTCCAAGGCGCGACCGGCTACTCCAAAATTAGGATTGGCCACAATCTTGAAAGCTTTAAATTTAGAAAAATCAGCAAAACTTTTTACTTTGGCCGTATAATCCGCCAGGATATCTTTTTTCTCCACCAAGCTTTCATTTATTTCTCCTTGCAAAACCGCCTCGTCCACTTCCATTTGCATCGCTCTATCGCGAATCTCAAACAAGCCTGAGTCTGCGGAAATAGGCCGTGAACCTTCACGCACACATTTCATCCCATTATATTCTTTGGGATTATGCGAAGCGGTCAAGGAAAACCCACTAGCATAACCATAATGCGCCACGGAAAAATATAACATATCAGTAGAAATCTCTCCCACATCAATCACCTTGATGCCTTGGTCGGTGACGGCCTTGATGGCCACTTTTTTGAGCGACGGCGAGGACAAACGCACATCCGCCCCAATCACCACCTCACTGGGCTGCACGAACTCACAAAAAGCCTTGGCGATTTTATACACATCCAGTTCGTTGATTTCCGTGGGATAAATTCCCCGGATATCATAGGCTTTAAAAATAGATTCTTTCATCATTTTTATTTAACTAATTATTATGCTACTTTACTTTATTTATAATACCATGAAATGCCACCAAATTTCCAATTTTTAATTTCCTCCGCCAGCTGGCGAATTCAATCAATTTTCAATGACTGCATTTTCAAATCTTATTGATTATTTAGAAAAAATAAGCTAAAATGCATATATTCGTAAATTTGTAGTAATTCGTAATTCGTATAAAAAATGAAAATAGGAATCGTCGGCTTGCCCAACCCCAGTAGCAGAGCCTACGGCTCGCTACGGGGCAAGTGTCGTAAAAATTATTTAAATTCAATCTTATGTCATTAAAATTAGGTATTGTAGGTTTACCAAACGTTGGTAAAAGTACTCTTTTCAAGGCGCTGACTCGCACCCAAGTAGACATCAACAACTATCCCTTTTGCACCATCGAACCCAATATCGG
>CAIMIV010000058.1 GCA_903841185.1 uncultured bacterium
AACCAACCTGCCTCCAACTGAAAGTCCAGCTGGCTGAAATACAAGACTTGTTTCGCGAGTTTGTTTTGGAATTGGGGAAGGTGAGGGAGACAAAAAAGACGGAGCATTTGATGGAGTTGCAAAAGGAGATTGAGGAGAAAATTGAAAGTCTTCAAGAAAAATTCATGCCAAAAGAAATCAAAGAAAAAATCAAGGACTGGCAAGATTTCTACCGCGAAGTTTTTCAGATGGAAACAGACTTTTCTCACATCAAAATCCCTAAAAAGCAAGAAGGTTTTGAAAAACTTCTCATTATGGCTCCCGGCTTGGATGCACAGAAGATTTTTGCCAAATGCAAGGAATTTTTCGCAACATTTGACCCCGATTTGTCGACTATCAAGGATTTGGAAAGAGAGACAGATTCCGCTTATGCCATTTGGGTTCGCGACAATGTTGAAGCGGATGAAGAAAACAAAAATCTTTCCGCCGACAAAATCAAAGAAATGGGCATGGCTACTCAAACGCTGAGAGAACGCCTGCTGCAGGAATTGGAATATTTCAAAAAAACAGGAGCACATCTGGACACTCAAAAAGTCACATTATGTGCGGGTTCGCGTTACCCCGATAGCAGTGTTCCGGTCGTGAGATGGTACTCCGGCATTAGTAGGTTGAATGTTGTTTGGAACAGCTCTGTCCATATGGGTGACGGTTTGCGCGCTCGCCAAGTAGTTTCTTGATCTGGTAACTTTTTTATTTTAATCTTGAAAAACAATAATTATGCCTCAACCAACCTGCCTCCAATTGAAAGTCCAGCTGGCTGAAATTCAAAGCTTGTTCCGCGAGTTTGCTTTGGCGTTGGGGAAAGTGAGGGAAACTCGCCAAACAGAGAGTCTGTTGAAATTGCAAAAGGAGATGGAGGAGAAAATTGAATCAATGAGAGAAAATTTCTTTGTGACATGGGAAAAAGCGCAAAAGATTATGGAAAAAAACGGCAAAGAATTTTTCCTGGGTCCCCCAGATATCGAAGCCGCTTTTGGTTTCAAGCTGGAAGCCAAAGACATCCCTAAAATCCCATTTTCCCAAGAAGAAATCGAGCGACATCAAGAACTAGGCGATATGTTAGTTCTTAACCTCGATAAAACTCCAGAAGGGATTCCACTGACCATTGAAGAAATGACCGAGAAAGCGATAAAAACAATTGGAAGTAATGTAATCGAAAGGGATAAAGACGACGAGCCGACGAAATATTTGCTCTACAAAAATCAATTTGATGAACAAGGAAAATTGAAAGACGAAGCCTGGTTTTCTGCGCAGGCCGAAATAAAAAAACAAACTCCGCGTCTGGGCTGGCAGTTTGTGTCACCAGATATTCTGCCGGATTCGACTGACAAAAATTATTTGGCGCAAACAGAACTTCTCATCGAGAATGCCAGAATCAAATTTTTCAATGGCACTCTGTCACTGGAATATCAGCAAGCTGAAACGCAGTTCCAACAAGAAAAGGATAAAGTCCAGCAATTGATTCAAAACAAAAACTATATCGAAGCCTCAAAAATTCTCTCCAACCTAAAAATTTCCAAGCTTCTCCGTGAACCCATCCAAAACACCCTCTTCCGTTATTTAGTTTCCTACAAAAAAGGCCAACAACTCTTCACGGATGGCAAATATTCTTGGTCAGATTCCACTTCCACTGGAGGCAGTTTGCTTATCTTTGGCTCTGCTGATGCCGAGGGCGCGCTTGTGAACGGTCACCGTCTTGGCAATTACGATGGTCGTCTGGGCGTTGTGTCTTCCCGCTTTTGAATTTTTAAATTTGAAAAATAACATTTATGCCAAAACCAACCTGCCTCCAACTGAAAGTCCAGCTGGCTAAAATCCAAGACTTGTTCCGCGAGTTTGATTTGGCATTGGGGAAAGTGAGAGAAACAAAAAAGACGGAACATTTGATGGAGATGCAAAAGGAGATTGAGGGGAAGGTTGAAAAACTTCAAGAAAAATTCATGTCAAAAGAAATCAGGGAAAAAATCCAAGACTGGCAAGATTTCTACCGCGAGGTGTTTCAGATGGAAACAGATTTTTCCAATATTGAAATCCCTGAAAAACAAGAGGGTTTTGATAAGCTTCTCATTATGGCTCCCGGTTTGGATGCGCAGAAGATCTTTGACAAATGCAAGGAATTTTTCGCAACATCTGACTTTGATTCATCGACTGTTAGGGATTTGGAAAGAGCAACAGATTCTGCTTACGCCGTTTGGATCCGCAATGGCGTCGAAGCGGATGAAGAAAACAAAAATCTTTCAGCTGACAAAATCAAGGAAATAGGCATGGCTACTCAGACACTGAGAGAACGCCTGTTGCAGGAATTGGAACATTTCAAAAAAACAGGAATGCATCTAGATATACACAACGTCACATTATGTGCAGGTTCGCGCCATGGCGATGTCAGTGTTCTGAGTGTGTATTGGCGCTCTGACGATGGCAAGTTGATCGTCTATTGGGACAACTCTGACAATGCGTATAACAATTTGCGTGCTCGTCAAGTAGTTTCTTAATCTCGTAATTTTTTTCTTTTGTCCTTGAAAATAATGATTTGATGTGGTGACGAATGTACGCTTGTCATAAATTTGTCCCTATGCTATTATATCTGCAGATACTAAAAAATATAGTAATTATGGAAATAACTGAAAAAATTAAAGAAATGCCGTATTTGTCCAAAACAGCCTTGGCGAATGCGTTTAATAAGAATCCTAACACCTTGCGTAATTCGCTGGCGTATTGGAAAAAAAATGGCTCTTTAGTGCAAATAAAGAGAGGTTTTTTTGTCTTTAGAGAATATCTGGATAAGCGGGATAATGCTTTATATTATCCGCGCTTTATTGCGACCAAGATGATTGAACCGAGCTATCTAAGTAAGGAGTTTGCTTTGCAGGAATATGGCATGTTTACCGACGCGGTTTTTGGCTATTCAGTCATAACTACCAAAAAAACACAAACAATCACCAATCAATTCGGAATTTTCAATTATCAATCCATTAAACCCAAGCTATTTGGCGGTTTTGTGGAGAAGACTTATGGCAACACAGCTTGGAGCATGGCTACTAAATCGAAGGCCTTGTTTGATTATCTATATTTTAATAAAAATAAATTTAGGCGAATAGACGGAGATGAGCTGGATGCTTTGCGGTTAAATTTGAAGATAATGGAAAAAAAGGATTGGGTAGAGTTTTCAACTTATGTTAAGCAGGGTGATAAAAAAATACAAGCTATTTGTGGCTTAGTAAAAAAATATGCTAATAGATGATTTACAAAAAATAATTGATGAGGGCAGAGCGGCTAATAAACCACTGGAGTACTTGAAGATTGAATTAAAAGAGGCGCTGATTGTGCGCACTTTGGATTTTATTTACAACTCACCGCGCTACAGCAAATTGATTTTTACGGGTGGCACTGCTTTGAAGGTTATTGGTGAAACGAACAGATTGTCTGAGGATTTAGACATGGATTATAACGGTCGAGAAATTGATTTGAATAAAATGGCTATTGACATAGTATTATATTTCAAGAATCACGGTTTTGGTGATTTGCAATATACCGTGCGGGCGAAAAATAAAATTTTGACTATAAAATTTCCTGTGCTATCACAATTAGGACTGGCAAATAACACACGAAATGAATCGGATCTATTATATCTAAAAATTGAGCTGGAAAAAAATAAGTACAAAGCATATGATATCAGCATGACTTCGATTATGAAAGATAATGTCTTTTTAGTGGTTCGTCATTATGATTTGCCAACGCTTTTTGCTAATAAAATCGGCGCTATTTTGGGTCGCAAGGGCAAGATTTTTTATGATAAATATGATTTCAAAGGGCGAGATTTCTATGACTTGATTTGGTTTTTGGAAAATAAAATCAAACCGAATTTGAAAAGAACCAAGGAGATTTTGAAAAAAGAACAAAATGTTGAAATAAGTGATTTGCAAGATGTTTGGATTCTATTACGCCAGAGAATTGAGAAAATAGACACGAATGGAATCTATGAGGATATGAAAAATTTGACGACTTCCGGTGAGTCGATAAAAACCTTGTCAAAAAATTATCTAACAATTTTCGATAATTTAGTCAGTGCTTTGTAAGCTACCTCTTTAAGAGTGGCAATATTAACTTTATTAAATCATGCCTCAATCAACCTGCCTCCAACTGAAAATCCAACTAGCCGAAATCCAAGACTTGTTCCGTGAGTTTGTTTTGGAATTGGGGAAAGTGAGAGAGACAAAAAAGACAGGTCATTTGTTGGAGTTGCAAAAGGAGAT
>CAIMIV010000059.1 GCA_903841185.1 uncultured bacterium
ATGCCAATCTGGGAGTTGTAGATGAGTGAAATAATTTCCTCAAATAATTCTTACTATACTTTTACAGGAGTTGGTTATGCCACTATGGTAATCCGTTTTTTAAGTTACAATAAAATTATTCCTTTCTCATATTTGACTACCCTTTCTGCAGGTGCCGTTCCACTAAATACGGCCAGTGGGTATCCCATATGCATTATCTCTTCAGCGGTATATGAAAAAGTTTCAGGAGTAATTGATGGAATAAAAAATAAGTCAATTTTATTCTTTTTAACAATTTCAGTCAGCTGTAATCGATCATATTTTCCGGTTATCTCCAAATGGGGGTTTGAAATATTTTCACCAGAAATTCCTATGATGACAATTTTAAATAAATTAATATCGTACTCATCCCAGAATTCAAGCAATTTCCTTATAACATTAAGACCTTTTTGCGTATTAATTGACCCCAAGACCCCAACCCTGTAGGGAGGATCGTGTTTTATGGGAAAATGAATATTCCCTATGTCATCTAAAGTATGATGCTTTATAGTAATTTTATTGTTTCCTATATTAAAATCCCTAAAGGCTTTTTCAATAATTATTTTAGAGACATTAGAAAAACACAAAATATTATCAGTTATTCTCAACAACTTAGCAAATTTTTTTCTCCACAAAAAAACATCTCTATACTGTGGATAAAAAATCTTAAAATCACCATTATTGCGTTGCATGCATGCAACGCACTTTCCTACTGGGGGAACATTGCAATATCGATTTTTGTGATTCAATAATACATAATTAGGGCAAACTTGTAAATAATCATTCACCGCTACGGTCAAAGTAAAATTAAATCTCGTCTTAAGCTGTATTATCTTATCAAGTGTTTTA
The DNA here is from genome assembly GCA_903841185.1 of uncultured bacterium. Lineage (GTDB taxonomy): Bacteria > Patescibacteriota > Minisyncoccia > Moranbacterales > UBA2206 > UBA8518. Next base: position 868 of record CAIMIV010000059.1, read on the forward strand.
AATATCTTTGGATAGGAAAATAAATTATTTACAAAAACTTCAGAGACTTTCAAATTTTCATACAATATAGTAATACCAGAAAAATACTTTAAATAATACTCATCAGAAGAATTGACTCCAAAAAAATTGAGACGATATAAATTTAGCAATGGCACATAGGCAATATGTAGCACATCGCTATTTACTCTTTTCTCTTCTATTATTTTTTTCGAATATAGATTTGCACCTCCGCCGAGAGAATGATCAATTATCATAAATGATTCTTTGCGTAGTTTTTCTTTGTCTGGAAAACAACCCCAATTAAACATTTTTACATTAAAATCTAGCTTATCAATTTGGGATTGTGATGAATATAACCAAACTGAAAAAACACTCCTGATATTTAGAATATTGGTCCTGGTGATGATATTGTAGAAAAAAGATATATTCCGCCTATTAATTCTTTTTTTTATCTTATTATATGTGCGATTTAGAAATTTAAACTTAAAATATTTATGAATTTTTAAATCACTAAACAAATTAAGAATAATAAAAAAAGACTTTAAAAGCTTAAAAAATAAGCGCGGTATATATTTTTTTATTTTTAATTTATAAAAATTTTTCATTTCAAAAGTCTTCTATTGTTAAATATGTATTATTTATTGTGATTTTCTTATTCTACGCAAATACCAGTCGCGTATTTTCCAAAATTTTGAAGACTTCATAAAATTTACTTCTTTATTCTTATTCTCTATTTCCTTATTCTTATCCTCTATTAAATTATTAACTTTTTCAAGGGCATCTAATGTAAAATTAATTTCTTTGTTTTTTTTATCTTCAGCCATATATGAATATCGCATCTGCCATTCTTTCTCCAAAGGAATTAAATCATCACATTTATTGGAATCCTTAAATAATACTCCCAGGCCATAGGAATGATGAAATTCTATAGTTTTATGTTCTTTTTTCAGTTCTTCCCAAAATTTAAATACTCCAAAATCCTCCTTATTTATGAAAATATCATGAAATAATATCACCCCGTCATCAGCAACTTTATTAATCCAGGTTTCATAATCATGCTTCACTCCTTCATATGTATGTAATCCGTCAATATGTAAAATATTAATTGTCTTATCCTTGAACTGAGATACCGCGTCATCAAAGCTCATCTTCATCAAAAAACATTCGAGCTCTCCGTAATACGTTTTTACGAGATTATTAACATCTCGAAAAACATTATCGTTAAATTTTCCCATATGCAGATCGCCTTGCCATGTATCAACCGCGAAAACCCGCGTACCACAATTTTCATCTTTAACGCCTTGTAAAAATGAACACAATGATGTTCCTCTCCATGTTCCAAGCTCCACTATAACTAATGGTTTTGAATTTCTAACCAACTCATATGCAAAATTTTTATGTCCAGTCCAGTGTAATCCGACATCATTTAAGGCTTTTTCGTATTCAAATTTTGGTTCATAATGTGTCCACTTCATATTTTTTTTAGTTCTTCAATATTTAAACTACAGAGAATAGAAACATTATCTCTAATTTTTTCTTCTGACCAATTCCACCACTGTAAATTTTGTAAAAATTCAACATCTGAATCGCTAAATCTCCTCTTGATTTCTTTCGACGGATTTCCAACGACAACTGCATAGGGACGCACGTCCTTTGCAACAACAGCCATGGATCCGATAACTGCACCATTCCCGATATTAACTCCGGAAAGTATTGTTGCGCCATGTCCAATCCAAACATCATTTCCGATAATTACATCTCCCTTTGTGGCAGGATGACCAGTAATATCTTTGGCCTCTGGCCAGAGCTCATTTAGTTGAGGTGCTGAAAATGGATATGTCGTAATCCAATCTAAACGGTGATTTCCTCCAAGGAGAATTTTTACATCATCAGCAATTGAACAATATCTCCCAATAACTACTCGCGATTTTTCTCCCCAATGCAAAATTCTTGGCATACCATATGAATATTCTCCCACCTTAGCAAGACCATTAATGATATAATCTGCCATCCTATGTTTTGTGTAAAGTTCTTCAAATCCCATATTTATTTCCAATTATACTCAATGTGTATTATACCTTGATTTTGATCCCTAGACACAACCTTAAATAATTTTGATTTTTCCAAAAAATCCACCATTTGAGATACTTCCTTTCCCCAAATTCCAGACTGCACAAAATAAGCATTAGTTTTTAATGGAATATTTTTATAATCAACTTGATAATAGCCACTTTTTAAATATTTTTCAGTATCAATCTTATCCAAAATAGTATTAATTCCGAAAATATAATCACTTTCTTGATTAAATATCGCAATCCCAAAATTTAATTTTTCAATGGGCTTATTTTTTTTAAAATAAACTCGAATAGAAAGATCATCTCCTGTCTGAAAAACACTCTTTGCTTTTCCATCTTTATCCAAGAGTTCAACCTTAGTAATTTCCGCCACCTTGTTTTTCCTTTCTTCCGCTAGCCTTATTTTTTCTTCTGCGATTCTTTTTTCCTCGGCTTCTAATTCCGATCCTTTCATATTAGCTAAATTTTTCTCTGCATCCCCTATTTTAGCTTTTTCTTCATCGAACATCCGCTTCTCTTCATCGGACATATTTTGATAAACATATTCATTACCCACCTCTTCAGCTTTACCTATCTTAACAATTTTTCCATTGCGAAGCAACATGGCTCGATCACAATATCTTTGCACCACGGCAATATCGTGGGTCACAATAATCACCGTTCTTCCCATATCTCGATATTTATTAAATTCCTCCAAGCATTTGGACTGAAAATTACTATCCCCGACTGCTAACACTTCATCCATCAAGAGAATATCCCGATTAGCATGGATGGAAACACTGAAAGCCAAACGGACACTCATCCCGGAAGAATAATTTTTCAATTTTTGATCAATGAATCGCTCCAGCTCTGAAAATTTCACAATAGAGTCGAATTTGGCATCAATTTGCTTTTCGCTCATGCCCAGAACTGTGGCATTCAAATAGACATTGTCGCGGCCGGAAAGCTCGGGATTGAAGCCGATGCCCAATTCCAAAAACGGCGAAATCATGCCGTCAATTTGCACCTTTCCCTGATCCGCCTGATAGATGCCCGCCAAAACTTTCAACAGGGTCGATTTTCCGCTGCCATTTCTTCCAATGATGCCAAAAAACTCACCCTTTTTCACCTCGAAAGAAACGTCATCCAACGCCTTGAATTCCTCAAACCCTTTATTTCTCTTTAAAACACCCGTCACGGCGCCTCGAATACTACTCACCTTTTCATGAGGGATTCTGAAGGTTTTACTCACTCCTTGAACAGAGATAGCAATTTCATTTGTCTTATTTAAAGCTTTTTTTTCAACTATTGACATAATTTAGGTTGTATAGTAGTATTATATAACAATGGCATCCCGCAAGGGAAGCTCCGAGACTCCGCTTAGGCGGAGTCGTTTTTTATTCTTTCAAAAATTTCATAACCATATTAATTATTGTAACAAAATCCTTCTCTTGTATCAAGCCAAGTCGTCTCAAAAATCTTCTCGTACTCACTACCCTCAACTGAAAAATAATAGCCGAAAATAATTTATCATTGTGATAATATTGGACATAATAGGGGGTGATTCTTTGCCTTTGAGCTTAAGGGAATAATAAGAGCGAGATGCCTGCTTATTTTCTTCAGGACAAGAACGGGTCTTTCGAAATTTTCATTTTTTCCATCCTGCTCATATCCAACATTCACTCCAAGAGCGCACCACCAAATTTCTTTTTTCCTGAAATAAATATTTCTCTCATCACAATGAATTTCTTGCTTTTTTTGATTCCAAATTTCAAACTCTTTTTTATTTTTATCTTCCATTTTACTTTCTCCCTAAAAAACAAACCCCGCCATGCCAAAATGGTCAGGACGGGTGATTTTAGATGTTTTAATTATATCAAAAAATGAAAAAGCTGTCAAAATCCTTAGCCTTGTTGATTTCCCCGAGCCATTGCGGCCGATGATGCTCCGCCTCGGCTCGACGAGCAAGTCGTCTTGCGAGTCGAGACGGGCGAAAAACTCGCCTTTTTTCACCTCAAAAGAAACGTCACCAGTTAAATAGTTGGCTCCAAAAGAGCCAAATTTAACGGGGCAGGCATCCAGCGCCTTGAATTCCTCATAGCCTCCATTTTTAAAAGCGCTCGTCACCGCACCCCGAATTGAAGTCACCTTTTCGTGAGGTATTCTGAAAGTCTTGGAAACGTTTTTGACACTTATTGCGATATCTTTATCCATTGTTATATTATATTACATCTTGACTATCTTGTCATCCTCTCTATAAACAAGCTCGAATGCAAATTCGAAAGCATCGAACCCATGACAATCTTAGACCTTTTACTCTTTTTATGCTACAATACACGTAGAAATCTAATCAAAAACAAATATATTTTCATGAAAAAACATCTTCTTTTCTTATTCCTCACCTCCCTATTCTTCTTAACCGTAAACGTTTCCCAGACCAAGGCTGCTTATGTCTCTGAGGGCACATCTTTTTATGCATACAATCAACAGAACCAATATATATCAGAAGGCTTTGCTTTTTATGCCTACGACACACAGCAAGCATCCACGTTGCCAGTCTATCGCTTTTTGAAATCAACAGATGGAACTCGTTTTTATACGATTTCAGAAGCTGAGAAAAATAACATAAATTCACATCCTGAGTGGGAGTTTAAATCCGAAGGAGTTGCTTTTTATGCCTATGACACACAGCAAGCATCCACGTTGCCAGTCTATCGCTTTTTGAATTCAACGAACGGAACTCGTTTTTATACGATTTCAGAAGCTGAGAAAAATTATCTGATTATGTCAACTCTCGGTCCAGACATTTCCGTCGGACTATGGAGTTATACCACAGATGATATTCGTGCTACTCCTTTCAAAATCCAAGCCAACAAAACCTATAACATCAAAAACAAAAATGGAAGTGTCATTGCCCAAGTCCCCGGCGGGACCATCACTCGCGTGACCTATGACACCAATGGCAATTTGAAAATATCCGGTTCCATCGCCGACACCCTTTCCAATCAAGAAGTTTCTTTCGACGCGGCGGACGGCGACAACACCAATATGGTTTTTGACATCTATCGCCCCAATTCCTCCTATGACCAATATCGTGGCAAGGTCAAAGTCCGATACACCGATTCCAATAATATCTGGGTCATCAACACGCTGCCACTTGAACACTACATTTGGGGCGAAGGAGAAACCACAGGCACGGGCGACATAGATCACACCAAGGTCATGACCTCCATTTTCCGCACCTATGGCTATTGGTATGTGAAATATGCCACCAAATATGCGCCCTATGGCTTTCAGATCAGAAGCGATTCCGGCTCACAAATCTATGCCGGTTATGACTGGGAAATCGCCCATCCCAATATCAGAAAAGCTGCCGAGGCCACCCGAGGCGTTGTGGCGACCTATGCTTCGGACGTGGCTCTGACGCCATATTCTTCTTGGACAGACGGCCGCACGCGCAGTTTTCAAGAACGCTGGGGATCAACAGCCTATCCTTGGTGCCAATCGGTTCCTGATCCCTATGGCAAACATCCCACGATGACCACTGCCCAGTTGGAAGCCGCCGGCAATCACATGGTTGGAATGTCAGCTAATGGGTCGGTTAATTTGGCCGCGAATTATGATTGGTCATATGATAGGATTTTGAAATACTATTATACGGGAATCGGACTGACGCCGGTATACTAACATAAAATCTAAAATCCAAATGACAAATAATATGACTAAGTTTTTCAAAATCATCATCATTCTCGTCCTTTTTGGTGTTTTCACCTACTTTACTTATCCTGTCATAAAAAACAGGTACTTTAATAATTCTCCCAGTGTCTCTATTGCACCCGACTCTCTCGAATCAAATCTCGCCACTCCACAAAATCCAGATAACACCACTCCGCCGTCCAACTTCAATGAAAATTCTGCCGAAGAAAATGCGCCTGCAAGTCTTGAGGATTCTTTGTCCGGTAAAACAACTCCCATCGATCCAAATGCCATCGTCAATATCAATGAGCGCGGAACGAAGAACAGTGAAAATCTCGCTCACATCACCACCGAGCATTGCACAAACAATTGCAACGCTTTTGCGATGGACTTCAAACTGCTGGAATATTGCCAACAAGTCTGCGGTCTCGTTCCAGTCAAGGATGTTTCCAATTGTGATGGCAAAAAAGACCTGGAAAAAGACTACTGCTTGAAAGACCTCGCTATCACCAAAAAAGACTCCAAACTTTGCAACAACATCAAAGATGCAAATATTAAACTTACCTGTCAAAACAGAATCCTTGAAGACACCATTGAAAGCCAACAAAAATCTGAGCCCGCTTTTTAAATCAACATCTGCAAAAACGCCGACATCAAACTGACCTGCCAGAACCGTATTGCGGAAGATTTGATGGATAAGCTGTGCTATAAATCCAAACTATTAAACAGCTTTCCACTTTCCATAAAAAAATAGCCCTCTTTGATGATGGCTATTTTTTAATTATTTTCCAATACCCTCCCTTGTCCGGACCAATTCGTTTCAATAGACCTTTTTCTTTTAACACTTTCAAATTCCACTCCACACCTCTTCTGCTTAAGCCAATTTTTTTCGCAATATCATCTTGAGTAACATTTTTATTTTCACTTATCAATGCCAGTATTTTCTCCACAGTTTTCTCCACAGTTTTCTGAGTATTTTCGTCATTTTCAAGTCGCTCTCTAATGCTTTTTTTCTGCAAATCAGGTCTTGCAAAGGTGAGTGTAAACCAATGATCATCCGTCTCAATTATTGGATCTGCCATTTTATATTTTCTCAATGCCCGTCTAATTCGCAAAAACCCAGAACCACTTTTCTCAACCAAATCCATCCGTTGCATCAAACCAAAAAGTAGATTATTTCTCGAGAGACTTCTCTTGCCAATGTTTTCCAAAGTCATTCCTTTTACCAATCCACCCGACTTTTATGGCAATATCGCTTGGCATAATTTTAAATTTCGAGTTTCGAATTCTGTTTAACAATTATCAATGCGTGAAGATACAAGGTACAAGAAACAATAATCAAACAAATCCCAAAATTCAATAACCAAACAGATAAACTCTTGATTATTAGGGGATTATTTGAACCTTGCATCTTATTCAGCATCCGTATCCATTATCTAATAATACCTAATAAACACATAAAATACAATAGCCAGACAGCAAAGATACAAGGCGCAAGAAAACGAGAAGTAGCCAAAAAAAGGTAAAGGTATTCAAATTACAAACGCTTGATTATTGTGTTTTGGTGTTTGTGATTTGTTCGGTGTTTGTACCTTGGTGTTTGTATCTTATTTGACGTTGGTGATTGTTGCTTTTCCTTCTATTTTGCTTATTATAGCTGATAGTATATTCTTTAGCTCTAATGATTCTTGTTTGATTTCTTGCATCCGAGATTTCAATTCCGGATTAGCCTCCTCAATAAGATCCAGCCAATGCATTGCTTCCTTGGCTTCTTTTCTGGAAATCTTCATTCGCATTATCAAATCTTTTTTGCCCAAGGAATCATTCGCTTCTCGATAATTTGCGCCAACAGAGCCAGCAGAGCCAACTGCTTGTCCTGATAGTCTGTTATTTATTGAATTTTTTGACAAAGAAGTGCACAACCGCACTACCCGCTTTGCAAATTCAGTTGTTCTTTCCTCTAAATCAAATTTATGTTTATTTTCCATACATTTTTTTGATTATTGAATCTTGATGTTTGTTTCTTACTTGGTGTTTGTACCTTGTTTTTTGTATCTTTTTTGCGTGTTTGCCCGCCTCGGCTTGACGAAGCGTCAGCCTGAGTCGAGACGGGGGATTTTTACAGCTTTGCTTTTTCTTTTATTTTTTTCGATATAGCTTCCGCAACCTCCAAGTACATCGACAATCTTCTGTATAATTCATTGGCCATCTCCTCTGAGTATGTGTGCACTGATAAATTCCTATCATCTGTCATACTCATGCATATCTCAATATCCGCATCAGATATTTCCAATGTAGCACGAATTTCTCGAAAACAGGATTTGGGAGAACTGCATTCCACCCCCTCAATTTCCTTGAGGTACTTTTTTGCTACTTTCCACAACAATTCAAAAGAAAATTCGTATCGCTGAATTGACGCATCCCTATTCAAATCAGAAAAAGGCGCCTCCAAAGCCCTCTTCCATACTCTCAACGCTTGTTCCAATTGAGCATATTTTTCTTCTAGATAATCCATATTTTTAGACCATTCAACACGCGAGCGCGGAATGGGTCTTTAGTTTGATTAATGTCCACTACATCAAATTTATAGGGCAACGTTGATTCTTCCAAATCATCCTTTATCCGATAGATTGCCTTTTCGATTTCCGGCCGCGTGCTCACAATCGCCAAATCCACATCCCCAAATTTTTCCTGATCCACGCTAGAGCCAAAAACAAAAACCCTCTCACCTGCCACCAGGTGCTTTTCCAAAATTTCTTTTATTCTCACAATATATTTTTCATTCACCATAATAAGCTAATCTTAGCCTAAAAAAGAAAAAAAAGCAACCAGATAATTTATTATTCATTTATAGCATGCAGCATGTAATTGAAAATTTAAATCACTGGAAATTCATTGAAAATTAGTCATTGGTTATTGAAAATTGCCATGACTGAGTTTTATTTGTCATTTGGATTTTGGATTTTGTTTGATGTTTGTACCTTGGTTATTGTATCTTTCAAACTATTCAAAATTAATTCAAACCATCCTCAATCACTCTCCCATTATATTACATTCTCCCTATTCTGTCATTCAGAGCTCTATTTTTTAATTATTTTCCAATACCCGCCCTTGTCTGGACCAATTCGTTTCAATAGACCTTTTTCTTTTAACACAACTATATTATTTCTGATATTTTTTTCATTAATGCCAACTTTTGCACTCAACTCTTTTTGCGTAATATTTTGATTTTTTTCTATCTCAATAATTATTTTTCTTTGATTATCAGTCAATTTTTCTAGGTCTTTTTCTAGGTCTTTTTCTAGGTCTTTTTCAGTCACCTTTTCGTATTCCGTTCTTCTTTGCTCAACGCTCATTTTTTGCAAATCAGGTCTTTCAAAAGAAATACCAAAATAAACATCGCTAACATCAATAATGGGATGTGGCAAAAGATATTTTTCCATCATCTCATTAATTCTCATTAAACCAGAACCAATTTTTTCGACAAGATCCATTCTCTGCATCAAGCCAAATAGCAAATTGTTTCGTGGATAACTCTTCTTATACAAATCTTCGACTTTGATGTTTCCAATTAATCTCCCTGGATTATCGATTACCACCCTGTCGGAAAATATACTAATCTGAATACTAGCGGTTGAAAAATAATCACGATGAGCAATGGCATTTAGCAATGCCTCCCTCAATGCTTTTTCTGGTAATTCCAATATTTCTTCTCGAGGCCCACCCTTTATGATAAATTCCGTGTTCAGCTTTGAACGTAAATAATTCATAGCACTTTCATAATTACTAAACAAATCTCCATCAAATTCCTTGGTATCAATGATTTTTGTCTTAGTTTTACCCATGAAAAGAGCACAGATTATAGTGGCACTGCGGGCAATTCTTGTCGCTTTTTTACAAAACAACAAAGCACCTGCGTTTTTTATTGTTTCTCCGCTTAATAAGTCTAAATTTTTCAAGATGTCTTTACGACTCAGTTTGGTTTTGATGTTCATCCTGGACAAAAAATTTTCATAAGCGCTCTCATTAAAATCCCTATCAAAGCTAAATTTCTGATTCGGTGCCTCATCAAAAAGAACTAGTCCTTCCTTTTGAAAAAATTCCTTAATTTCATTTCTCGTGAGTTGCTGACTATTGGCTCCTTGGCGCAAATAGAACTTTCCCCCGATTGAATAGGGTTTTTCCTTGCCCTCCGGCACATCGATAACCAAGATATCCTCCATTTCTTGCAAGTGGATGGTCATTTTTGGATCAAGATTTCTGCCGATGGTTTGAATTTCTGACTTCAAGCTGTTGCTGATTTTAATTCCTTTTTTCTTTCCAGTATCAGTTATGCCAATGAATATCTTTCCGCCAGAAGCATTGGTAAAAGCACACATCTCTTTAGCGATGGAATTACTATAAGCCTCTTTGAATTCAATATTATATCCTTCCCCTTGGCTGATGTGGAATTCTAATTCTTTTTTTGTAAGCATGTTTTTGAATATAACAATTATGCAAGCCTAGAAAGACTTTTTTTAATTATGGCAAATTCGCCATAATTAAATTTTGAAATTTAATCTTTATTTGACACCACATTCACTTCCTTCAACTCATTGAAATCCCTCCACTCGATTAAATTGGTTTCTGAGAGAGTTTTTTCAGCCTCCTTGCCTTTCAAGTAATAATTCCAGCCAATATCGTAGCGAGGAATGGTCAGCGAGAAAAATTCCTTAATGAAGTATAGCTCATTATCACTGCCATACAGGAACAAAAATGATTTTATTGGCTTTGTTTTATTTATTAGGCTAAAACCGAAAATAAATTTGGAGTTTGTTTCGCGACCACCCGATGATCCACCTCCACCTTTTCGAAAAACTTTTTTACCATCCCCTTGCCAAACAAAAATATTGTCATATGGATTTCGCCAATCCACATGATTCAAAGGAGATGGCAAATTATAATATCTCTTTCTGTTAATTTCTACGCGTGGCTTGAAAAGCTTTTCATGATTTTTATATTTTTTTAATATTCTTTCCTTATATCTAGGCTCTAATTCATTTTTAATAATATAATCATCCAATTCATTTTTCATTTTTTCTTTTTTCCAAAGGGCTGTGTATTTATCCAGCCATTTTGCGTATAATTCATTGCCCTCACGATGACCAAATTCAATAAAAAAATATTTATACAAAAGTTCCATGTACCGAGATTGGATTGGCACCTGTGTTTTTTCAACGTATTTCTTATTATTCCAGAATTTTGGATCGAGATTATTAATAATGACAGTAATGGTGTATGGATTTTTATTTTTCAATTCTTGAGCGATTGCTTTGTGGTCATTGGGCACATCAAAAGCATGTTCAGATATCGAAAAAATTTCCGAATCATATTCTTGACTCAGCTTGGATTTATTAATTTTAATATTTTTATTAACTGCCATATTAGTGGATCAATTGTTATGATGATGATATTATATCACTATATGCAAAAATTGTCCAATTTTGTTATCAAGCTTTCCAATATTGACAATTCCACAATAATCACATATAATAAAGAATCGCTAAACGCAACATTATGTTAAAAAAAATAATTTCAAAATTTTCAAATAAGAAAAATGTTCCCAAGAAAGGGGTCAATTTTTTCGATTTATCTCAAATTGAAAAAGAAAAAATAATAAAGAAGGCCGCGGAACTCTCATCTCAGGATCAAAAAAAGATGCTCAAGGAATATGAGCGCAAATTTGGCGAACTTCAAACCAACTCTTGCAAATATTTGTAGGGGTTTCACCCCTACGAGTTTATTCATCTTCCAATAAATATCGTCCAAGCTCCTTTCTATGGCGTGCTATCTCTTTTGTATTAACAGCAACAAATTCTTCATAATCACCCTCGTCTTTAAATTGACTCAAAATTACAGCTGGACTACAAAACTCATCCGCACCATTATTCAAGTAATTTTTAAAGCTAGATATAAATATTTTTGACTTGTGAATGATATTATTGCCATTAACATATGCTGACAAATATAACAAATAATCGTTAGTATCTACATGTACGGCCTTAAATCTTCCCTGAAATAATGACCCGCTTCTTCTATACTTATGATTAAAGTACCCGGTGTATCCACCACCAATGCGCTTCATAAATTCTGATACGCCACCATCACTTAACTGCTTTAATATGAAATGAAAATGATTTGGAAGTAAATTATAGGCAACTATCTCAACCAACGCCCCATCATGTAGGGGTTTCACCCCTACATCACTCACTCTGTTTTTTATATACAGACTGATGATGGGCTCTATTTGATTAAATTCCTTTATTGATTTGAGAAACCTTGAATAATCATGCCTATCTGCAAAAATATTTCGCTTATCTACCCCACGGTTAAATACGTGGTAATATTCTCCATTCACAAATTTAAAAGAAAAATTGCCCATTTATTTTTTATTTTGTAGGGGTTTCACCCCTACATTATTTATTAACTATTTCTAAAAATTACTTTTTTCATAGCATTATCAATTCTTTCAATTTCATAAAATCCTTCCACTGGATATGCCCCCAAGGTATTTGTCCCACAGCTTGTGGGACTATTTCTTGCTTACCAAAAAACTGAAAGAAATTTTTCATATAAAACAATTTGGTACGAGAAAAACCACTCAGGTCCGGAAATGACGTTTTGAGATCAAATTCAATCTGCCCAATCAAATCATCGCCCCAATTAGAGTTTTTTTGCTTTTCTGCAATTTGCCCGCCAATATGATAGTAAAGATTGATTAGCTCGCTATTTACACTCCTAACAACTCTATTTCTAGCCTGTTGGATGCTCTGTTTTATTTGGCTTATAAAAACTTGATAATCTTTTGTAACTAAAAAATCATTAGACATATTAGTGAATAAAAATTATTATAATGATATTATATCACTACATGCAAAAATTGTCCAATTTTATAGCTTAGCACTACGCTAGTGCGGAATAAAACATTTCCTCGCCCACAGCGAAGTGCGTTTCTAAATTTCAGCGCGAGAGCGTTAAGAAATTACCTACCAACACTCCTTTTAGCATTTATGGGAATTTTAGCGAAATAAGCTAGAAATTTAGACAGCACGAGCCTGGGCAGCAGTTTCTTTTTGCCACTTTCTTTGCTGCCAAAGAAAATGGCGAACCATAATTTGTTGAGATTTTAGATTTGCCCACCTCGGATCGGCAAGTGGTCTCCTCCACGAGTCGAGACGGGAGATTTAGACCTATGGTCTGTTTCGTGCTATACTGAGGCTAGAAAAATAAAAATCTTTTATGAAAAAAACAATCACCACCCTCATCATCCTTGGCGCCATTGGCGCGCTAGCTTTTTTCATCTATCCTGTCATACGTGACCGCTATTTCGCCAAAACCGCCGTGCTCATAGAAAATAATTCCAGCACGTCATCTTCCACCTCTGCAACTTCGACAGAAACACCCGCCGTTGAAAATCCAACTGCCGGAGAGAATGCAATCAGTCCAACCCCTCCGGAAGAAATCAATCAAAATTCCACTGAAAATTCCGCAGGAAGCGGCACCACCGGCAACATCAAGGCTAACATCACTCCGACTCACTGCACTGATGACTGCAAGGCTTTTGCCAACGACCTAGTGCTGTTTGCCTATTGCCAGCAAGTGTGCGGCATCTCACCCGTCAAAACCAACGCCACGAGTTGTGACGCCAAAAAAGATCTGGAAAAAGATTATTGCCTCAAAGACCTGGCCATCACCAAAGATGACGCTGCTCTGTGTAAACCCATTGTGGACGACAACATTCGCAAAACTTGTCGCAATCGCATCGCCGAAGACCTATTGGAAAAGATGTAATATATATTTTTTTATTTTTTCTTCGAAAGTTGATATGCGATTATGGATACACTAACCACCACATAGATAGCTGACGAAAAAAACGCCACTGTGCCTTTTTCAATAGGAATCATCCAGTTGCTGGCATATGAGGGAGCTATCAAAATTGCCAACATAGAAAGAGGGATCCAAACGCGAGAAAACTTCCACCAAGCTTGAAAAACAGTTTCTTTCATTTTGTAGGTGATGAGAGAGAAAATAAATAATGGAATGATTGGAAAAAGCGTTATAGCAAATGCTTCAAAAAAATTAGCACAATAGCTATAACTATACGATGGACACAGACCTATTTGTCTAGAAAAAACAAACCCGAGAAATAAAACTATCAATATCAGAGATATGGACGGTATGCTTTTTTTTATTATACTTTTCATAACTTTTTATTACTTTTATTTTATAAATTTAAACCCTATCAGCTTCTCTATACCCCCACTTTCTAACTCCAAAAATAACAATTATCAATAAGACGATGAGACTAATAAAAATTTCTTTTCTAATTAAATTTTCATTCTCCTCATCATTCATTCTATTTTCCCATTTATTTTCTTTTTTATCAACTGCATCATTTCTTGTTTCAATGTAGGCATTTGTATTGGGAATAATAAAAGCATCCGCGAGCTTTGCTCCAATAGAGGCCATCGGCGTGGTTTTTATTATTGCAGCAACCTGAGTTGTTTTTTTCTTTTTGTGTTTGTGATTATTTCCATTGCTATCATTATCATCATTCTGTACGTCTTTTTCAATTCTAATCAAATCACCGCTGGTCACTGTGCCATTGAGAATTGGCGCCACTTCATAATCATATACCCCATCTCCATTCTCATCAATGCTCATTTTTGAGACACTGGCCAGACTATTTGAAATGTCCAGCATCACTTTTGTCTTTGGAGTAGTGGGCATGTCTTTGAACGTAATCCTATTGAGCGATTTGTCCCCTCGCAACTCATCCACAGAAAAAGTGAACGTGCCATCCCCATAGCCATCCATCACAATATGTTGACCTGAGCCTTCATCAGAAAAAATATATTTCACATCGCCAAATTGCTGATAATATGTTCCGGAAATCCGTTCTTCAATTTTTCCATTTTTGTCGATGCCGGTATGCACGCCTTGAGCGTCATAGATGTTGAGGGTAAGTGGAGAATGCAGAGAATATTGAAGGCGGTCTTTATTTGAAGCAAGTGGGACTTCAGTAGAAAGATAGGTGTAATCTGAAATATTTTTAGTCTTGTTTTCAATATTATCCTCAATAAAAGAACAGAGACTAGAAATTTCAAGTATGTCAGCATGCTTAGTATTAAAAAATCTACTAGCAATAATCCTATTATAAAGACTATTATATTTTGCCATATCGACCCAATACCTATCTACATTCCCCATCCACAAAGCACTCGGCGTGACCACTGTGCCATCTCCATCAATCGTGAATTTGAAATCCGGATTAAGATATTCTGTGCTTTGTCCGCAAACAGGATCACAAGGCTTCCATCGCTCAGCGCCATAATCAATATCACTCAAACTAGGCACGCCCCAACCGGCAATTTGGACTATTTTTACGCCTTCCGGCGCAATCCAATTATCCAAATCATTGTGTACATTGTTAGCTTTTTCTAATAGGTTTTCCTTTAATCTTGAAGGACTATCGGTATCAGAATCAATCGCTGAAACTCGCCTGAAATCATCCGTCATAAAGTCATCCATTTTCTCCTTTGAATTAATCGAACTATCATAGCGATTTTTCCAGTCTTTCGATGCATCTAAATCAAATTTCAAAACTGGGGTTTCCACGGTGGAAAAATATTTTTCACTTGGCAGAAGATTATAGGCTCCCGGCATATTTTCGCTCAACCCTCTGGCAGTCTGAGTGCTAAAAACCGGAAGGATACCTTGATCCTTGCCGTGCAACATCCCTGCCACCGCAGCTGGGGTGCCCACTTGCGGCACAGCCACAAAAATAATTTTATCCACTAGACTTTTAGCCATCTCACTTCCCAGCTCCTTCATTAACGCCTTAGTCAGAAGACCGCCAGTAGAATGAGCGACGATGGTTACCTTTCCTGTCTTAGAATTTTCCGCCAATGTGTGGATACTGCTGATTATTGATCCATCTTTTAATATATCATCCAATGACAAGCGCCAATCATAGGCGATAGCCTTCCAATCATTTATCACTTTATCATCATTTTTCATTTTGTTCATCTGCTCAATGAACGATTTATAAATATTAGACCCGACAGGCGTTTCATCCAGTACGTCGCCCGTTTTTGTATACATGCTATTAATGCTTTTGCCATCTGAATCTAAATATAACCGACGCACATCGTCATTACAATTTGGCTCCCAAGCCTTATTTAGGCTTTTTTCATCATAAGGACAATTTGAATCAATATTACTATACAATCGACTCGCTTCAAGCCCAGGCAAAAACAAAACATTAGAGACTTTTGGAGTATCTGCAAACTCTACATTACTCCAACCATCCAATGTGTAATCGCCTGCAATAGACTCCCCCACACCTATTCCATTTGTTTTCGGACCGCTTGCATCCCCATACCAATTATTTTTGAGCGTCACTTTAGTCTTGTCATGCCAACTAGGGTCGCTTTCCACTGCGCGTTGGCAAGAAGTATTACAAACTTCACCATAAAGACTATAATCATCAGCATAATGACTCTTGCATTCATTAAAGCAGTTTTCAAATAGGGTGTTGTGCAAGTTCGTGTTTGTGACATTGGAAAGCATGGCAGTGTTTTGGGAATTGTGTTGAAAATTGGAATTTTCGATATGCAAAAAACTTTCCGTATTCCAATCACCATATTCCATGGCAACTTTGACGTCAGCATGAGCATTGTTTTCAAAAGTACAATTTTGCATAGTCACTCTGCCGGAATAGAAAGCCACGGCCGGAGCCACTTTCTCAGCTGGAGCGGCATAGGCAGTGGGAAGCAACATATCCTTAATGCTATTATTCAGACTCAAGGCAGGACAATTAGTTGTATCATAGGAATACTCGCCGCCCATAGCTGAAAACTCCACAAACTCAAAAATAGACTCCGGGTCATCATCATAATTGCCCGGACCACGCAACTCAATGGTGCCAGTTGACGCCACAAAGCAGTGCGGGTCATAGAGCCCACCCTCTGCAAAAACAGGCGGAATTCCAGCCAATTTGATTCTTGCGTCCATCGTGCCGATTGCCACGATACTGCCATAAATATATAGATGGCGAAAAGCCAGTTGCGATCCTTTTTCAATGGTCAGGGTCACTCCCCAATCCACATAGATATTGTCATAGTGAGACAAATCCGTGTCATTGTTCCAAGTAGTGTCCTCGCTGATATGCACATCTTCCAAGGGCTGTGACTCGCCTGCCACAACATTTTGCGAGAGATAAAAAAAATCAATCCGCAGCGGACTGATTGCCAGGAAAGCAATTAGGATTAGGACAACTATTTTTTTACCAGCTCGCTGCATTTTTTTAGAAGATTATTTTTTTATATTTTTATTATAACATGAAATGCTTCTTTTTTTCAAAAGGTGTCAAGAGTGGTTTGCCATTTTTCTTTAGTGACAAAATGCAACGCTAATTTTTCTTAACAGAAAAATTCAAGTGTCCATTTTCTTTTGGGGAAAAGAAAAATGGCGAACTGTATGAATTGGTTATTGAAAATTTACATTTGCCTTATGTTACATGCTGCATGCTATATGTCTAGATGTTTTCCGCAATTCGCGGAGACATTTTGCGGTAGGACCAGATGCTAAAAGCAAAACCACCTAAGACAATCGCCATGAAAGTGGCATATTGCCCCAGGGTGGCAAAATGATTGTTGATGAGCGATTCCTTGGTGAAGTGGATAATGAAAGCCAAAGGGTTAAGCAAAATCAAAGTGTGATATTTAGCTGGCAAAGTGGATAAGGGATAGATGATCGGCGAACCGTACATAATGATCATCAGCAACACTTCCCAAATCATTGAGAGGTCACGAAATTTCACATAGAGCGGGGCGGTGATGAGCGCAAAGGACAAAACGAGTATATAAATAAAAAAAGAAAACAACAAAAACATCCCGATGGCCGGAAGACTAGGCATAAAACCTTTAATGGCAAAAAAGAAAATAATCACCACTAGATTCATCAGGAAAATCAGCGTGGCGTTGATGGTGGAGGCTAGAATAATAGTCCAGCGTGGAACATAGATCTTGGTTACCAGTTGCGACTTGCTTAGCAGCGAGTTCATCCCGGCGCCAGTCCCTTCGGCAAAAAAATAGAACATCATCAAACTCACCAACAATTGCAAAGAATAGGTGTCGACACCCCCAGTTCGTGGATTGAAAACAGAAGAAAAAACAAAATTCAAAATGGCAAAAGTCAAAAGAGGCTTCAACAGCGCCCACAGATAGCCCAAAACACTGCCATGATAGCGCAGCTTGAAATCCGTCTTGGCCAGCATCCAAATCAATTCCTTGTAATTTTCGTGATGACGCATTGGTAATTTTTAGTTTCGAATTTTGAATTTCGAATCAAATCTTAATGTTTAATTTTTTAATTTAGAAATTCTAAATTTATACTATTCTATCCATCTAGTAATTTTGCTTGTTTTCATTATACCACGCCACGAAATTTTTCATACCATCCTCGATTTTGGTCTTCGGGTCATAGCCCAACATCTTGCGGGCCTTGGTAATGTCAGCATAGGTAATCGGCACATCGCCGGAAAACATCGGATATTCCTTGATATTGGCTTTCTTGCCCAGACACTTTTCCACCACCGCGATGAAACTATTGAGATCAATGGTGTCCGAATTGCCCAGGTTGAAAATTTCATAGCCAAAAACCCGATCAATGGCCGCAATCACCCCATCCACGATGTCGTCGATATAGGTGTAGTCGCGCCGGGTGGATCCGTCACCAAATCTTTTCACTTCTGTCCCCTCATCAATCCATTTGGTGCACAAAAACGGAAACATGTCCGGTCGGCCGCCCGGTCCATAGACCGTAAATGGTCTGATGACGTTGACATTCAACTTGTGCAAATAGTGATAGGCGTGTGCCATCAACTCCGTGGCTTTTTTGGTGGCCGCATAGGGAGAGATGGGAAAATCAACATTATCAGTTTCTGCAAACGGAACTTTTTTGTTTTCACCATAGACGGAAGATGAGCTGGTCAAGACGAAATTTTCAATGCCAAAATCTTTGGACAAATCCAGTAGGTTCAAAGTGCCGATATAATTGGTGTTGGCATAGATGAAAGGATCGGCGATGCTGGGACGCACCCCGGCGCGCGCCGCCGGATGGAAGACACGGTCAAATTTTTCCGTCGCAAAAATCTTTTTCAACAATTCATAGTCCGTGATGTCTCCGCGATACAATTTGTAATTCGGATTGGCCGCAAATTGCGCCACGTTGGCCTCCTTCACTTTCGGAGAATAGTAGTCATTGAAACTATCCACACACACCACACTATCACCTCTTTCCAATAATTTTTTAGTGACAGCCGAACCAATAAATCCCGCTCCCCCCGTTACCAATATTTTCATAATTTTAGTATTATTTAACTTTTTTAAAAAATAATTTTTCCGCACTTGCGGAATACCAAGTTACAAATTGAAACTTGTGCGCGTTAAGAAATTTCCTACCAACACTCTTTTTTAGCATTTTCGGGAATTTTAGCGAACAAGTTGAGAATTTGTCTTGGGATGCAGCCGTGCGGCCTTTTTCTTTTTAGCCACTTTTCTTTTGGGAAAAGAAAAATGGCGAACCCTTAATTTACTCTTAAATTATCTCGACAATGTTATCATTTCTCTCAGGTATGCATAATACTCCTCCTCATGACTATTCTCAATCGTATAATCCGCCAACACTTTGGCGCGCGCCGCTTGCCCCATGCGAACGCGCAACTCGCAATCCACGACCAATTTTTCAATTTTCTCTATCCATTCTAATGCATCTCCGGCCAAAAAGCCATCCACCCCGTCGACAATAGCCTCGCTGAAAGTTTGATTGCGCACCGCCACCAGGGGCACCTCCAGGGCACCTGTTTCAATGAATCGGATTTCTGATTTGGACTGGCAAAAAGGATCATCCAGTACCAGCGGGTAGAGACTGATGTCCACTTGGTGCACATTGGCATAATATTTGTCCCGATTCACTAATGGCATGATGACAATCCTCTCGCCAAAAACATGCAGCTCGCTCGCCACGTCCAGTGGCCCGGCCAGATAGAGTTTTGTTTGCGGAAATTTTTTCAAAATCGCACACAAGGCCGGCACAATGGTGGCAAAATCCCGATTGTGACTGTGCGTCCCGCTGAAATAGCCTAGGCGCACCCACTCATCTTTTTCCTTGGGAACATTCTGCAAGATATGTTTCACTACCGCCAACTCATGCGCCGACATTTTGTTTTTCACCACAAACACTTTTTTTCCATAACCGCGCAAAATGTCCGCCAAAAAAGATGTCGAAGTGGTGCACGTCCGCACATAAGCATCTCGTAAAATTTCTTCTCCCACCCCTTTGGCATATTGCATTTTTTCAAAAGCCCCCATCTTGTTCTGATACAAATCCGTGGCGTGCATATATTGCGTATCAAAAACCAAATCATCCGTTTCAAAAATAATTTCTTTCTGCTGGGCTTTTATTTTCGCCACCAACTTTCGGGTGCCACTGGTTTCCAAGGTACGATGAAAAATGAAAACCTGGAACCGTCCGGCGCTCCAAGATAAGAGCGGATTGTCTTGCAACATCACCACCGTCTTGATGCCGTGAGCAGTAAGCTCTTCCGCTTGATTATAGGCGCGATAGTGGGCGCTGTCTCCCACCCCGCCGGTGATTATCAAAACGTCCCCGGAGGAAAAGTTGCACAAATTTTTCGCAAAGACAACCCCATAGCCCAATACCCGCCGGCCGCCCACAAGCAGACCATCGCGTCGGATAGTAGTGAAAGCTTTGCCAAGTTTAATCAGCATCAATTTCATTGGTTTATTTGAAAATTTAGATCCCCTTGCAAAACACCTTCCTGATTGAATTCCTTGCCTTCCTTGGTTTTGATATGGATTTTGATCGGCACATCTCCCACCCCCGATTGCTTTTGCACCAACAAACGATAGTCATCCTGAGTAAAGTTGTTTGGTAATTCATATTTGATCATCGCAGCGGTTTGTGTCCGCATCACCGTGTGCAAAATGAACCCGAAATAGGTCTTGCCGAATTCTGTGCCGTTGCTTCCCAGCGGCGAAACCATTTTGTTCTCCAGGAGCTTAGCTCCTTCCGGCACATACACCCGCAGATAGGAATGATAGTCGCTTGTGCGCCAGTCCCCCACCTGGGCTGTATTTTTATACAAAAAATTCAAAGTGACAATCGGCTTTTCCCCCGTCAGATCCAAGTCATAGCTGATTTCTCGCTTCATATAATAATCCGTTTTCAACGCTCCCATATTGGAATCCACCATCATCAGATAATCCCCGCCCCAACTATTTGCCACCTTGCCGCTCCAATGTACGTCATCTACTAATTTTTGCAAATTCTCATCACTCAGGTTTAGCATAATATTTTTATTCTGCAATTCCTTATGAAAAAAATCGGCTATTTTGGGCACATCCCCAATATTAGAAAGTTTCTTCACAATCACCAAGGCTAGATTTTTCATAATCGCTTTTCTATTCTGCGTATCCAAGCTCTGATCCAGCAGATAGGGCTTTTCCACCAACTCCTCTAATTTCAAAGTGGCGTTAGTGCTATCAAAAACTGTGGCATTGCCGGGAGCAGAAAGTGGCCCGGTCAGTTGAAAGACATCATTGAAAGCTTGGGAATCCACCGCAATCACTCCATCAAATTTGCTGGGTGATCCGGCTAGGCGCAAGAAATATTCCGCCTTGGCTACGTTGGTAGGAAAATCCGGTGAAAAGTTAGAGTCTCTAAATTTCCAATTTTTCAGGCTCAATTTTTTTGCCAGCACGGCCGGAGGCTCCACACCATCCGGAATTCTTTGATCCAAAAGATTAGCATCTTCCACAAAAGTCGAAACCACTTCCCCATTTTTTATTTTCACTATGGCATATTGACCCAAGAAACCTCCGCCCGGACGCAACTCCATGCTATTTTGCAACATCAAGAGAAAAGTTCGAGTAGCCCCATCCTGCTTGGAAAATTCCTGCACTAGTTGGTTGACTACCGACAATTCTTTTTGTTCATCCGGCGGAATGAGCAAGAGGCTGGAAATTTTGTCCGCTATATTCAGAGCGCTGATAGCCACCATTTTCTTATTATCTTTGAAAAAAATGAAGCCGCCATAGCCACCAATAATGACCAAGCCTATTATTATGCTGCGAATAATTACTTTTTTTGTAAAAAAACCTTGCAGTCTCATGGCGAAATCCATTAATCTTTTTTTCATGTTTGTTTTGTTAGACCTATTGCATAATAATTTACTACTGCAATTCCCATATTTTGGTCAAATTTTCTAAAAATTTTCTTGGCTTAGCTACGGCTAAACCGCAAAAATTATTTGAAAAATTATGCCGCAAAATCTGAAAATTTCGCTACGTAACTTATTATGCAATAGGTCTATTTTTTGAGTGAATTATAAATGACATCCAATTGCTGTCCCGGTTTGTCCCAGCTAAATTCTTGCGCTCTTTTTTTATTCGCCGTGCCTTTTTCCAACATTTCCGCCGGCTGAATAGCCAAATGCAAAATACCATTGGCAATCTCGGTCGAAGTCATTTCACTGCAAAAATAAGCACTGTCTCCCAAATAATGACGATTATTCGGTTTATCAAAACACACGATCGGCAATCCAGCCGCCATATAGTTGAGCATTTTGCCGCTGGCTTGCGCTGTGTCACAGTCCTTGGGATCCACCGCGATGTCACAGGCTTTCAAAAATTCCGGCAATTTGAAATAATCCAACGGGGAGACCAGGCGCACTGAGTTTTCCAAATGATGCATCTTGATGAAGCTTTGCACCTGCTGAGCAGGAAAACCTCCAATCAGGAAAAAAATATCAATACGCTTTTCCAACACCAAGTGAATGGCATCCAGCAAATAATCAATCCCTTTATTAGTGACTAGTCCGCCGGTATAACCCACAATAAACCGTTCTTTGGGCAATTCCAATTCCTGACGAATTTCCTCTTTGGTCGCCGCCACATGAAAACTGTCCAAATTGATGCCGTCTAGCAGCACTTCGCATTTTTGATCGGTGCGCCATTGAGAAACTTCCTGCGCCCCCTCCCAAGAACTGGCAATGGCAAAGTCGCCCAAGTTGCTGATTATTTTTTCGATGACGGAAAAAACCGTTTTCAATCCTCGCTTCAAATAACCATGCGAAACCATCTCCTTGGTCAGGCTGCCATGGAAATCGGCCACTAATTTCATTTTCCGCCAAAAAAGCACTTTTTGAATAATCCACCCAATCAACACACCCTCATGGAGATGACCATGAATGATGTCCGGTTTTTGCGTGCGCGCCAAATAAAAAACTTTGCGAATCAGCATAATATCCAAAGCAATTTTTTGCCAGTCCGGACCCGCCTCGAGTTTTTTATACCAAAAAAGCAAGCGCCGAATGCGCCGAACATCAATCTGCGTTTTCGTCTGCGTATCAATATCCTGCCCGATGTGATAGGTGGCGATAGTTATTTGGTGGCCTAATTTTTCCAATGCCAGCGCCTCTTCCAGAATCCGGATATGCGTTCCGCGGTTAGAAAAAAAAGGCGTTGGTGCAACGACTAATATTCTCATGTAACATGAAACATACGGCATGAAACAGGTCTATTAATTAAATTGCAATAGAAACAACTACGAAAGTGGTTGTTTCATGTTTCATATCATATGCTATATGTTTACATTTTAACCTAAAAATTACGGTTTGGCAAAAGGCGCATTAGGCTATATAATGAGAATAGTTAAGACTTTTTATGACGAAGCTAAAAATACCGCAGACAAGCCATCCGGGTAAAGAAAAAATACTTAAGTTTTATACCAAATTTAAGGCTTTTTTTAGTACCAAAACAAATTTAGACAGCCATCAACTCTTTACGATTTTTGCTCTTTTTTGGGTTGGTCTATGCTGGCTAGGTCTCATCTTGTCACTCTTAGACATTTTTTATGCGACTTTTTTCGTAGCCTATCTTTTTTTCGGCTTCGCTGTTTTTATTTATATCCTCAATTTCAATCAGACGAAAATCGAAATAAAACCCCATCTTTTTTGGCTTTTCCTAATCTCCCTGCTGGCTGTTTTTGTTTTTTCCTACTACACCACTCCCACCATTTTTTCCGGTCGCGATCAAGGCTCACTTAGTGAAGCCGCCATTCAACTAGCACAAAACCATCGCCTTACCTTTTCTTTTGATGGTCAGAAAGAATTCTTTCACATCTATGGACCAGGCCAAGCGCTTAATTTCCCCGGCTTTATCTATACCCCCGGTGGCGAACTCACTACCCAATTTCCTTTCGGCTATATCACTTGGCTGGCCGTTTTCTATGCCATGTTTGGCCTCCATGGTTTTGTAGTGGCCAATAGCATCACCTTCGTTATCTTTCTTTTCTCCTTCTATTTAGTCACTCGCTTTTATCTGCGTCCCGCTTCTTCAATGGTCGCCGTCCTGCTCGTGCTGACTTCCTTTGCCTTTTCTTGGTTTTTCAAATTCACCCTCAGCGAAAATCTCGGCGCCATGCTGACTTGGTTTGGCATCTACGCCTTTGTGATGTTCGCGCAGAAAAAGAAACGCTTCTATCTATTGGCCTCACTTTTTTCTTTCACCATGCTGGTTTTTGCTCGTATTGAGGCTATTGGTTTTCTCACTATCATCATCCTCATTCTCCTCATCAAATACAAGGATTGGAAATATCTAGTCTTCGTGGTGATTGGAAAAAAAATATTGCTCCTACTGGGAGGATTCCTCCTACTGTATTTTTTTAACCTAGCCTTTGATACACAATCCTATCTATTCATGCTAAAAAGCATTTTGCATCCCTTTCTTTCTCTCGGGTCTGGTCTCAAAGATTATTCTACCTCTTCTTCCATCACTTTTTTTAGCACCGCCACCTATACCCTGAAAATTCTGTTCGCCTACGGCCTAATTAATTTCATTCTCTTCAGCTTGGTCGGCGTGGTCTATCTCTGGCGCCACAAAAAATTCAATATCCTCCTGCCTTTTCTCATTGTCTTGCCCTCTTTTATCTATATCATCTACCCCAGCATCTCTTCAGACCATCCTTGGATGCTCCGCCGGTTTGTTTTTTCCGTACTCCCGGTCAGCATTTTCTATACAGTATGGTTTTTTGATTGGTTTTTCAAAAAAAGAATGTATTTTTACCTCTTTTCCGCCGTTCTCCTGGTCACTAATCTCCTGGTTTTTCTGCCCTATCTCACCATCTCACCAAACAAAAATCTCCTCGCTGAGGTGCAAAAAATCAGCAGCAATTTCAAAAGTTCCGATCTGATTCTAGTGGACAGGGACGCCACCGGCGACGGCTGGTCGATGATGACCGATCCTATGCATTCCCAATTTGGTCTGCAGGCAGTATATTTTTTCAATCCCAAAGACTTAGATAAGATAAACAAAAAGAAATTCACCGGTATCTATTTCATCATTCCCGATAACAAAATAGAATTCTATCAAAAAGCCGACCTTTTCAAAAGACTGGCACCCATCAAGGATTATTCCTTTTCCCTAAAAAGCCTGGATGTATTGCTGGCCAACAAGGAAACGCTCTATGCCAGCTCAATCAGACTCCCCGAGGAAAAAGAGATTATTGTGACCGGAAAAATTTATCAATTAAAGTATTAATTTTTTTAAAAATATATGTATCTTGATCTCACCCCTGAAATAAGTTTGGATGCTAAAAATTTGCGCCGCTATCGCAGGTTGCGCCTCTTACTATACACCTCTTCGTTCCTACTTGCTGGCTATCTAGCCTTCCATATTCTTTTCCCTTCGCTTTTTTTTGAATTTTCCTTCAATAACCCTAAGGCTAAAAGTAATACCGTCATCGATCCACGCAAAGAAGATGGCTCTCCTCTAGAAAAGGGTGCTTTACCGGCAGGAAAAAATGCCTTCTTCAACACTTCTCTCATCGGCAACTATTCCACTGCCCTGACTTCCTTTACGCTGGATAAAAAATCTGCGACCTTCTCTGCTCCGGAGGTGAGCGTGCAAAAATCCTACGCCGCCTTCCTCTATCCCGAGGGTGATCCACTAGGATTTCGCAACGGAACGCTATTGAAAAATAAAGCAGACTACTACATCATTTCCCATGGCAAGCTGAAAAAATTCACCGATTCGGCCACCATTGATGCATTGGGATTTCCTCGCAATGGATTTGTAATAGCAGAAGACTCCGAGCTTCAATATAACCCCCCCGGACAAGATATCAAAAAAGAAACCGGCTATCCGGAAGACACCCTTTTTCATATCCAGGATGATTATTATGCCTTGCAAAACAACACGCTGAAAAAATTTGTCAGCGAGGCCGCCTTTTTCACCTATTACAAGAAAAATCAGACTATCGAAAAGCCGGCTGAATTTTTAGGAAAATATGCTGCCACGGATGAGCCCATCGGGTTTGCAGAGGGCTCTCTCCTTTCCTATGCTGACACTATTTATGTTGTTACGGATAACAGCGTCTTCCCTATCGACAGCCCCATTACTTTTACCGGTAAAGGTTTTGATTGGAACGATGTTGTCCCTGTCAGCGCCGATGAAATAGCCCTCTACAAAAAAGAAAACCTCTTCACCATCGCCAATGATCATCCTAACGGAACCATTTTCACTACTACTGAAGACCAGCGCCACTATTTGATTGCCGACCAGAAAAAACATCTTCTGCCGGGGGATAGCATCTTTGCCTCCTGGATCAACACCACTCCCATTCCGGTTTCCCAAAAAAGTCTAGCCATTACGAGCAGCTGCCGACCCAAAAAAGCTCTCTTCAAACTCAATGCCTTTGAGTGTGCGATTCCTATTGCCGCGATGCAAAACCTCATAGGCAGTGATTATATTTTTTCCTTGCAACCGGATACCAAAATCATTCTCGACTCCATCCAAGTGGAATTTAAGAAAGATGTTGGCGTAGGCAATCTCAGATTCACCTTGAGCGAATTAATTAACCGCATAAAAAACAACTATGCTCCATAAAAATAAACTAAAAAATATTTTGCACACCCAAGGTCCCCTGCTATATAAACTCTCTGGGGATAGCTTGCTGATTCTGCTGTTCTTTTTTTTCTTAGTACTCATAGCGGAAGGACTTTTGCCCGGCGTCATCTCCTCCCATATCGGACTATATGTCATCGTGATGCTGCTTTGCGCTAATCTTTTTTTCACTATCCATCTGGCCAATCAACTCGCCCCGGCAGAAAAAAAAATCCCTTCCAAAAAAATTATTTGGGGCGCATTGAGCATGCTAGTCCTCCTGGTGTTCAACGCTCTACTGAGCCTCTCCCTGCTTCTTAATCTTTTTCTCCTCCTGCTATCTGGAGTAACGATTTTCTACATCTTCCGGGTTTTTCAAGAAGAAAAATAAAAAAAGATATCCTAAACAGACCCCACTACTAAACTTTAATTATCGCTATTTTCCCCCTAGACAAAGTCTCTTTTTAGAGATAAAATGGGGTTACATTATGGAAAAATTAAAAAGAGCCATCTTCTTTTGGACTTTAGTGCTAATTTTCATCATCACGGCTCCGGCAATAGTGATGTATGCCAAGGGCTATCGCTTCGACTTCAGTCGAGGGGTTTTTGTGCACAGCGGAACCATTTCTATCAAATCCAATCCGCAAGATATTCAAATTAGCATTAATGGCAAAACAGAAGGCGCTCAATCCATCAATCGCATCAACAACTCCTACAACATCAGTGGCCTCCTACCGAATAACTACGCCATCTCCGCCAGCGCCGAAGGCTACCAAACTTGGAGCAAAAAAACTGATGTCCACAGCGGACTAGCCAGTGAATTTTGGAATGTCATCCTCGCCCGCAACACCTATCCCCGCATGGATTATGCCACCGGAGGCATTGAAAAATTTTTCATCTCTCCCAAGAGCAGCCTGCTGATCTATACTAAAAATTCCCAACAAAATTTGACCGCCAACATTTTTGATATTAAAAACAAAACTATCGTCAGCAGTTTCACTTTTCCCGGCTGGAAATTCATCCCCGATGCCCGCCAAGAAAATATCGAGTGGTCTCCGCAAGAGGACTATATCTCCGTACCGGTGGAAAAATTACCCGCCGAGGCCGTGCCAGCTAAGCAAAAAATGAGCTCCCAAAAAGATAGCACTCCGCAATATTCCTATTTCATCATCGATACCGCCAAAAAAACTTTTTTCAATCTCAATGAGCTGTTGAAAAATAATGACATCAACTATGTGCGTTGGGATCCCAGGGACAAAAACTATCTCTTCTATCTCAGTGGGGATGTGTTGTATCGCGCCAATATCAATAATACCGATGATTTGACCGCCATCGCGCAAGACATTTCCAGCTTTGATTTGTCCAAAACCAATGTCTATTATTCGCAAATGCCCAACGAGCTAGTATATAAAGCGGAGTTGAATGGCTCCGGCAACCGGATTCAGCTAACCAGCGATTTTCCCGAGGACATCACCCGCAATTTCCGCCTCATCGCCTATGATGATAATCGCATCGCTTTTTTCACGCAAAATAAAACGGTGTATATTTTCAACGCCGGAGAATTTGACACCTACTTCAAAAAGCTAGGCACCGACATCGAAGGCATCCAGTTTTCCGATGATGGCAAGAAGATGCTCTATTGGACCAAGAATCAAATCTCCACCTACTATTTGCGCAACTGGAACGTAGCACCACTACGCAGCGAAAACACTTCCGAAGATGTCACCCGCTATGCGGACGAAATTAAAAACGTCCAGTGGTTCAAGGACTATGAGCACGTGATTTTCTCGCTGGGCAACCAAATGAAATTCATCGAACTGGATCCGCGTGACCATAGAAATTGCATGGACCTACCGCAAACCACCCTAGGCGATCCCATTGTCGGCTATAACCTCTACCTGGAAAAACTCTTCTTCATCGATACCAAGGATTCCTCCACCAATCTCTATTCCATCAACTTCCCGGAAACCCTGCCCTTCCTAGGAGTCTTCAATCAAAACCAGCCCGCTACGCAATAGTAACCCCAACTAAAAAAGCCCGTGGGGGCTTTTTTTGCTGGGATATTTTAGAGAATTAACTCCTTAATTTTAAATTCAAAATTACCCGCCTCGGCTTGACGAAGCGTCAGCCTGAGTCGAGACGGGGAAATTAGAAATTTCCGTCCTATTCCCATTTCGCCAACAACTCTTCCGATTGCACTAGCGGGATTTCGATGATGAAACGCGAACCGCGGTCTTGGCCGTCGGATTCGGCCCAGACCTTTCCGCCATTGGATTCGATCATATTGCGGCCGACATAGAGCCTCAGGCCGGTGCCGCCGGTGTTGAGACGCGAGATGCCTGCCCCGTAGCAAGTCGCCTCGACTTTGCTTCTGGGGTCCTTGCCCCGCGAAAATTTGGCAAACAAATAGGGCAGTTCCGTAGCCGGCACGCCGATGCCGGTGTCTGACACGGTGATGCGAGCGTTCTATTTTTATGGAATAAGATTTTTAAAAGTTCTCGGGAAAACAACAGCATCCGACACCATCTCAAGATCCAGCAACTTCGCAAACAAACGATCTATGCCGAGCCCAAAACCGCCATGAGATTCTGAACCATCAACAATGGATAGATAAAAACTATAATCACCTGGATCAATA
The DNA here is from genome assembly GCA_903841185.1 of uncultured bacterium. Taxonomy (GTDB): domain Bacteria; phylum Patescibacteriota; class Minisyncoccia; order Moranbacterales; family UBA2206; genus UBA8518. The sequence continues at coordinate 30,264 of CAIMIV010000059.1, forward strand.
CCTGAAAGACGCATTGATTTTTCTATACTAGATCGATCAGTTTCCCTAATTGCTCCACTTGCTAATTCCCATCCTGCCATAATAATGTCAAAAGTTTCAGTTAATCCGTCATCAATTTTCTTGGTATAAAATTTCTTTATAGTATCTGGATAATTTCTTACAACAAAAACATCACTATTGCGCTCCCGCTTGATTATTTGCCCAAGTTTTGCCTCTCCAATTAATCCAAGATCCTCACCTAATGCGATATTGTGACCCCTAGAATTTAAAATGCCCACAGCTTCTTTATATGTCATAACCGGCACTAAATCTATGTCTGGTAAGATAAGATTTTTATTTTTAATTTGATGAGAATGCTCTATACGTTTCCTAGCATCAAGAATCATCGAGTAAGCCAACTTGTATACCTCATCTAAATTCTTAGGTTGGCTAAACTCAACATCTAAACCAATTGATTCTTGCAAGTGCCTATATGACTGACTAGTTTCTGCTCGCCAAAAGGGGCCTATCTCATAAATTTTTTTGAGACCAGATACTACGATCATTTGTTTATAAATCTGATTTGATTGCCGTAAAAATGCTTGCGATCCATCTTGCCAAGAAACATTTATAGCGCCACCCTTGTCCACCTTAGGTGGGTCAGTTGAAATACCAACAATATATGGCGTAGTAACCTCGATAAATCCCATTTTATCTAAAAAGCTTCGTATTGATTTATATCCAGTATTTCTAATTCCAAATATTTTCAATTTTTCATCATCCAATTTACAAGCAATTTCTTTTTTTTGTTTATTAAAGGTAATCTTTCCGATTTCCTTCTTTAAGCTATCCACTGCCGTGAAGACATATTTATTTATAATCTCACGGGATTTATTGATTTCTGATTTACGTTTATCAATATTGTTATTCGCTTCTAGTGATATATCCTCAATGTTAATAATCCTTACCTCAGACATACTCCTTAATAGCAGTGAGGGACTAGCCAAGTCAACTAACAGTTTTGGCTTTGTATTTATTTTTTCTACCTGACCTAATAAACTTTTAATGTATTCTTCAGTTTCACCATTTGAACTGATAGCAACAACGATACATTGACTATCCAATAAATTAGAATAATCAGCCATTTCAACCACATCAACATTTTTTTCTTTTTTTATTTCAGCAAGAGCATCTGCGGATCTATTGGCAATTTTTAGATGATAACCAAGCTCATTATTAAGAATTTTTGCAATTAATTTTCCTGTTTTTCCATAGCCTATAAGTGAAATTGTGCCTCCTTTTTCAATTTTTTGACTAACTATTTCTGCAGCAATTCTTTCAAGTGAAGTGTTTCCAGCAAATAAATTTGTTCTAAGTTTTACTTCCGAAGCAAGGCTCTTAATCCATAAGCTTATTATTGGAAATGTTGGATTAGTTGGTTGAATTTTGATAGCAATTTGCAGAGCATCGCTTACTTGTGATAAAACCTGAGAATCGCCTATGGTAACGCTATGTAGACCAACAGAACATTCTCCCAAATATCTTATAGCCTCACTATTTTCAAAAAATTTTATGGATTTTATTGAATCAACAACCCCACTTCTAGATAATTTATCCCAAACACTCAGTACTCTCCCTTGAATAAAATCTTTTGAAAGATTATCATAATAGCAAAAAATAACCATAACCGCATTACACTTTTCTATAATTACAAGCTGCTCCACTTGAAAACCAAGCTCTTTTTTAAAATTAGAGATTGTTTCTACGTCATTATTCAAGTAAGCACTTGAAAGCTTACCAAGAGATTGACTATCAAGTCGCTGGAAATTTAAAGACGCACAAGCTATGTTTATTGGTAGATGCATGAATTTTTTGTCATTATTTATTCTCTATAGACTACATCAACCGACGCTTGATGCAATGGCGTAATCGTTATTTCACAAATTTGAACATGTTGTGGCATTGATATTACATATGAGACAGTGTCAGCTACATCATCAGCAGTTAGCGGTTTTATTCCTCTATACACATCATTAGCTCTTTCTAAATCCCCACGAAAACGAACATTACTAAAATTTGTTTCAACTAAGCCAGGCTGAATATTCGTCACTTTAATATTTTTATCTACAAGCTCTTTACGCAATCCGTCACTGATAAATTTTACTGCCGACTTAGTTGCGGCATAAACAGCGCCTTTGGGATAAGCATATATGCCGGCAATTGATCCCATATTTACAATATGGCCGAAGTTATTTTTTACCATGTGCCTAAGTGACAGCTTAGTTACATACAAAAGGCCTTTTATATTCGTATCAATCATCATATCCCAATCGCTGATGTCTCCATTTTCAACATCCGATAAGCCAAGAGCTAATCCGGCGTTATTTACAAGAATATCAACATTAATTCCTCCTTCAGCAAGATCCTTAAACATAGCCTCAACAGAATCCATTTTTTGTACATCAACTTTATATATACTAATGCTAGCTGCCTTACTCTCAAGTTTATTTTTTAAATTTTGCAATTTATCAATATTTCTTGAGCATAGTATCAATTGGGTTTCAGCAGAAGATAATTTTTCAGCACACGCTTTACCTATTCCACTGCTAGCGCCTGTAATTAAAATTGTTCTCATAATAATTACTTTCTAATTTTAATCCCCAGTTCATTTAACTGCTCATCTTGCACTTCAGAAGGAGAATCCATCATAGGGTCTCTTCCCTCACCTGTTTTTGCGAAAGCAATAACTTCCCTAATATTAGGCTCGCCCTGAAGAATCATCATTAATCGATCAAATCCAAACGCTAATCCACCATGTGGAGGTGTTCCTGACGCTAGGGATTTTAGCATGTGTCCGAAATTTTTTTCTATTCTCTCTTCAGAATAGCTCATTATTTCAAAAACTTTTTTTAAACATTCTGGTTTATGAGCACGAACACTGCCACCACCAATCTCATATCCATTTAACACAACATCGAATTGATCAGCAACTATTTTTTCAATATTTTTTTTCTCTAGCAAATCTGAAATATATTCCTGCTTAGGTAGCGAAAATGGATTATGAGAAAAAGTCCAACTACCATCATTGCCTTTCTCAAAAAACGGAAAATCAACAACCCAACAAAATGCTAGTAAATTTGGATTATTTTTATCCTTTCTTATGTCTGGCTTATCGCTTCCATATTTCTCCATAACTTCGGTATGCGAGAATCTAGGAAATGGAATTTCTTGGATTTCTTTTTCAGGATACAGAGCTTTAATCGTATCTATCAAAAGCCTTTCATTAATGCTGATAATATCTTCTTGCGTTGCAAAGCTCATCTCCATATCAATTTGAGTAAATTCTGGCTGACGATCACCTCTAGTATCTTCATCACGAAAACATCTGGCTATTTGAAAATATCTCTCAAAACCTGCTGACATAAGAAGTTGCTTATATTGCTGTGGTGATTGTGGAAGTGCATAAAATTTTCCTAAATCAAGTCGTGATGGGACTATAAAATCGCGTGAGCCTTCTGGAGTTGATTTTGTCATATATGGAGTTTCTATTTCAACAAAACCTTCTTTGGAATAAAAATCACGGACAAATTTAGAAACTAAATGTCTCCTTCTTATATTTTCTTGCATTCGCTCACGACGCAAATCAATATATCGATGTCGCAAGCGTATTTCCTCATTGATTTCCTTTCCATCTCCAGCAATATCAAAAGGCGACACCTCCGCCTCATTTAACACTGCGATATTGAAAATTTCCATTTCGATATCACCATTTTGCTTATCTACTTGTATAGCCCGCTCTGGCCGTTTATTTATTTTACCGCGAACTTCAACTACCCATTCTGACCTAACTTTTGAGCCAATTTCATGTGCTTCATTATTATTAGGTAAAACAACACCCTGGACTTTTCCAGACACATCACGAAAATCAAAAAAAATTAGCTTGCCTTGATCTCGACGAACATCAACCCAACCAGCTACAGTCACTTCCTTATCTACATAGTCCTTAAGGTCTTTTATGTATATCCTTTTCATTAGTTATTATTTTACTCATTAATACTGCTGATTCAAGTAATTTAAGCTTATCACAAACTCTAAAAAAACAAAAGGGCTCCTGCAATAATAGCATCGGCCCCCTTTAAAGTCTTTTCGCCTACTCAAAAGCCATAGACTGCCTTTCCATTGTTGTGGAAAATATTCTCCTTAGTAATCCCCCTCTTATTTTTAGGTAGCAATTGAATCGCCTTCTTTATTGCCACAATAGACTGCCAGTGGACATGCGTTGCGCCCTTCGCAAGGTATCCATATTTTTCATGGTCATTGACATTAAGCCAATGATACTTATGTTCCGTAACCACTCGCTGACCATGCTCAGGATTCATATACGCAATATACCTCAGCATATTTAGCGGCTCATCAGATCCAAAGATTATTCGACTTAAACCAAATGCGTCCAAAGCCATTCCAATAACCTCGCTCGACGGATTCATTGCCGTATCCAATACGACCTGATCGAACTTGGCAATCTGCTTGTATGCCTCACTCAGCCCAGACACAGGAATCTTGGGTAATCCAAGATGTGCTAAAACCATAACCAACCTAGGAAAATCCCTCAATACCTTGATTATGTCTTCAGTACAAGAAGTTACCATCTTTGGTAAGTGCAGAATTATTGGCAGACCTAAATCCTGAGCAACTTCTAAAATCTCTGGTGGAAAGCATTGATAAATATTGGTTGCGGTAGGATTCACATATAAATAATACATTTTGAGAGCAGCGGCTCTTTTGTGATGCATTATCCCAGATGTGTATTCAATATCCTCGGGCAGTCCAAAGACTGCAATCCGATCATGACCAGGACTATCATTTAGTAGATAGTCATTAGCCTTCCTGTGATTCATTCCGCGAAAAATATGGGGGAATCTTAGCTTTCTAACAATCTTGCCTGGGTAAAATTTCTCGTTTAGGATATTTGACTCCATAATCGATGTACTTGGAAAAGTTGACAGAATTGTACTAATAACCCTTTCCTCCATAAACTCCACATGTTCCGCCAAATTATTGTGTACATGGCAATCTATTATGGAATCAGGAAGCCACTCCATCAATCTCTTCCGCAAATCAATCTCCATTCTCTTGAAATCTAAAGCATGTGCCAAATACTCTTCATATCTTATCACAAGTGGTATCATTTCATTGCCCTCCTGGCATTTTATTGTATAAAGAACATCGCATCACTACCCTACCCGCAGGAGCCAATCCGAACACCTACTTTTTTTAATCTCTTACAGCTTTAATCATACTATATATGTGCTTTTTGTAAATTTTAAATGGCTCTATACTAAACAGTGTGGTGGGTAAATTTTAATATTTTTCCATAAAAAAGATGCTCCGAGTAGTTAAACCACAGAGCATTATTGCATTGTTGAAATGCATTTTGATTAGCGTGACTTTATTTGGTCAGAATTCGTCTTCTTTCCCTGTGACCAAAAAATTTTAGCCATAAGCAAAAGTCCTGCCAAAATAATTATCGTAAAGTATGGATGATCTTGCATGCCCGCAAGCACTTGTGCATTCATTTCAGGCGACATATTCATCCAAAAAGCTCTACTATACATTATTCCATCCATTTCCATTCCCTCCTTAATTTACTAAAGTTATCAATCATAAACATAGCCTCGCAATACCTACTGACACATTATTTTAAAGATCTATTCCCTCTCAGTTTATTGTATCAAATAACAATAAAAAAACAAGCCCAACCAAAAAAAGCCCTCGCGGACTTTTTTAGCTGGGCTATTTTTGAAAATTAAATCATTAGAAATTCAATGTAAATTGAAAATTGATTATTGAACATTCATTTGACCTTTAACCTTTGGTTTTTGGATTTCCAACCCCCTATTCCCACTTCGCCAACAACTCTTCCGATTGCACCAGCGGGATTTCGATGATGAAACGCGAACCGCGGTCTTGACCGTCGGATTCCGCCCAGATTTTGCCACCGTTGGATTCAATCATGCTGCGGCCGACATAGAGCCCCAGGCCGGTGCCGCCGGTGTTGAGGCGCGAAGTGTCTTTGCCCCGCGAAAACTTAGCAAAGAGATAGGGCAATTCCGTTTTCGGAATGCCAATACCGGTATCCGCCACGGTGATACGGGCAAAGTCGCCTGCTTGTTGCAAGATCAATTTCACGCCACCATGACCCTTCAAGGTGTATTTGAGAGCATTGTCGACCATATTAGAGATCACTTCCCGCACCTTCACGCCATCAATGGTCACTTCCGGCACAGGTGTTTCCGGTGGCAGATATTCTAAATAGAGCTCATTGTTTTTAGCCCGGATGGCAAAAGTGTCCATCACCTCATGACAGATTTTATCCAAATCCCATTTATCAAAGCTAAACTCCATCCGGCCGGATTCAATACGTGAAACATTAAGCAAGTCTTCCACCAAAGCGATCAAACGTTCGTTGCTGATATACACTTTGTTCAACACATCCAAATGTTTCTCCGCCAGCGAACCATAGGAGCCCTCCAAAAGCAAAGACAAGAAACCTTTGATGGAAGTGAGTGGGGTGCGCAACTGATGGGAAGCGATGGAAATAAATTCCGACTTAGCGTTGTCTAAGGAGCGCAACTGATCATTAGATGCTGACAATCGATCAGCCATCATTTGCAATTCCTCTTTCCTTCCGACCAGTTCCGCACTAGATACCTCCAAAGCCTCACGCAAGGCTATCTCTTTTTTCACTGAACGCACCAAGTTCCAACCCATGATAGCGGTCAAGAGAAGAGTAACGCCGATTAATGTTCTATTCATCACACTCGAGGCAAATGTCAACATGGAAGCAATGAGAATAATTTGTGCCACAATCAAAGTCTGCGCTTCGAGAAGTTTGATGTGAAAGGCTTTGTATTTCACAATTATATAGACCAAGAATCCCATGAATACCGGCATTCCAAAAAGGCCATATTGAATAATTTTCCAATTATCTGGATTACTTGGATTCAATAAGGCAGCTAAGCTACCAGCAAGATTTGCACCGGAAAAAGAACTCAAAAATAAAATCACTCCCACGGAAAAATATGCCACTTTTTTCTTTTCCTCTCCCTTAGTGCTTATTATTTTTCTGACCAAATAGACTATGAGTGTTAAAAGGAAGAGTATTTCCAGAAAATAGAAATATTTCACCAAGGACCCCTGATTTGCTTCGCACATTATGGCATCAAAGCCCGTTATATTATAGACAGAAGGCAATAAAAATATATATGGTAAGAACAGCGAAGCAAATAAAACCTTTAATTTAAATCCAATATCCTTCTTTTCAATAAAAACATAAGCAAAATACAATGTGAAGACAGTAACTAAATTTTCCACAAAATTTATCAGTGACCAAAAAAACATTGTCTTGCGGCTATCTGGACTGCTCCATAAAATAAGGTCAATTCCTGACCACAAAACAAATAAAAGCGTAGCTAAAAAGAATAATCTCACAGCAAGATCTTTACGACTCTTTAAAAAAACAAAAAAACCCAATGCTAACGCCATTAGAGCTGTCGGTATGTGGGAATAGTATATAAAACCGTCTGCTAATAATGACTGCATTATAGTATTACAATAACTCGAGTTTGTAACAATATTAGGATCCATATTTTTTATTATTTATTATTTTTTATTTCTTGAATTTTATTCTTAATCCTATCAGGGTAATATCGCCAATATACTTCATCCTCTCTTTCTACGGGAGCCAATCTCACTATCAATGGCTTTAGCCCGAATACTTCCATAACCCTTCTGTAACTTGGTAAGAATATATCCCTAGTAAGCTCGTCATATACATCGCTCAATAAAAAACTCTCAAATAATATTCCGTTACAAATAAATAACGAGAGTATATAATCATAATATTGCCTTGCAACAGCACCATTTCGCTCAAAATTGTCTGACATATCAAAAATATCTTTTTCGGAAACAAAAGGACTAACAAGTAAATGATGGAAATCAACTAAGTTATCGCCATCGATAGTTTGAATATCAGAAAATTTCTTTCCATCATATTGATTGAAATCTACCACCCTTAATGCCGACAATACTGGATTCCCCCTCTTTCCCATTTCATTGAAAAAAAATAATTTTCCTAAATAGTATTTATCTTTATTCTTCGAAACAAATTTGTCTTTAATATATTCAAGACATAAAGGACTTAATTCTGTTTTTTTTGATAATTCTAAAAAATACAGTAATTCAAAATTCGGGCTTGTGACATGTCTTGATAGTACTGCCCTTGGGGATACTTTCAATATATCTGGGATATCTCCTTTTAAAAAATCCTCTACCCTCTTCCTCAAATCTAGATCATTCCATCTCCGCCAAATTTCTACTTTTGCCTCTTCAAGGGTGGTATAAATATTTTCCATTTCTGCGACCAAACCAGCATTAGATTCCTCGATATTTTTTTCTTCCATATACAATGTATTTATTAACAAACATTAATCGCGGGATATCTTGTCCCCCTCTTCACAAAATTTTCTTCGATTTCCTCTATGCCGAATATCTCGGTAAAATATTTTTTAATAAACTCACGATCAATTCCATTGGTGCAGGTATAGACATCGATGCTGATAAATTTTCGCTTCGGGAAAGTGTGTATGCTAATGTGACTTTCTGCAATCACAACTATCCCACTCCATCCTCCCGGGTCTTTAATCGCGTTATCTTCCGCCTTGAAAACATAGGGATCGCTCAATCTAGTCATGCCAAGCTGATGAGGCAATTCAACCAGGGCCAGCATTACCAAGTCCTTGTCATTAAGTTTTGCATAATCCCCCCCATAACAATCCAACATCAAATGCTCCCCAAAATTACATATCTCCATAGTCCCACTAAATTAATTATTTAATTATTTTAAATTGTTTTCCAATCTTCTCCTATTTAAAATTATACCAAACTTCTGTATTTAAGTAAATAGAAATGACCGTATTTTTAACAAATCATCGCTATTACTCCTTATTATAAATTAATTAGATATACTCCAAATGCCATTATTACTATGGCAACTATTTTGTGCGTGAGTCCGGATAGCTGATCATTATATATTTGCTTAGCCAAATCTTCATATTTATGTGAAAAAAACCGAAAGGCAAAAAATATCAAAGCGCTCAAAACAACAATAAAAGCTGGCTGCAAACTTTCAATCATGGAAACCAATGAAACGGCTGGACTTGTTTCAATAGCCCGCTGCGAAGTCATGACGCCGCCCAAAACCACTAATTCACTAAAAATAAACCAACCAATATATTGCCTGCCAATATTAAACAAATTACCCGCGCCGTGCCTAAGTATTTTCAGCATATAGAAAAACAAGCCGCCCATAACACCACCTAAGGAATAGAACAGAATCACACTATAGAATGGTACACTTAGAGTATACAATTCTCGTGTAAATATAATATTTAATGAAAAAAATATAACTGAGCCAGACATGATTGAAGCAATCGGCCAAAATTTTTCATTTTTCATTTTTCCACCGCCCGCCAAAGTTGTCACGCCAATAAATGTGATTGCGATGCCACCATATTGCATCAGCGAAAGCTTTTCTTGGAGCAAAGCAAAGGCGAGAATCGGAACAACCACTGCAAAAGTATTTTGGATTATTTGAATAAGTGCGGCGTCACCATCTCTAAATAACGCTTTGAAATAAAAAAAATACGACACTACTAAAAAAAATCCCCCGCTCATTGCGATAAAAATAAATTCCTTAGCTGGGAAAACCAGTCCAAGGAAAGGCACCGTTAGCCAGGGCACAATTTGCGTAAGTCCAATAACGACAGCACCATCATATTCATTATCATAGACTTCCGCAACAAAATAGATGTCAATAAGATTGACTAGTGCCCAAAAAATCGGGGCGATAAAAGCAATTAAAAACCAATTATTCCAAAGATTTTCTAGCATTAGACTAATCTATTATTTCTTACAGCTGATTTCTATTCTGTCGAATCAGTTGCCGGCGCATCAGCGTTGCAACCCCCTATTCCCGGATCACACGTGACATCGTTAGCGGTGACATTATTATCCGTGGGTGGATTATCTATGCTATATTGCGCCGGGTCATTGCACGTATCGCCTTCAGGAACATTAGTTTCATCACACAATTCATAGGAGCAATACGCTTCTCCATCACCGCAAACCAAAGCGGTGCAATTTTCATTGGCCGGATCGCAATCAGGGATATTATAGGCCATGCGACTAATATTTTTAGTAAACCAAGTGTCATCGGTCAAATTCCCCTTGCAAGCGTCTGGTCCATCCACATTTGGATCTGGGTCGCACACATGCACAAAGCAACTCTCACTATAGGGATCACAATTCGCCGCTGCCCGGATACTATAATCTCTTTTTATCAGATACCGATAGGCCGTCAAGCCCACCGAAATGCTGACCAACAATACGACTACCCACCAAAATATTTTTGTTTTTCTGTCCATTATTATAATTTTTAAACAATAACTAATTACTAACTTGAATTAATTATACCACAAACATCGGATTTTATACAATAAAAATTTGTGTATTATTAAACTCCGATCCAAAGATCACGATAAAAAAAGCTTATTCATGGCTTTTTTCATTCTTTAGAAAAACTTTTTACTAAGCCATTCCGACTAAGATTTTTTTACCAACTCCTAATTTATTGATTCACTCCTCCTCCGAACCATACATTATCAGCCATCTTTTTAGACGACAATTCCCCCAAAATATCCAGACTACCGTGACATAGAAAGCCGCTAGGATGAAGTGAAACATGGGGGTGAGAGCCAGGAAGAACATGCCCCCGAAAATCACGGAAAGAATGGCGAAGGCAAACCATTTGCGCGGCAGGGTTTCAAAATCAAATAGATCATATTCTATTATCGTGAACACCATCAAGGCCACGAAAAAGAGATTACCCAAAATGAAATAGGGTGAAATTTCGATGTCCCATTTTTCTGCCGCTTTGAGCATATCCACCATCTCATAGGCGATGTTCCACAACACAAAAGATGCAATGGCAAAAACCAGCACTTTAATTTGTAATTTGGTTTTATAATAGGCTAGCGGTTGGCGAAATTTTTGCAGTAGCACCGCTACGGACCCAATGACATATCCCAAATCCAAACAAAGACTACTGACAATTACCCATCCTGATTGATAGGCACAAGTTTGCGCCTCCACGCTGCCAATGCCCTGACCGCTGGCCACCGCAAAAACCGTCACACCCAAGGGCAGTGCCAAAAGCCCTTTCTTTTGCCAGGTTAGTTTTTTGCCCGCCAGGTCATAGGAAAAAAAGAGGAAGAAGAGAAAGAAAAAATCCACCAAATTAGACAAGCGAAAAAAAAGATAGCTCGTGTGCACATCACGCGTCATCCATTGCACCAAATCTCCCATAGTCCACAAAGCGATTATCAGCAGAAAATAAAAAGCATTCCGATTGAGAGAATGTTTGGCATTTTTTCCTAGGATGCTAAAAGCGACCATCAGGGTAATGATAATTACCGTACTATAGGAATAATATATAAATAGCGGCGTTTCAAATTGACACATACACGGTCATATTAACATGTTAACTTATTAGTATTTTAACAACTTGACGCAAATAATAATTATTTTTGGAGTATTATCATCTAGTACAGCGCTCCGTGCATTCTCTTTCTCTTTCTTCCTTGCTCATTTCTAGGCAATCCCCGATTCCCAAGCATTGACAAACCCTTTGCCACCTGCTATAATTACTTTTTATGTTAACACTTTGTGAATTATTCTTCTTTTAGAAAGTTGCGACATAAATTTTTAATTATTTATGTTTCAACATAATGTACAACCAAAGAACAAGCCGAGGACCATCCCGCAGTAATTCGCGCAGTGGAGCCACTTCTTTCGGTTCCGGTGCCAGGGGGGCTCGTCCAGCCGGACGCCGAACTCCGCAAGCCGGAGCCAAAAAAGGCCGCTTTACCGGAGCCTACATCGATCCTAAAATGTTTATCAACAAAGCCGTAGCTGCTCCACTAGGACTCGAAGAGAAGGTGCATGTCGTGAAAGCTCTTTTTGCTGATTTGGCCATCAATGACCAACTGAAGCAAGCTATCATCCAAAGAGGCTATGAACATCCCACCGATATTCAAGCCAAAACCATCCCTCATATATTGGAAGGCCGTGACGTGATTGGCCTGGCCAACACCGGAACCGGCAAGACCGGCGCTTTTTTGATTCCCATGATTAACAAAATCATTGCGGATTCTAAACAAAAATTGTTGGTCGTGGTGCCCACGCGAGAGCTGGCCATCCAAATTCAAGAAGAATTTGTAGCCCTGGTTCAAGGTTTGCGCCTGCAAGCTGTCGTAGTGGTCGGAGGAGCCAATATCCGTCCGCAAATTCAAAGACTGCGCTCCCGCCACAACGTCGTTATCGGCACCCCAGGCAGACTGAAAGATTTGATTGCACGCAAAGATTTGAAGCTGGAGACTTTCACTAATGTAGTACTGGACGAAGCTGATCGGATGCTGGACATGGGATTTATTTCCGACGTGAAATTGCTGATGTCCCTTTTAGCCAGCCCGAGACAAACCTTGCTTTTTTCCGCTACGCTTTCCAAGGAAATTGAAGCCCTCGTGGCGCAGTTTCAAACTGACCCGGTGCGCATTTCTATCAAAACCCAGGAAACATCCGCGCAAATTGATCAGGACATCGTCCGTGTCGGAAAAGACGATGACAAGATGAACATCCTGCAAAAACTGTTGGCGCAAACGACTTTTCAAAAAATTCTGATTTTCACCCGCACCAAACGCGGTGCCGAAAAATTATCCAAACTACTGTTTCAATTAGGCTTCAAGGCCGAATCTATTCACGGCGACAAATCCCATCATCAAAGACAACGAGCGCTCCTGCAATTCAAAAATGGCCAAGTCGAAATCTTGGTAGCCACCGACGTAGCCGCGCGAGGATTGGACATTCCCAACGTCAGTCATGTCATCAATTTTGATGTGCCAGCCAGCTATGAAGACTACATCCACCGCATTGGAAGAACTGGTCGTGCCGGGAAAACAGGCGTGGCGCTGACATTCATTGAATAACCGAAGCCACTCCAGAAATAGACCTATTTGCATAATAAGTTGCGTAACGAAATTTTCAGATTTTGAGGGATAATTTTTCAAACAATTTTTGCGGTTTAGCCGTAGCTAAGCCAAGAAAATTTTTGGAAAATTTGACCAAAATATGGAAATTGCAGTAGTGAATTATTATGCAATAGGTCTAATATGAAAGCCCCTTTGCTAGTTATAGCAAAGGGGCTTTTTTTGGCTTCATGTGAGACATGAAAATTGTGTTGGACCAAGGACAGAGTGCTTTAATTTTTTAAAGCACTTCGTACTTGAAATTGATTGGCGGACTATTTCATAGCTTAGAAACAATCAACACTTTAATTTTTTTATTTCCCCAGGCAACAGCTTTTTCACGACCAGCGTCGCCTTCTCCCATGAAGAGATCCAGTCGTCGTCCCTTGATTTTTCCACCGGTATCCTTAGCAGTACCACGTCCAAAGCCAGGGACATGAAACACCGTGCCTTCGGGAAAAATCAACTTATCAGCCGCCAGTGTACCTTCTTCGGGAACTGAACCAGAACTGGTTTTTTTTCCGGATCCGTTCATTTTGACATCCTTTTTGTAGCTGCCTTTCACATATTTTTTTTGATTTGGAAGTGGCTTATAGTAAGCCGTGACTGTCATTTTTAACTCTGGGGTTTTTATTCCCTTCGCTTCGACACCGACGGCTTTTGAAAAACTACCTCCTAACCAAAAACATATGGCCAGCACTACAATTCTGCTTAACTGCATTTTTTTCCTCCTGTATTTTTTTCATGACAATGCTAATTGTAAAAGATCTTACTATTAGTCTATCTGAAAAAGATGAATAAACGGTATTAATACTCCAGGGCAAGCCCTGGACCAACAGGTTTCCGCGGCAAGCCGCGAAGTATTAAACCTTTTGTTGTTGTCGCTCGCTCGGAAATGAAAAACTATTTTCATTTCACTCACTTCGCTAAACAATAAAAAATGAACTAAAGAACAGTCCCTTTTGGGATGCGCAACTTGTTGCCGTTCAATTATAGCACACTCTGCAAATCCTGTCACGCTTTTTTCTCCTGCAAAGAAAAAACTGCTTAAACAAGCAGTTTTTTCATACCTATAATAATATTGATAACTAACGTTTTGCCCACTGTGGAGACTTGCGCGCTTTCTTCTTGCCGGGTTTCTTTCGCTCTACCACTCTGGCATCTCGAGTCAAGAATCCCACGTCTTTCAAAGTTTTCTTAAGATTTGCATCAAACACCACCAAAGCCCTAGCCACACCCAAACGTGCCGCTTCGGCCTGTCCCATAATGCCACCCCCATTCACTTTCACAGAAATATCAAACTTATCGGCCATGCCAACCACTGCCAAAGGCGCCTTAATCGCCTCTACGTGCCTTTCGATGGTAAAATAGGCCTTAACATCCTTGCCATTCACCACGATCCCTTTTGGCTCTTTTTCCACGGCATAAATTCTGACTTGAGCAATTGAAGTTTTTCGCTTCCCTACGGCATAAAAATATTTTCCGGTAAATTCCCCCGCTGCCTTAACAGCTTTGGTTTCTTTCTTTACTTCCTTGGTTTCTTTTTTCACTTCTTTAGCCACTTTTATTTCCTTTACTTCCTTCTTTGTGACTTTTTTTACTTCCTTTTTTTCTTTCACTTCTTTTACAGCTTTAACCTTAGCTTCTTTTGCAGGAGCCTTTTTCTTCGTCTCTTCAGTAGTAGTTTTTTTAGTTGCCATATAGTACAGAGAATTTTTAATTTTTAATTTTGTAATTTTTTAAATAATGCACTAATTTTCGAATGTTTAAACATTAAAAATTTAGATTTATTTATAAAATTATAACATTCAAAAATTATAAAATTATTTAATGGGTTACTTCGATCGTATGTTTATGTTGATCATTGGTATAAAGAAGCAGTCTGGTCATCATGCGGTCTCGCAATTTATTTTTGCAAAGCATCCCATAGACAGCCCCCTCAACTGCCTTTCGGGAATCCTTGACAATTTGATCTTTCAACTTAATAGTAGTCATTCCACCCGGAAAACCACTGTAATGGTTATACACCTTGCCTTCCATCTTATTACCGGTCACTTGCAGGCTGTCAGTATTAATCACGACCACAAAATCACCGGCGTCAATGTTCGGAGTAAAATCCACCTTGTTTTTTCCTCGTAGAATAAGCGCTATTTCAGTAGCCATTCTCCCCAAAGCCTGATCTTTTGCATCAAACAAATGATATTTTCTTTGAATTGTTTTCTTTACTTTACTCATAAATTTTACCTACTCACCAATTCTCGCTAATTATTTTTTTGAATTGATATCAGGTCCTTATATTTTTTACGTTACTTCAATTGAATGGGAGAACTATTATTTGACAAATTCGATAATGGCCAACTTGGCAGCATCTCCTTGTCTCGGGGCTATCTTGATAATCCGAGTGTAACCGCTGTCTCGCTTGGAAAACTGCTCCAAAAATTCACCAGTAACTTTTTTCACCGCCATTAAAGGAAGTTTTATCCTCAAATCACGCTTAATAGTCACCAACTTTTCAGGATCTCTGGATAGCTTCGCTCGGTTGATAATTCTGTCAATCTTGGCTTTCATTTCCTTGGCCTTGGCTTCGGTGGTTTTGATTTTTTCTTCCATAATCAAACTACCTAACATTGTTCGGAACAAAGCTGTCCGCTGATTTCTAACTCTGCCCAATTTTCGTCCTTTTTGTAAATGCTTCATGATTGTATAAAACCCTAACTTACACTAATTATTTTTTAATTTTTATTCGCAAATGTATCCGATATTGTGTCTTGTCCATTTGCGACGCAATTGACTATTTATCTTGTCTTAGATTAACACCATAATCTCCGATAGCTTTTTTCACTTCTTTCACACCTTTCGCTCCCATTCCTTCCAAATCAGTTAGTTCCGCCTCGGTCATTTTGATAATGGCACCGATATTGCCAATCTTGTTGGCCTCCAAAACATTCAAAGTTCTGGTGGACAGATTTTTCAGCGCGGTCACCTCCACTTTCTTGGTATCATCCTTCTTCTCCACAACCACTTCTTTTTCTTTTTCCATCATCACCGGCCCTTCTTCAATCACCACCGCCTCTTTCTTAGCTTCTTTTTCCACCGAAGTGAAAACAGAGAATTGCTCCACTAGGATATCTACTGCTTTAGAAAAAGCTTCTTTAGGTTCAATGCTGCCATCAGTCATAATTTCCAAAGTAATTTTTTCGTAATCCGTCTTTTTTCCTACGCGCATGTTAGCCACATCATAATTCACTCTTTTAATCGGAGTATAGATAGCATCCACGGCAATCACGCCGATTTCTTTCTCTGTTCTGTTTTGTTGCTCCACTGGCACATAACCAATACCATTGCCAATTTCCAATTCCATTTCCAGCTCGCCTTTAGCGCCGGTAATGGTGGCAATCACAGCGTCTTTAGTAACCACTTCGATGCCAGTTGGACATTCAATCATACCTGCGGTCACAACTTTTTCGCCTTTCACTTTCAAAGAAATCTTGGTCGGTTCTTCGTTAAAAGATCTAAATCTGACTTGTTTGAGGTTCAAAATGATTTGAATAACATCTTCCAAAACGCCAGGTACAGTAGAAAATTCGTGAGTCACGCCTTTAATTTTAACAGAAGTGATCGCTGATCCGGGAAGAGAAGAAAGAAGCACTCTGCGAAGAGCATTCCCTAAAGTCGTTCCGTATCCAGGATAACATCCTTCAATTTCAAACTTGCCTGTTTTTTCATCAAGCATAGTAAGCTTTGGTTTCTGAGGAAGTGTTATTGATTGCATAATTTTATACCGATACGAACCTACGAATGAATTCGAATCTACGAACCCCTAGCTTCATATCGTTATTCTTTTTTAAATTATTTAAATTACTTTAATTTCGTAGATTCGTGTGTAACATTCGTAGTTTCGCATCGGTTTTTTTTATCTTGAGTAATATTCAACAATGATTTGGGTATCCACATTGATACCAATTTCGTCTCTTGTAGGAGCACTGGTCACCTTGGCTTCCATCTTAGTAGTATCAAAACTAATCCAGGATGGGAAATCTTTTTTATTCTTGATTACCGCCACCACCTCTTTAAAATAATTCTTTTCTTTTTTAGTGGCGTTGATAGCAATCATATCCCCGATTTTCACTTCGGCAGAAGGAATAGTCATTTTTTTGCCGTTGACGCTTATCAATCCGTGGTTCACAATTTGTCTGGCCTGCGCTCGAGAAACGGCAAATCCGGCTCGATATACGATGGAATCTAGTCGCATCTCCAAACGAGTCAGCAATAAATCACCGGTAATACCTTCTTTATTGGAAACTTCATCAAAATGTTTTCGAAACTGTCTCTCCATCACACCATAGATTCTTTTGATCTTCTGCTTAGCGGAAAGCTGGGTGCCATATTCACTTTGGCCACGAGAAACTTTTTTTCCATGCACTCCCGGCGCATAAGCCCGTTTCACCATACCACAATTTCCAGTGCTGCAACGGTCACCTTTAAGAAACAGTTTTTCACCTGCTCTTCTACATTTTCGACATTTTGCTTCGGTATCTCTAGCCATAGTATTAAAAAAATTTTGAAATTTAAAATTTAAAATTATTGATTTAGATTCTTCTTGGTTTCTTTGGTCGACAACCATTATGTGGAATAGGCGTAATATCTTTAATCAATAATAATTCAAAACCATTATTAGACAGAGCTCGAATAGAAGCTTCTCGGCCACTACCAACACCTTTCACAAACACTTCCAGCTCTTGCAAGCCATATTTTTTCACTTTTTCCGAAACGCTAGCCACAACCTGCGTAGCGGCATAGGGAGTCGCTTTTTTCGCTCCTTTGAATCCCATCATCCCGGAAGAAGCCCACCCCAAAACACCTCCGTTGATATCCGCAATGCTCACGATAGTGTTATTGTAAGTGCATTTCACTGTCGCCCGGCCTTTGAGGATTTGTCTTTTGGCTTTTTTGACCTTTCCTGATTTAGCAGTTTCAGCAGTCTTCACCTCTGCTGCCTTGCCCTCCTCGGAAACTGCCCCTTTTTCCTCCTTAATTTCTTCAGTTGTAGCTTTTTCTTCAGTCATAATATTCAAATTAACTCTAATGTTTAAATAAATTTATGCAAAATTTTTATTTGATGTTGCTATTCGCATTAATTCGACTTAATTATTCGCAACTATTAGCATCTTAAGTCTTCTCTGTCTTCACTCGACCGCTACCCATCGTTCTTCTGACATTGCCTCGCACTGTTCGGTTGTTAGTCTTAGTTCGTTGTCCTCGCACAGGCAAACCTTTTTGGTGTCTGGTCCCGCGATAGCAACCTACTTCTTTCAACCGCTTGATATTATTCTTAACTGCATGTTTCAATTCTCCTTCTACTCGCAAATTCTTTTCGACATACTCTCGAATCTTATTGCCTTGCTCCTCGGAAAGATCTTTTGTTCTTATTTGTTTGGATATATCCAGCGCGTCCAACACTTTAGCCGCAAAACTCGGTCCAATGCCATAAATATAGGTAAGGGAAATTTCTATTCTTTTTTCATCAGGAATATTTACTCCAGCGATTCTTAACATATGCTAATTTTAATACTAATTATATCCGAATTGTAATTTTTTAAAGATTCGCCTTGTTTCGGACTTATCGAATCCCAATTTGTATCTAGCCTTGTCTTTGTTTGTGCTTTGGCGTAATACAAATCACGAAAAGCACACCTTTTCGCTTTACTATTTTACATTTGTCACAAATCTTTTTAACTGATGCTCTTACTTTCATATTATTTTAATCTTTGAATTATTCTGCCTTTGGATAGGTCGTAGGGACTCATCTCAATGAGCACTCTATCGCCAGGGAGAAGCCTAATATAATTAACTCGCATTCTGCCGGAGATATGAGCCAGGACGACATGCCCATTATCCAGCTTCACCTTAAAGGTTGTACTGGGCAAATTCTCTTCCACCACACCCTCCAGTTTAACTAATTCTTTATTATTTTCCATATTTTATCTAATTTGACTGCCCGTTAATAGGCAGGAAAAGCATAACCAAAAAAATAGACGGAGATTTCCCTGGGGCAAAAAAAATTACCTCAGGAATAAAAATCGATCCTAATTCATGCATTTCATTCTCTTCCCTCTATTTTGAAATTTATATATCTTCTAACACCTTCTATTATCTTAACGATATATTCAAATCTTGTCAACCCCACACCCCCTTTAGTCGAAATAATAATAAAATTACCAGCCCAAAAGCTTGAATTTATTTTACTCCTAATTCACTACCGGGTCAAGAGAAATGGTCACGCGACTCTCATAAACGGGTATTTTGCCGGTAATAAAGGATGGCCAATACACGATTTCCACTTTTTCAATGTCGCTAGCATGTTCTTTTATATAAGGCTGAATTTCCCCTTCTGGTTTCCCTAGAAGAGCTTGTTTTATTTTCTCCAAATCAATTTCCGGCACAATGTTTCCGGTGGCATGCACCCGAATAACCAGACTTCCCTCTTTGAAATTCACGTCAGTCTTGCCAAAATCCAGATGAATAGAATTTTCCGGAATTTGAGCACCGTGTTCCCCTTTTTTGCCCAGTGCATTTGTCACAATCGCATTCAAATCACTTTCTCTAAAAACCAATGCATTAGCCGTGACCTTCACCGTAATGGAAAAATTATCTGCCATGTCGCCCGAGGATTTAGTCAGGGTATACACAGCATCATCAATGCTCACGGCGTCATCCAAGAAAATATAGTCCGCTCCCACGGAATCCTTTAATTTTTGCGTAATGGTGGCTTTCAATTCTTGTAGAACTTTGGTTTTGGCAGTATTGATATCACTATCGGAAACAGTCTTTACCTTTTGACTACCTTGACCGCCACCGATCATCGCTGCAAATGACTTGGCATAAATTTTCTTATATTTTTCACCGCCACTACTCTCAAAACCAGGAATACTAAAAGAAGTTGGCGCTATATTATATTCCTCACCCGATTCATCCGCCACCACATCCGCCTCAATAGCGCCTGGCTTATTCTCACTCCCGACCGTTTCCATCCCCGGAACCGTAATGGCCTTCACCAATCTGAATGTTTTTTTATCTACGCTTTCAAATCGAGTGGTTGCCACCAATGGTTGTGGACTAGCACTAAATTCATTATAAACAGTAATCACCCCGCGCGCCTTTTGATTAGAAGAGTCTTTAGCACCTGTTGTTTCATAGCTCTTAGTCAGCTCGTCAGCAAGGGTGACTGCCTTTACAGGAATAATTTCATTTACCACGTCCATTTCACTCACCTCGCTATTGCCATCCACTTGCAACTCCACTGCTTGCATTTTATTTTTTGCGAAAACATTAATAGTTGCCTTAGGCAAGAAAAGATAGGCCGCTGACCCCAAAATAGCCAAAACAGCCACCATAGTAAATAAAAAGAAATATTTACCCATACTGCTACCCACATTAATACTCTTGTATTCATCTTCCCGATTGCTTGATGCTTTTTTCTGCTCAAAAAATTTACCGGCTTTTTCCGCGCTATTTTCCTCTTCATGCTCTTGCATAAAAGCATTTTCTTTACTGAAATCATCTAATCGCTCTTGTTTGAAAATTTTCTTTGAGCTACTCTTAGCCACCCTCTCCGGCACTTCATCAGTCGGAGCATTATTTTCCACAATTTCCATATTTCTAATCATATCCATGGGGGCAAACATCCCACCCTTCGCTCGCTTGCTCTTGAAGGAGGGTTGTTGTTTGCGAAGCTCTTCACTCACGTCTATCACCAATTCTTTGTTGATTATTCTTTCCTCGTCCTCTTCTGCTTGAAAAATTTCCTGATTTCTTTTTTCTGAATAGACTATCGGATCAGCCATAGAATCCGCGGTACTTGATTGATAATAGCCGGCAGATCCAATCTGATTGAAATCTTTTTTATTCTTGCCAATTTTTTCATTCACACTGCTACTATCCAAGCCAATCTCCACCAAACTCTCCTCCAAATTATTCGACGCCTCCATCTCCCAGCCATCAATATCATCCAACTTTTGCTCCACCTCAATACCCGCTTTCTCAATCAGCAATTTGCCTAATTTATCTTGCGTAACGATAATAAGCTCTTTCTTAAAACTTTCAGCTTCTTTTTTCAACAATTTCAAATTGACAATGCTCTGAATCAAAATGGCTCGTTTAGGCACGACAATAACCACCTCCTTGGATTTAGATTTTCGCAATCTATCCACAATAGAAGTGATCTCCTCATCAATATCAATGTAAAATGTTTGATGTGTCATATAATTACCGATTCGAATCTACGAATTAAATGCGAATCTACAAAATTATTTTTTAAAATTTTATTCGCATGGGCGCTTTCGTAGTGCGCCTGCCTGCCGGTAGGTAGGCTTTTCGCATGCTATTTTTGAATCATCTTCACTGCTCGCCGCAAGATGCCAGCCATTACTTTTTCCTCTCCCGCCAAGTCTAGCGCCAAATTAGCCAGTCCCATCGGAGTGATATCTTGCGGATCCCGCAATTCTCCCGTAGCATCAATAATATTCACCACATCTTTCGGTTGCAAGAAACTAACCTGAGGCGCCTTCGCAAACGGCAAATCCTTTGTCCACTTAGAGCCGGTCAGCGCTTTTTTGATACCCGGCAAACCTGAGCCACCACCGCACAGAAAGAAGCGGGAAGGCAACACATCTGAACCGGCAAATTCCGCTAAGGACAATTCTACTCCGGAAAGCCAAACCGCGCAATCATCACTAAGCATTTTTTCAATTTTATAGGTGACGTCTCCACCCAGTCGGCCTTCGGCATATTTAATTTTCAAAACTTCTGCTTCTTCGAAAGTAATGCCCAATTCTTGCGCTAGACGTTTAGTGAAGGCGCGACCTCCCAGAGCAAACATCTTCGTTCCTTCCAAACCGCCATTTCGCACTACCGCAATATCCGTCGTACCTCCTCCGATATCAATAAAAATAGCATTAAAATCCAAAGCATCCTCAATACCCATTGATCGAGCGACAGCATAGGGCTCAGCCGCGATGCTCAAAAGCTCCAATTTCAATTCTTCCGCAATAGATTGCAAAGCACCCAAATGCACCATCGGCGCATAGGCATTGAAAACTGAAATAGAAACATCTCGTCCCTGGAAGCCCACCGGATTGGTGACGCGATAGCCGTCAATGCGCACATCCACAATCGCTGCGTTAATCAATTTCACTTCAATTTCACTGTGCCCGGTTTCCCATGCCAGCTGTTGGCGAATGCGGTCAAAGGCTTTCCATTGTACTTTTTGAATAATATTTTTTAGTTCCGGCAAATCAATTCTGATTTCCGGTTTTATACGTTCATAATGCACCGTAGTGGTGGTGCCTTTTACTAACTCACCCGCAATGCCCACGATGGCCTTTTTCACTTTTTTCACCCCCGCCATCAGCTTCGCCGCTTGAATAGCTTTTTTGGAATTTTCAATTACGCCGGCAATGTCTGAAACCGCTCCACTTTGCATATCCCCCAGGCGTTGCCTGGCTCGTCCGACACCAGTCACAATGCCATTGCCAGTTTCCGCATCAATCTTAAAAACCAAAGCTTTCACCACCTCGGTTCCAATATCCAGAGAAAGCAAGTAGTCCGATGACCCACCGTGACTGCCTAAAATTTTAGAAAAAATACTCATTGCTAGATTAATTTTTATATTTTTATTTACAGACTTTTCTATGAATAATTTTTCAAGTGAAACTTTTTAATTTTGGGTTCGACGCAGTTAAAAATTTTGATGAATACCTTAGTATTCGAAAAACTTTTAACAAATCGCAGCCAAAATTTGGAAGTTTTTAACGAAAAGATTATTCTTAGATAAGTCTGCCTTCATTATAGAATAAATTAAAGATTTTGGCAAAGTCAAAATCCTACCCAAAAAACAAGCCCTGTGCAAAGAATCTGCACAGGGCCAAAAAATCATTGGAGGCAAGCTTGTTGCTAAAAAATCAGCTACTCATTTTTTTCTGCGAGTCTTCAATAGACCAATCTTTGCCGACCAAAATTTCCACCGGATCAAATGAAAACTCATCCGCCTCAAGGGAAACCAGCCTGCCATCCCCGTCAACCAGATATCTTTCCTGATCCACAATAATCACCGTTAATAATGATTTTATCGTGCCCGCTTTCAACAATTTTTCAAAATCCTGATGTCCGCGAAATGTTTTGATGACTATCTCCTTTATTAATTCGCTCATGATCCACCTCTTGCTTGTTGAATTTTGACCCAGCTTTTCCCCGTAAAGAACTACTATTTAGGCTTTATTTTTTAATAAATCCCTAATTTCTTGCAACAACAGCACATCCTCCGGTGTCTTAATCTTTTTTGCATCTTCTTTTTTCTTGAAACGCGCCAACTGTTTCACCACAAAAAAAATGGTAAATGAGATGATGGAAAAATCGATGACGGTATTAAGAAAGATGCCATAATTCATGGTCACGGCCGGCACTTCCCCGGAAGCGCCTTTCAGGGTCACGGCCAGTTTGGAAAAATCCACCCCGCCCGTCAGCACTCCAATGGGTGGCATAATGATGTCATTCACAAATGAAGTGACAATTTTGCCAAAAGAACCGCCCACCACCACACCGACTGCCAAATCCACTACATTACCTTTGATAGCAAATTTCTTAAATTCTTCAAACATATATTTATTCTTTAAATATTTATTTATTCCCTTGCAAATACCGCCGATAGACGTTCGTTTTTCTTTTTTCAAAACCAACTGATGCATACAGCTGATTGGCCACTTTTTTTTGGGGCTTGCTAGTGAGATCCACAAATCGCATGCCCAGCGCTTCGCTTTTCGCAATCAACGCTTCGGTGATTTTTCTACCCAAGCCCTGGCCGCGATATTCTTCCCGCACCACCACGTCTTCAATAGTGCCACACAAAGCAAAAAGTTTATTCACAATCAGCAAGGTGCCCATCCCTATCAGTTGTCCGTTCTTATTCTTATCTCGCACGCTCATGATCACCCCACTGCGCATCACCACTTTGACTTTTTTAAGGTCAATTTTCTGCGCCTTGGGATTGAGTTGCACCAGCAGAAAATTAATATCCGCCATATCCGCTTGAGTTATATCATTTTCACCGATTGTAAAATTGTCTCCTGTTTGTTTACTCATATGAATAAAAAAAATGATTACTTTTTTCCTATCTCGATTATACCACAAAAAAATCCGAGCTTGTAGAGCGCCAGCCCATAAAAAAAGGACGGGCGAGAATTCTCTCGTCTGTCCTTTTACTAAGGCGTTTTATTGCTTCACTGAAAAAGAGTGTTTGGTCGCCACCGAGTTTTTCATATCAATAGACTCTATCAGGCAGAAACCATGCTTTTGCAGGAGATCTCTCAGGTCGGCCATGGACCGGAACAACAGTTTATGATCCCGCGTGTTCTGTCCCAGATATTTTTCTATCGGAACCACCGTGATCAACTTCCCCTTGCCATCCTTTTTCAAAACCCGCTTGATTTCTTTGAGCAATGGCTCCGGTTCAGCAAAATGCTCCAGCACGTGGGACAATACGACGTAGTCGAAAGAACTGTCCGCAAATGGCATTTTTAGTGCATCAACCCTGCCAAACCCAACATTGCGCCCAACATTCCTTTTCCTGGCGACCCTGAAAACCAGATCACTAGTATTGGTATCAATACCAGTCACTGTAGCACCGTTATCAGCAATCAAGCCTGTCAAATAGCCCAGATTACTGCCGATTTCCAAAACTTCTTTTGCTCCCCCATGAAGAAGGCTTAGAATTCCTCGCGTCTCCCTACGGCGCACCAAGCGTTGATTGATTTCCACCAACGCAGCTCGAAAAAAGCTACTATAATATGACATCTTGATTACCTCATGAAAAATAATTATTGTTAAACAACCCTCTCCATCCATAATTGCTTAATTTACTCCCTTCTTTCGCTTTTGTCAATCTCTCCCAACTCTCCGTAAGGAGGAAATGAAAATGTCCGAAGAAAAATTCTTCGGACACCTCTTATGCATATCTCATTCAAATTACATTTTATATTTTATGCTTGAAATCCGATGCTACTTTTGGGCGCCTCAGCTTCTTCAATTTTTCCGTGCATGGTTTCGTATTTTTGCAGGTTCTCCCCCATCGCTTTGATCATCCGTTTGAAATGTCCCGGAGAAAGAATGACTCGGGAATTCAAAGTGCCGGTGGGCGGAAACACGTTCAAAAAGTCCAGGACAAATTCTTCCTTGGTGTGCAGGATTTGCATCATATTGGAATATTCCCCCTTGAGCTTTTCGTCACTGGCTTTGATTTGAATCTGTTGCGATTGTTGTTCAGTCATAGGTATAATTTTAATTTTTTTAAATAATTTTATTAGCCGCTAAAAAATTAACTTGTCATGTAAGAATTTTTTTTGCCGGCATGATCTTTCGCCGAAACCAACTCCCGTAGTAGGACGTTCACAAAATCCATCGGCGAATCGTTCACGATGACAACATCAAAAAGACTAGTGAAAGATTCCAGCACATAGTCCATGGGTCCGTCATGCAAGACCAGCACGTCATAGGAGTTCTTGAACTTTTCCAGATCAACCGACACACCCTCGTTCAAAAAACCAATTTTGATAATATTATCATACTCAAATCCCTCGACCATCGCCGCATCACCTTCACCATCCCCCAGTAAGATGATGTTTTTTCTTTCCCGTAACGTCCCAAAAAATTCTAGCTTCTTTACGGCTGCATAATTCTTATTAAAAGTATGTATTATCGGTTCCTGAACTCCAACGGCCTTTCCCTTTTCATCCCATTGCAAAACATTGGAAACAATATGAATATTTTCATGTAAAACATTTTTATTTTCCAGATACATTTGAATGGTTTCAAAGCCCAATCCGGCCGCCGATAGAATGACCAGCGGAATATCCTGTTGATGCAGAAAATCCATGAATTCGACTGCCCCGGGACGAAGAGCAATCTTTTTCGACTGCGCCACCCGCGCCAAATCCTGTTTGGTTAGACCAGACTTCACAAGGAGTGCATAATGCTCACTCCACCAACTATGCATCAACACTTGTTTTTTCGCTAAAGGGATTTTCGGATCAATTTCCATCGGATGATATTTGTCATACAAGGCCTGTGCTTTTTCCGGATAATCCGGCGTCAAATATTTCTCATCGCGCAAAATTGAAATCAGCGACGGGATTTTTGTGCCGTTGACAAAACACGAGGTCAGCGTCTTGTCGAAATCCGAGACCACCTGCAGCCTTTGGGCTCCGCCAAGCGCAATCCGTTTTTTTAGCTCGGAAAGTTTTTCATTATTCGTGATGATGACGTTTTGCATGTTTTTTATATAAAAAATTCTACATCAAGGTTAGCACTTTTGCGCAGAAAAGCCAACTCCATGAAAAAACCGCCGGCGACCCAATGGGCTCCGGCGGCATGAACAAGAAAATCATTTGATTCTTAGTGAAGTGCGCTTTTTCTTTTTCGCCTTCACTTTTTTCTCTTGAGCAGGGACGAAACACATGCAATATTTTACACTGTCCACCTTTTTGCTCCATGCTCTTACAAGTCGCATGTTGGTGCATTTATTCCTTCTGTTGAATCCACATTTTTTCAGCGCGCACTTCATATTCCACCTCCCAGTAATATTTTTAATTTCATAATATTTACCCATCCCTTTCAGAATTTGATAGAAAATGCCTCTATTCTTCCGCAATTTTAAAACAACTATCTTCTAGGTATACTTTATTTTATCAACAATGTAAATATTGACAGCCATCCATTTTTATCCCCTGATGAAATTTATGGCGCTTATTCCAACCCTATGAAACGCATCAATAAATACCAACTATACAAATCCTACTATAAAAAATCTAGGGCATCCAAACGTATTGGGTGCCCTATTGTGTGTGATATTTTTTCAGCCGCCATACCAGTACCTCCTTTTGAGAATATTATTCTGCCCTAATCCAGCTGAGACATAGATTATCAAGATCTGTTCTCAGTTGTGCAATTTCTTCCTCACGAGAATAAAACAGTCCGTCGCAGAAGGAAGCGAGTCCTAGAGACAGAGACCACTCGGCTGCAGTAATCTTGTTTTTCATCTCAATAATTCCCCACGGGCAACAACAATCACCTAGAGGAGCTGCCAATACAGACATATCAATATATCTGTCACTATATATGCTACCGCTCATTTTTCCCCCCTTCGCCTATATAGGATCTATCTAATATCTCGAGATTGAGATATTTAATTAAAGAACACTATTCTCTATCACAACGCGCCATTGTAGCACACTTTCAGCAAAAAGTCAATAGCATCATAAAAAAGCCCTTTAGACAAGGCTTTTTTTAGGAGGCGGTAATTTTTATTATCATATTTATGAGCAAAACGACACCGGGCTAGCACTTATTCAATATTCCTATTACCCTATCATAAAACGGCTTGGCCAGTTCCTTGGCTTTGGCGGAAGAAAGGCGGGCAAATTCAGCTTCGAATTTTCGGCGCAATTTTTCTTTGTCTTTTCCCTCTTTGATAAATAGTTCCGCATTATTCTCGAACAGACTGATGCTATCGGCATCCATCATCACATCCCGCTCTTTCGTTCCTCCAAGGCTGTGTTCCGCAATTAGCGTCTTTATTTTCACTATTACATCCTCATCAGCAAAGCCGAATTCCCGCAAAAGTTTTTCCGTGAATTCAGCCGATCTTTGTCCATGCCACGCCAGATATTCCGCATCTTTTTCATCCTCTCCGGTCTTAGGCGGTTTCGTCTCCCCCTCCCGCAATGGAAAACAGCGTTCAATGTCATGACAAATGGCGGCCACATACATCACCTCATCCGCCTCCGGAAAAATCTCGCGCAGCCAAAAACCGGTGCGCAACATATGCTCCGCTTCCACATTTTTCTCTTTGATGAAATATTCCAATTTGCTTGTGATATTTGCAAATTCTGTGATCATGTTTTTATTTATTATATCCCATAAAATAAGAAAATACGTAAACCAACACGGCAGCAGAAATCAAAGCAATCAATGCGCCAGGCCATGAAGCTATTTTGGGACCATTGATTCCCAATGTCTTCCTGCTCTGTGTTTCAGCTATATAAACAGATGCTTCCGCTCGAAGATCTTTGTTCGTATAAATGATTATTAAACGGACAATAGGAATAATAACCATTGTTATAATAAACAGACCTCCTTTAGCATCTGACCTCATATAACTCCATACTGCTGAAAAAATAGTTTCCATAGAATATACAAAATTTATTTTTTATAATTAAAGTTCTCTTTCTTGCACCGCTTTTGCCGGCTCCAGAACTATCACGTAATTTTTAGTGTTTTTCATATTTTCAATTATTTCTCAATAAATTCCACTTCCCCATTTTTCACTAAGACCGCCTGATCATTAGTCAAGATCCTGATTGGATAATTTGTTTTTTTACTCTCTGTTTCAACTGCTTCCCAATATTCATCTTGATAGTGCACAAAAACATTAAAATCAACTAAACCCATGCCGGAAAAATCTTCTATGCCAACCATGTTAGAATCTCCGTCCGTGCCTTTCCATCCGGCAGTTTCAATCGTTGGTCCGGCGATGATGCTGCCGGCGCTGACGCCGATATAAATCACACCTTCTTCAATTAAATCTTTGACTACTTTATCAAAACCACTTTCCCGAACGCACTTCAAAAGAAAGAACGTGTTTCCACCTTGGACGTAGATAATATCTTTGTCGGCAAGTGCTTTGCGAAGTTCATGCTCATCCCTGCCTTCAATGTCAATCTCCTCAACCTGCAATCCCAACTCAGCCATAGCAGCTCTTTCATTTTCTACATACGAAATATCCTCCTCAACTTTTGAAGCGGTGATGATGTGCGCCAATTTAATTTGCCCAGCCGGCTTGGGAAGAATTTTCAAAATTTCTTCCCTCATATTCATCCCGGCTGAAGTTAGCAGAATTGTTTTCATAAAATTTCAATTACTTTTTATCCCGCAGATTTTTCGCTTGATCAAAGACTATCTTAAAATAGTCCTTGTTGATTATGATATTTATTGGCTAGTCAAAGGCAATCATCGACTGGCTAATTGGGAAATTTTTCTACATAAAAAATAATTAGATTATATGCAAAATAAATTGTGATAATAAGCAATGCAATAGCTGAAAGAATAAGTAGTGCTCCAATGACGAAAAAGTTTTTAATTCTAAATTTTATTTTAATAGCTAAAAACAAATCAAAAACTTTACTATATAAATAGTTTAACTCAATCATTATATAAACAGAAATAGCCAATGCAAATAATACAAACTTATATGCTATATGTAGATCAATTTTTATAAGGAATAGCGTAAAATATAATGGCAAAAAATGAAACAAACCCACTGCAATATTACCAATATGTTTTATGTCATTTTCTACAAAACTTGATTGTTCTTCTTTTTTCTTCTCCTCTGCCTCTTTTTCCTCCCTCTCTTTTTCTTTTTTTATAACCTCATCTCTTTTTGCGTTAGAAATGTTTATTTGCTTTCGAGCAAAAAGCGCGAAACCAATAACTATACTTAGCAATAAAACAAATATTCCTAAATCCTTTACTGCCGCCCCACCCCTTTCGATATAGTCCTTCGAAAAAAATACATACAGAATAAAAATAAAGCCTACCACAATTCCTATGGCACCAAATATATCTTCTAGCGATAATTTTTTCATATTTTTTTAATCAATTTTTATCACGTATCTTTTTTCTTTGACCTTATAATCTTCCCGTAGATTAAAAGTTACTTGTACTCCCATTGTACCACAAAATAAAACAGGGTGGACACTCTTATGAATGTCCACCCGTTTGCACGCCATGTCATGCTAAAATGACTTGCTGATGCCAATTCTTGGAACCAGTTCGTTTTCTCTGGAATCGCTGGATTTTGCCAATGACGGAAAGTACATGCTGACACTAGCATTGGCGGTTAATGTGTCAGAGATTTTCCAAGTTAATCCTGGGGCCACCAAAATTACGAGCGCCTTTTGTGCACCGTAACCTCCGAGATCTCCTTCAAACTTCGTCATCACATTTGCCTGCCACCGCTCACTGAGCTTGGCAGAAAAATTGATCCTGGGAATGAGATAGAGTCCGGTAGTTTCTTGACTGTATGTTCCGTCAACCGGCATATTGTACTCAGCCCTAAATCCTGGTGTGACAACAATACTACCAAAGTTGAAATCTTTGCTGATGTCGCCATTCAACTGCCAGACATCATTTTTGTGAAAATCACCGTTGTCTGGGAAAATGGAAAAGTACGAGATTCCCAATGTTGCCAGTCCGTAATGATACCACGCGCACACATCAACTTCCGTGGCAGCATTATCACCAATGCTCTGAAGCCCTGCCGGCAGAGAGCCCCAAATAGACCCCCCAAAGCCGTTTTTGAACTCGTGACCGATCTCTGCTTGAAAGACCGGGTTTTCGTAGGCTTGAAACCCGTTCCCAAAAACATACGATCCAAGCCAATCAATCTTGGCATAGGAACCCTCCGCCAAAGCTGATGAGCACACCGTCAACATTGCCAGCACCGCAATAATACTTGTTGAAATCGCACTTTTCATCTCTCTCACCCCATTCTGAATTTGTAAAAAAACTCATTGACATAACCATTTATGACAATATACAAGTATACACTAATTAATTATTTTTGTCAAATACAGATACCCTTCGTTGTACCGCAAAATAAAAAATAAATTGGCATCTAATCCTCGCTGTACGAGATGCCCTTTCTATAACTTTCAATGGCTTTTCTGATATATGGGATTGTGTTTTCGGGAAGATTATTGCTATCGAACCAACTCAGATCATCACATTTTTCCGGTTCCATATTTTTTATCTCTCCGTTCCATTTTTTCGCCGTCAAAAAAATACTGATTCTACCAAGCGCAACCCTGTGCATGATATGCACCACATCGACATCTTCCAATTCTATCTCAATCCCCGATTCTTCTTTTGCCTCTCGCACTATTGCTTCCTTGAAAGATTCACCCTCATCAACATGCCCGGCAACAAGACTATAATTTCCATCTTCATATCCGGTGTTACATCTTCGCAACATTAAAATTTTCCCGTCTTTGATAAGCATCAGGTAGACGGCTGCGATAAGTTTAAATCGATCTTTTCCCATATTATTCTGCTAATTTTTTAATCGCATCCACGATTTCCGGAAAATGCTCTTGACTGAAATGTCCGCGGTCTTGGAAAATAACTTTCTTGGCTTTCGGAAAAACTTGGGCATATCTTTCCAAGTCGGAGAAAGGAACAACTGGATCATCCGCAGAGTGGTATAAAAATATTTTTTCAACTTGCTGTTCAAACTTATCCAATGCCTCCGGCAAAGCAAAATCGCCTAGCGTATAATTGGCGTCCCTGCTCTCAGCGCTGAAAGGTGCGGCTATTAGATAAGCAGCTGATATTTTTACCGGAAATTCATTTTCCGAAAGATACTTTACTAAAAAACTTCCACCTAAAGAACTGCCGATCAAAATAACTCCATCTCGCAAGAATGGCAAGAATTTTTCAAACCAAATTTTCCATTCCACATATTTCGCATTATGATAATTTGGCATCTGTGGATTCAACACTTCCCAGCCCTCTCCCAAGTCATCTTGCAAATTATTTTTCCATTTCTTTTTTGTTAATATCCTATTCAAATCCGCCGGATACTCTCTCAAAAAGCTTAGATAATCCTCATAGGAATTGAACACATCTCCACCATGGATTGATAAAATTTGTTTTTTCATGAAATTTAAATTAATTTTTATCCCGCAGATTTTTTCTTTGATTATACAATCTCTCCGTGAAACCGCCTTGATCTAAAAATTCTTCGCTTAATTTTTTAAGTTGGCGGTCAAGAAGATAATTCGTTTGATGGATGAGACAAATGAGAACATTGGCGGCAAGTTCTGAGTTTTTTAGATAAGTCTCATAGGTCATATAAGACCTATTTTGAGTATAGGCCAAATTGCGAACTGTTTTTGCCTCTTGTGATTCTTTCGCCCACATAATCAAACCACGTTGACGCAAAAAATCCTCATAATCAATCAACAGCTCTTCCAGACTTGCCCGCGCCACGCTGGTCAATTTTATTTCCGTCTTTTTTGAAGTTCCTGCCGCCTGACTGCCCTCGGCAATGTTTTGTCGGCCACTTCTGGCGGCTTGCACCATTTGATCAGTCGTTCGACTTCGCCTATCAACAAAGGCATCACAAAATTTCACCGTCAAGTCATAGACCAAAGTTGACATCTGATATGACTGCAAATTACGATAACCGCCATGCGTAAAAAACAACCCATCTTTATTGGACGAATTGGACGCATAGGACGAATCACAATTTACCTTATTAGTCGTATTAGCCATATCGCAATTATACCACACAATCAAAAAAGAGAGGATTTGAAACCTCGCTTTTTCTAGTAGCTTACTATTCTTTTTTATCCTCCAATTTCTCCACATATTTTTTTGTTTGTTCGAGTGTTGTTTTTGGATGGTTTTTGGTGGGCGTGGTGGTTGTTATGTAACTAGTTGCTGGACAAATTCAGTCGAGGACCGTCCTCGCTAAATAGCTGCTGCTTTTAAAAAAGCCTGTCTCATTGAGACAGGCTTAGAGGAGTGGAACAAGTTGGCATTATACTGGCGAATTCGCAAAGCGTTCCGCCCACGCAATCCAACCAGCGGTATCCCTCAAATCTTGCGGGCCACCCTTATCAGGATCGACTTTTATTTCAATCCTATTGAGAAGCTGTCCCCAGGCAATAAACACCTCTTCCTGAATTGCTTCGATATCAGTAGCAGGTTTTTCTGCTTGAAGGTGTTTGATTATTGGACCAAGCGCTTCACACCCCTTTGAAAAAAGCATCTTTTGAGCGTGCGATCGCCAAAATCTCGCCCGAAGAGAATGAACGTCATAAACTATATCAGATTCGAATCTCTTGATAAGCTCGGGGAAATTCATTTCCTCAACTCTTTTTCCCATGATGAAGCTCCTTTTTGAAAAGATTTAAAAACCAAGGAATTATGTTTAAGATACTAGTCTAAGTGAATCATAGTGCCTTGATATTGTCAATGAAAACAGGCATGTCGACATAATAACTATCAACCAGACCACACATATTTTTTTGTTTGTTCGAGTGTTGTTTTTGGATGCTTTTTAGTGGGCGTGGTGATTGCTGCGTAACTAATTACTGAACAAATTTAGCGAGGACCTTCCTCGCTAAGCAGTCTTTGTGGGTGTCATGATATTTGCTGGATAGTTGAGGATAATCCTCAACTAGAATGTTATTCAGGACCATAAGCTCCTGGTTGATAATCAGAATCAGACTCATTATTTAATTCCTCATAATAGCAATCTTCACTTTTAGGATTAATATCACACGCAGAAGGTTTCCTTTCTTTGGTAAAATCAGAATATATAAAATATGCCGTAATTATAGCAAAAAATATTATTGCCATGGCTTCTAAAATATTATGTTTAGTTACTTTCATATTATTATGAATTTTCAAAATATTTAAAAATAAATCTACTTTAAAACTAGCATTTTTTAGCGCAAAAGCAAAGTTTTAGGTTAAAATAGAATCACTCTCGATAGTCACTGGTCTTATTTACATAAAAATTATATTATTATAGGTACATTATAAAAAATTATACTCAAAATATATTATGGATTGTGTATTCACAGCAAATACGCCAAATAATAAAATTACGCTATTAAAAATTAAGGAAACAAAAAATTCTCAGAATAATAATTTTTCTGACCTGCTTTTAATATTTCCTGGATCTAGAAAATATTCATTTGATACTGGTTTAAAAAAACTAATGTCTGACAGTGAACTCGTATATGAAGATTCTGCAAACCAGCATACTTCTATTCATTACAATCCAGTGGACGATAATATAGTTATCAAAAAAACTTACAAAGATGAATCTCAGCAAACAGAAAATATATTTCAATTACACAAAAATTCTGGAATGAAAAGAGATAAATTATTTGTGCCAATTTTATTTAGAAGTTACGGAAATACTCACACAGATAAATTTAAATATGTAGAAAAAGCTAACTACAAAGAAGTGCTGTTGGATTTTTTATACAATCCCGATTGTGATACATTGCAAATTATGTTAGTTGTTTCCTTAATTGAAAAAGATTATTTTTCTGACATAGAATTTCCAGCCAACTCTATTTCGTATGATTTTAAAAATTTTAAAGTGACTTTAATTTATAAATTTTTCAACAGGCCATCACTGCCCCAAAGTATAAATTTTACTCCTATGATAAAGACTGGTCTGGATTGGTGGGAAGTAAATAATCTAGTCACGGATATAACACTTTTATACAGCGAATATTACTTCAAAAAATATAAATAACATGAGATAAAAAAAAGAGCGAGGCAAACGCCTCGCTCTTTTTAAAGTTTGTTATTCTTTTTTCTCTGCTCCGTCATCCGCGGATGACTTAGGCTCTTCAGGCTTCTCTGTTTCAGCTTCCTTCGCCTCGCCCGTAGCTTCAGCGGAGGCGGGTCCGGCTGCATCTGGAGTTGGCTGGGATGCCTTGTAGAGTTCTTCCCCGATCTTTTGCGCTTCGGTGGAAAGCTCTTCAGTGGCTTTCTTGATGGCTTCAAAATCTTCGCCATCCTTCACCTTCTTCAAGGCTTCCACTTTCTCTTCGACTGGTTTCTTTTTGTCAGCCGAAACTTTGTCTCCGGCGTCCTTCAAAGCTTTTTCGGTGGTGAAGATGAGAGTGTCGGCCATATTTTTGATTTCCACATTTTCCTTTTTCTTTTTGTCCTCGTCCGCATGCGCTTCCGCGTCTTTCTTCATTCTTTCGATTTCTTCTTTGGAAAGTCCGGTAGAAGCTTCGATGCGGATGGATTGTTCTTTGCTCGTGGCCTTGTCCTTGGCTTTCACGCTCAGGACACCATTCGCATCAATGTCGAAGGTCACTTCGATTTGCGGGATGCCTCGAGGAGACGGTGGAATGCCGTCCAAAATAAATCTACCGAGTGATTTGTTGTCTGCAGCCATTTCTCGCTCCCCTTGCAACACATGGATTTCAACAGATGGTTGATTGTCAGCTGCTGTGGAGAAGGTTTGTGATTTAGCGGCCGGGATAGTCGTATTCCTGTCGATAAGTGGAGTTCGAATTCCGCCCATGGTTTCAATCCCAAGTGTGAGTGGTGTCACGTCCAGAAGCAGCACATCTTTCACATCTCCTTGTAGCACGCCACCTTGGATGGCAGCTCCAAGAGCCACCACTTCGTCCGGGTTCACAGAAATATTCGGTTTCTTGCCAAAGAATTTTTCAACTACTTGCAAAACTAATGGCATTCTGGTCATTCCTCCAACCAAGATCACTTCGTTGATGTCAGCTACAGTCAGTTTCGCATCAGCCAAAGCTTTCTTAGTGGGCTCCAAAGTCTTTTGGACCAGGTCGCCAACGAGGTCTTCCAATTTGGCGCGAGTCAGTTTCATCACGAGATGCTTTGGACCGTTGGCATCCGCAGTGATGAAAGGTTGATTGATTTCAGTTTCCATAGCAGTGGAAAGTTCAATTTTCGCTTTCTCCGCTGATTCCTTGATTCTCTGCAGTGCCAAAGGATCTTTTGACAGGTCAACACCTTCTTGTTTTTTGAATTCATCAATAATCCAGTGGATGAGCACTTGGTCAAAGTCGTCGCCACCTAGATGAGTGTCGCCGTTAGTGGATTTCACTTCCACGGTGTCTTCGGAAACTTCCAAAATGGAAATATCAAAAGTTCCACCTCCGAGATCATAGACCGCAATTTTCTCATCTTTCTTTTTATTGAAACCATAGGCCAGAGCGGCTGCGGTCGGTTCGTTGATGATGCGCAAAACTTTCAGTCCGGCAATTTCTCCCGCTTCGATGGTGGCTTTTCTTTGGGAGTCGTCAAAGTAGGCCGGCACGGTGATGACCGCTTCGGTGATGGGTTGCCCCAATTTTTCTTCGGCATCGGCTTTCATTTTTGACAAAATCATGGCGGAAATTTCTTGTGGCGTATATTCTTTGCCACCCATCAAAATTTTCACCCCTTCGCCGGATTTTACAATCTTATACGGCATAGTTTTCATATCCCGCGCCACTTCGGCGTCATCAAAATGTCTTCCGATCAAACGCTTGATAGAAAACAAGGTGTTCTCTGGATTAGTCACCGCCTGGCGTTTTGCCAAAAGCCCGACCAATCTTTCATTAGTTTTTGACATTGCGATCATTGAAGGAGTGGTTCGCACACCCTCTTTGTTTTCCACAATGACTGGACTGCCCCCCTCCACGATTGCCATCGCAGAGTTGGTCGTACCGAGATCGATACCTAATACTTTTCCCATATTTTTTTATCCAGTTGCCGTGTGATTCAATATCACACCAATCAACTATGATTTATTAATTTATTATTTATCCCGTCAAATTTTCGTAAGAAAATATTTGACTGGGACTTATATTATTTACCCAGTTAAATTTCCACTGAGTGGAACCTATTTAACGGGGTCAATTTCAATTTCCAAATCGATTTAGAAACTGAAAGGATAATATAATAGACCTGTTGACAAAAACCTTATTTTCTGCTAAATTCAAGATAGTTTTTTAACCTATCACCCTCTATATGCAAGGAGACGCACTATGATTATCACAGTAGCAGAGTACATCACCATTGTTGCAGAAAGGTTGCATGAGGCAGAAGAAAGAGTAGAGCTTGCCATGATATGTTTTGGCAGAAATTTCAAAGCTATTCAAAATTTTCTTCTCCAGAACCGCGGGTGTTGCTTATAATAACCCATCACGCGGTTTAACCCCTGCCCCTCAATCGAGATTATCATTTCTCAGTTGAGGGCTTTTTTTATTTTCAATGAACTTTCTGGACTCTAGAATATCTATAGAAAATCATTTATCTTTTTAGAATGTTGGACACTGGGTGTCTCCAACCTTCATGTCCTATTGGACACCCAGTGTCCAAGTGTCAGCCTTATTCTACTATCACTCGTGAGGCTCGAATAATCTTATCGCCTATCATATAACCACGCGTCACCACCTGTTTTATCTTATTGTTAAATTTGTAATCTTTCGTTTTGCAACCCTTGCATTCCATATCTGCTACCGCTTCGTGCATCGCTGGGTCAAAATTGTCACCCACTTTCACCGCCATTTCTGTTACGCCGTTGTCCGTCAAAACTTGCTCGAGTTGTTTTTGAATATACATGATGCCTGTCACCCACGGATTGTTTTTCTGGTCTTCGGGAATGTGCGCGGTGGAAGCTTGAAAATTATCAATCACCGGCAAGATTTGCAAAACGATGCTCTGAGTGCTGTAGCGCAACAAATCTTTTTGAGATTCCGCCTGCCGCTTTTTGAAATTTTCAAAATCCGCCTGACACCGCTTCCAACCGTCCAGATATTGCACTACCAAATCCTCCGTATCCACCCTTGATTCTTCTGTATTAACCTCCTCTTGCTCCGCCGTTGATTCATTGGAAATTTGCGACTCCTCCACCACATCCTCTTCGATTATCTTATCTTCTTCTCTATTTTTTTCCTCTTCCACGTTTTTATTTTTCATATGATTATAAATCTTTTTTATCTTGTTAATATGTTAACATGTTGGAATGCTGGTATGACAATTATTATTACACTCGAGACACTCAACATCTTTCGTACATAATCCAGCAAAGACTTGTTTTCCGCATATTTCATCCGTTTGGGCCCGATGATGGCCAGCACCCCTTTTTCACCGGACTTGGTGGTGTAGGGCGAGACTACCATGGAGCAATTGGAGATGCCTTTGATGGGATTGTCCTTGCCGATGAAAATCTTGGTTTCATTGGTCTTCACCGAAGCCAGAATCATATCCACATTCTCATCAATGAAATCCAGAGCCTCCACTACTTTGCAAAATTCATCCACTTCGCGAAACTCCGGCTTTTCCAGCAGTTCCCGAATACCGAATTCTGAAAAATCTTTTTCCATCGAGCTGATAGCCAGATTGCCACTCATGCCGGAAAGCAACTTGGCAGTCGTGCGGGAAAGGCGCTGGTGTTGCGCGCGTAATTTCAACAATTCCGTTTGCAATTTTTTCTGATCAGCCAGAGACATTTCTTGGTCGCCCATAATCTCCTCCACGAAATAGCGGTAGCCTTTGTCGGTGGGAATGCGCCCGGCGCTGATATGCGGCTGGTGCAAAAAGCCCTCCGCTTCCAGTTTCACCATATTGTTGCGGATAGTGGCCGGACTGAGGTCAAATTTATATTTTTCCACCAAAATCTTCGACCCCACCGGGATGGCTGATTCGGTGTATTCTTCAATCACCGCCGCTAAAATTTCTTCTTGTCTTTTATTCATGTTTCTACGAATTACGAATCAAATACAAATATACTAATATACGAAATTTTATATGTATTTTATCTTACATTCGTATTATAATTCCTCGTTAGCACTCTGTCAAGTCGAGTGCTAATTTGTTATTTTACCTTGTAAAATAGGGCTTTAGCGGTGCGTAACTGGCTTTCAGAAAATTTTAAAGGCTTGATGAACATTATTCATCAAGCCTTTATCGCTAAGAAGCGGATTGGAGTTGATAATATATATCACTCACCTATCTAATTCTGTAGACGTGGGTCTTTATCAGCAGATCTCAATGGCAGCTGCCCGGTCAATATCAAAAGCAAATCTTTTTAATCCAGCATTGGATTGGATGGTTTTTATTTCATCTGGCTTAAAAGAAAAACCTTCTTTAACCCTTCTCCTCATGAGCTTACTCGGCATACAATGCTCCTTCGTGACACATTGCATTGATTTTTGTGTGCATTTGAATCTGCAATCTTCACATACGGGGTCTTCCTCACTATAAAGATTCTCCCGAACATACAATGTTATCCCGAGACCATGCTCATTGATAGCCAAATTATCCGTATGCAAACATAAAACAACTGGATGATAGTACGCATTCACACTATCGGATAAAGACATCTCCTTTCTTTCAAAACCAGACTTTCCACCATTTGCCATTTGTGAACTCCTAAGGTTAAGGTTGAAAAAATACTGCTTTTTGATGTTTATGGAGAACGATTCCCCACAGCACCGAATACTGCCTTTTGCTACAAATAAAAAGAGCTATTTCTATATATAAACTATTTTTTCAATTTTTTCGGCACAGGATCATAACCGCCTTCGTTCCAGGGGTGACACCGTGAAATCCGCTTGGAACCCATCCAAATGCCTTTAAAAATCCCATATTTCTCAATCGCCTGGTAGGTATATTCGCTGCAGGTCGGATGAAAACGGCACCCCATCTGATGCGGAAACTTGCTCAAGATGCCATGGTCAAAGGACAAAGTTTTCTGATAGATGCGAATAAGAGCTAGGATGATTTTTTTCATACTCCTCATTCTAGCGCAATGGCTTCTTTTGTCAATCATTTTTTTCTGATATAATAAAATAAACACCTTAACATATTAGCATGTCAACATCTTAACAATATAACCATTTACAATATACCCTTATGGAACAAATAACTTCCACCAAATTCACCTGGATTGATATCCGCGAACCTAATGCGGATGACATCTTGAAAGTGCAAAAAGAGTTCAATCTTCATCCCCTAATCATCGAGGAGTTTTCCACCCCCACCTTGCGACCCAAAGCGGTGGAATATGGCAATGCGCTTTTTCTCACTATTCATGTCCCTCTTTTTGACGTCAAGCTGAAAAAAACCTATCCGGGAGAACTGGATATCGTGGTGACGGAAAACGCTCTTATCACAGCGCATGACGAAGACATTTGGCAGTTGACTGAATTCTTCAAGGAAATCGCCGGAGACAAAGACAAGCAAGCAGAATTTATGTCAGACTCCCCCGCCACTCTGCTGCGCATCGTGCTAGAGGTCATTTTGGAATCTTGCTTTCCCAAGTTGGATCACATCTCCCACAAACTAGATCACATTGAAACAGAAATTTTTGCCGAGCACGAAAAAGAAATGGTATTGGAACTATCTGTTGTCAAAAGAGACATCCTAAATTTTCGTAGAACCATGAAACCGCAACGATCCGTCCTGGAATCCCTGCTACAAGGAAACTATACGCTGATTACCAAGGAGATGAAGCCCTATTACCAGGACTTAATCGGTACCAATATCCGTGTGTGGAATGCCCTGGAAAGCGCCAAGGAAACCATTGAATCCTTGGAAGAAACGAACAATTCCCTTCTGTCCAACAAGCTAGATATGACGATGAAAGTTTTGACTCTTTTTTCAGCTATTCTCCTGCCCCTAACTGTCTATTCCAATATCATGTCGATGAGCACGGACATTCCCTTTCACACTAGTCCCAGCGCTTTTTGGTTCCATGTTGGCATTATGACAGCCATCGCCATTTTCACTATTGTGCTTTTTAAAATGCGCAAATGGCTATAAGCAATCAATTTTCAATGACCAATTTTCAATTTTGAATCAAATTCCAATGTCTGAATTTTTTAATTTTAAAAAATTTAACAATTCAAAATTCTTGCCTACCGGCAGGCAGGGATTCCAAATTCATAATTCAACCTTCAAAATTAATCCCATGTTAAATATCTACAATACCCTCAGTCGCAAAAAAGAAACTTTCAAACCTATCAACCCCGGCAAAGTCGGGATGTATGTGTGCGGACCGACAGTGTATGATCATTGCCATTTGGGGCATGGTCGAGGCTACGTCTCTATGGATGTTATTCGCAAATACCTGGAATATTCCGGCTATGAAGTGCGCTACATCATGAACTACACTGATGTGGGACATTTAGTCAATGATGCGGAGGTGGGTGAAGACAAGATTGAAAGAAAGGCTAAGACTGAAAAAATTGACCCGATTGCAATTGCTGATTATTATATCCAGTCTTGCAAAGAAGATTTTGCCGCCCTCAACATCAAGCCGGCCACTTTCAATCCTCGCCCCACCAAGTATGTTGATCAAATGATCAAATTCACTCAAGGCTTGATTGAAAAAGGCTTTGCCTATGAATCCAACGGTTCGGTCTATTTTTCCGTCGAGAAGTTTCCTGAATACGGAAAACTTTCCGGCAGAAAAACAGAGGAGTTGCTGGCCGGAGCCCGCGTGGAAATTGATCCCAATAAAAGAAGTCCCTTGGATTTTGCCCTGTGGATAAAAGCGGATACTGATCATATTTTGCAATGGAAAAGCCCGTGGAGCGTTGGCTACCCCGGTTGGCACATTGAATGCAGTGTGATGAGTTGCGATCTGTTGGGAGAAAACACCTTCGATATCCATGGCGGGGGCAACGAAAACGCCTTTCCGCATAACGAAAATGAAATTGCCCAAAGCGAAGCCTACACCGGGCAGAAAATGGCCAACTACTGGATGCTGTGGAATATGGTAAACGTGGACGGGGTCAAAGCCAGCAAATCCTTGGGCAATGCCCTCTCCATCAAAGATGCCCTGGAAAAATATGCCGCGGCTGTCATCCGACTCTGGATAATCAGCTCCCACTATCGTAGCGTGATGAACTATACTGAAGAATCTTTGGACCAAGCCAAGACAAACCTGCAAAAAATCAACGATTTTGTTTTGAATATGGAAGCGCTTTCCACCGCCGGAACCCCGCCATCGGACTTCGATATTGAGCCCTATCGCGAGAAATTTGAAGCGGCGATGGATGACGACCTGAACACCCCCCTAGCTCTCAGCGGGCTCTATGAGCTCATAACCGAGACAAATAAATTGCTTGTGGAATCCTCTCTGGGCGCCCCGGACGCGAAAAAAATTCTCGCTTTCTGGAAAAGAATCAATGCCGTTTTTGGCCTGGAATTGATTGGCCAAGTGGAGATTCCCCAAGAAATTCTGGAACTGGTGAAAAAGCGAGAAGAAGCTCGTCAAAACAAAGATTTCCCGACCTCAGACCAATTGCGTGACGAAATTGAAAAATTAGGGTATATTATTGAGGACACCAAGGATAATAATTTCATAATCAAGCCGGCTAAATAATATTTATTTTTTATAAATAGCAATGCGGGCACAAAAAAAATATGACATCATGCGGACCATGCGGATGTGATCACGATCACGAAGAAGAAGAAGTAGAAAAAGAGGCAGAAGAACATAGTTGTTGCGGTGGCGGCCACTGTCACGATGACCAAGCAGAAGGCGCTGACGAAGAACATGTCTGTTGCGGCGGTGAGCATTGCCACACTGAAAAAGAGGAAGATGACGAAGACGCCTGCGGTTGCGGTCACGACCACGGACACGGACACGCTCTTTCTCAGGAAGACCTGGAAAAACTCAAAGCGGCCATTACCGAAGCCGGCTACAAATTCGAAGAAACCGCTGAGGGAGAAATCAGAATCATTGAGAAATAACAGTACCCCTTTTCCAATAATAAAAGTCTGCAAGAAATTTTCCTTGCAGACTTTTTTATTGTGGGACACTGTCCCGCTTTTCACTACTTCGGCACAGTGAACATGAAGTTGGAGTGGCCATTCCATGTGGCTTTATACCAAAGTTCACCACCATACTCTCGGATGAGATTTCGACAAAATGATAACCCAATGCCCGTACTACCAGTTCCACTTACAAACTCTTCAAAAATTTGTTCTTCCATGCCATCAGGGACTGAATCGCCGTTATCATAAACATTCAAGAGATAGTCGTTAGCTCTCTCTTCAGCGCCAAATGCAATTATGCCCCCCTTAATTGTGCCTTTTTTACTGGCATTTTTAATTGCATTTTCAATAAGATTATAAAAGACAATACCGAGTCTCTTATTGGCCTTTATCATAATCTTATTACCAGGAATACTACCCAATTTGTTATCAATTGTGATACCGTACCTCTTCATATCTGGAATAAGTCTTTCCAATGCCGGATCAATGATATCTTGGCGCAAATCCATAATTTCTTTTTCACCAACGCTAGCACCAAGTATTGATGAGATGGAAAGATAGTCTGTTATCACTCTTTCCAATCGTAGCAATCTCTGAGAAACATCCTCTAATGTTTCCTTGACACTCTCATCGATTGATCCATAACGCCCTCGACTAACAAGCTTAACCGTTGCATCAATTGAAGCAATTGGTGAGCGCATATCATGCGTAGCAATATTCAACATGCGCAAAATATCATCTTGCATCGCTTTGCGCTTTGTAATATCACGCGATATTCCAATCACGCCAATAATCTCACCATCAACATCCATCCATGGAAATTTAGAAACGGAAACCCAGGTTTTTTTTCCATTAGACCGAGTTAATTCTTCCTCTTGATCGATTATCGACTCACCACTCTCCATAATGGCAATCTCGCACTCTCGACATTTTTCTGCTTCATTATGCGGCAAGAAATCAAAATCCCTCTTCCCAATCATCTCTTCCCAAGGAACACCTGATCTTGCTGCTTTCGCCTCGCTAACCATAACAAAGCGCCCATCCATATCCTTAAAAAATATAGAGTCTTCGCTATAGCGCAAAAGAGCCATCATTTCTGGACATCTATTCCTCAATTTATTACCAGCCATAGCACCCCCTCCTCTCCGTTGAATTCTATTAGTTTATGTTAAAAAACAGTCTCTTTCTCACGACTATCTATTCTACATCAAAATGAGTATTTTGTCAACAAAAAAAACTCATCCTCCCGTCAAGCGGGATAGATGAGTCTTTTTTTGTCTTCTATTGAATCGGGTTTATTTCAAAGTTACAGTTGCACCAGCTTCTTCCAATTTCTTCTTCATGGCTTCAGCATCAGTCTTGGAT
Organism: uncultured bacterium; assembly: GCA_903841185.1. Classification (GTDB taxonomy): domain Bacteria; phylum Patescibacteriota; class Minisyncoccia; order Moranbacterales; family UBA2206; genus UBA8518. The sequence goes on from CAIMIV010000059.1 coordinate 74,147, forward strand.
ACTTTTTCTTTGATTACTTTTGGAGCAGCATCTACCAAGTCTTTAGCTTCTTTTAGTCCCAAACCAGTCACTTCTCTAACTGCCTTGATAACATTGATCTTTGAAGCACCACAAGCGGTCACTTCCACATCAAATTCACTCTTCTCTTCCACAGCAGCCGCTTCAGCAGCTGGGGCAGCTCCCATCATCATTGGAGCAGCAGCGCTAACACCAAACTTCTCTTCTAGCACTTTCACCAACTCGCTTAGATCTAACACACTCATAGTTTCAATTTCAGCCACCAGTTTTTCAAATTTTGCTGGCACTACTACGGCTTCCTTTTTTTCTTCTGTCATACTATTGATTTGTGGCTATCAGCTTGTAGCATATACATACTACCGACTTCTAACCTAAATTTATTTATTAAAATTAAAAATTTATTAGCTTCTTTATTTCTTGTCTGCAATCGCTTGCAAAGCCGTCATCAATCCGCGCAAATTGCCGGCCAGCACATTGACAAAGCCTGAAACCGGAGCATTGAGAGTGCCGACCAATTTGGCCAACAATTCTTCCTTGCTTGGCAACTTCGCCAGTGCATTTACTTCGTCCGCAGTCAATTCTTTGACTCCCAGGATTCCACCCACTATTTTCAAATTCTGATTCACTTTAGCCAACTTGGCAATAATCTTAGCAGCGGCCACTTCATCCTTCTCCGATACCGCGATAGCAATTTGTCCTTCCAAGGCGCTGATATCCATTTCAATTCCGGCATCTTTCAAGGCAATGTTGATCAAAGTCTTTTTCACCACACTCAAATCCACTCCCTCCGCGCGCAATTCTCTTCGCAAGATGGTCATATCCTTCACCTTTAGACCTTTGTAATCAGAGAACACTACCGCTTTGGAGTTTTTCAATTTTTCTGCCAAATCCTTGACAATAACTTCTTTTTGTTGTTTGGTTTGTCCCATATTGGTAAATCTATTAGAAATTAAAAAATCCGCGTCAACCGCAGATTCAAAAAGCAAACATTGCTCCTCAGTAGGATTTATGAACACCTACTATCTACGGAATATCTATTATTGTATATTGTCTATTGAAAAACGCTTTTTTGTCAACTATTCAGCCTTAGGCGCTTCTGCTGCCACTTCTGTTTTAGGAGCTTCCACCACCGCTTCCACTTTTTTAGCCGGAACCTTCACATTGCGCTTTTTTCCCTCAATTACTCCCTTTCTCACGAAAAGATTATACGCCGTATCAGACATTTGCGCTCCCTGTGAGATCCAGTGCGTGATTCTTTCATTTTTCAAAACAGCTTCCTTGGAATGCGGATCATAGCTGCCCAGAATTTCAATATGGCGCCCACCTGGTGCAATCGTGTTTTCCTGCAACATTATCTTGAATTGAGCTTTGTTTCTCTTACCAACGCGAGCAAATCTTATAGTTAACATATTCTATACTTAAACCTTATTTTAGTTACTTGGCTATTTTACACCATGAGTTAAAAATTGTCAACAAAAACCTCAGCATCTATTTAGAGAACTTTGCAAGTATGCCCTAAAAATCCCATCCTTCCCCTGCCAGCCCCTTTTTTCGCTTTTTATTTCTAACCCTTTCTGTTAATCCAACTCTTCATTTTAGGCGCTATTTTTTTAGCTTATGCATGATAATCTTTATTACTGCCGGCAAAACGGAGACGGCAATCACCAGCATAATCACGGCGGAAAAATTGTCTCGTACCAGCGGAATGTTACCAAAAAAATACCCGGCCAAAACAAAAATAGAAATCCAACTCAAGCCCCCGATAAAACTAAACAGCACAAAGTCTCTGTATTTCATCTTGCCGATGCCCGCCACAAAAGGCGCAAATGTCCTGATAATGGGCATAAATCTAGCCAAAATCATGGTCTGCTTGCCATGTTCTTGAAAAAAAGTTTGCGTTTTGTCAATGTGGCTTTGTTTGATAGGAATGCGGTGATTATCGACTATTTTTTGCCCAAAAAAATGACCAATCCAATAATTGGAGTTGTCACCCAAAAAGGAAGCCGCCCAAAGCAGGAAGAACAACACCCCTATATTCAGGGATCCCAAGGCCGCAAACATGCCGGCCGCAAACAACAAGGAATCTCCCGGCAAAAAGGGCGTGACCACAAAGCCGGTTTCGGCAAAAATAACAAAAAACAAGATGCCATAGGTCAGGATGCCATATTCCACAATAATCTTGCCCAGATGCACATCTACATGCAAGATAAAATCAATAATTCCCATAATTCTAAAAAAATAATTAAAAAAATAAAGGCGATCAGCTTTGTCGTGCTACAATATTCAAGGTAACTCCAGTATACCATACAAAATACCAGCTCGACAACAAAAAAAACACACCCATCCCTGGGTGCGTCTTTGGCTTTTTTAGTCGTTATTCAGTTGTCTGGCCGTCAAATTCCGGACTATCTACCTCAGCCTCCCCTTTTGTCGCCCGTTCAATGCCGTCCAGGTGGTGCGCCGGAGCATAGATAGTGTAGAGCTTGAGATCCTCCGTGGCGGAGGTGTTGATCACGTTATGCTGCGCGCCGGTAGGAACAATCACAGCGTCCCCGTCGCCGACCACGTATTCCGTTTCATCGATAATGACCCTACCCTCACCGGACTCAAAACGGAAGAATTGGTCATTGCCGGTGTGCACCTCTGAACCGATGTCCTCGCCGGGCTTAAGCGACATCAACACCAGCTGGCAATGCGGAGCGGTGTAGAGCACCTTGCGGAAAGACGCATTGGCCAACGTCAGCTTTTCGATATTGTCCTTGTAACCTTTTTTCATATCCTTATTTTTTTAATTTATTACAGAGACTAATACACTTCAACGGAAATCTTCTTTCAATGGCATTGCCGAACTAGATTATGACATTCAAAAAAACCGCCATTGCTGGCGGTCTTAAGTCTGTTGTAAAGAATCCCTCTTATTTTCTGAAAAGTTTCACCGCCCAACCGAACAGACTGAATTGACTCTCATTCTGAGTGATAAAGTTGTTGATGCTTGCCTGCTCATGCTCCAAGGTTTGGATTTGAGCTTGCAGTTCAACTTTGTCTCCTTCGTTCTCCGCCCGATCGGCCAATCGCTTCAGCTGATCGATTTGATTTCGCGTTTGCACCATTTGGCTGCGCAATTCTCCCAGGTTTTTATAACTCGTACCGATGAAAAATGTCTTCACCTTGCTTCTGCTTCCAACCGCGTTCACCAGGTCAGCGGTCCTGTCCTTGGTGTCATTTTGCTGATTGGCGATGACTCGCACCTCCTGTCCGATGCCGCCCTCCCGGTCAGCCACAGCCAGCAGACTCTGCACGAAAGTCGCCACTGCGTTTCGGTGCGACTCCGCATTGAATTTTCCGTTTTTTTCTTTCTTTTCTTTCTTCACTGTTTCCTGAGTTGCAGTTGCAGTAGTAGTTTGGGTTGCATCATTAGTCACAGCTGCAGCTGAATCCTTACCTGAATTGCCCTTATTCGCTTGTGCCTCCATAACTTTGTCCGATTTCGCTACGACAGCGCCTTGAGCTGAGACGGAAGAAACTAAGGCGATGGCAAATACTACTGCCAAAATTAGAGCCCGGCTTGTTTTATTTTTCATAATTTATTGCTTACTTATTAATTGGTTTTATTATACTACCGAAAGAACATAAACGCTATCCCCGATCAGCTATTCCTTGTAGCCTCGTTGCGTCTTTAATAATTTTCACGCTATCAATTGAATTATAAAATTTTATCTTAGCCATATTATCCAAATCAATCCACTCTGGCATGCTGGCATATTTTTTTTCATTTTCATCGAAATTGTCCATGGTCAGCCTGCCGCCAATATTTTCACACAAAAAATACATCAAAATTGAATGGACATGCTCGCCCGCAAAAGTCAACTTGAAAAATGAATTTTCGCAGGCGACCACTTGGCCCATCGCAATTTCAACTCCCGTCTCTTCCATGACCTCTCTTTTCAAGGCTTCTTCGATAGTTTCTCCGAGCTCCATTCCCCCTCCCGGAAAATCATAGCCGTCCCATTGTTTCGAAAGTAGGATTTTTCCATTTTCGATAATCACCGCATAAACGGAAGGCCGAAATGATAATTCACTTACTGGCACTTTAAACTTGTGTCCTTCGATATCACTGCAAATAATTTCCTTTTCCATATTTTATAATTATATAAAATCAATACTGCTGTCCAAACTGTTTTTAGGCAAAAAAGAGCATTTGCATATATTACAATATTTCTTTTAGTCTATCTTCTGCATCTTCAATTTTTATACGACTCACGCGATGCATCCTATTGAACTTTTTCCAGAAATTTTCTCCCAGCAAAGCCGTTATGCTATCCAAAAAAACTTTATACTCATTGCTTTTATTTTTCACCTCTTGCATTACACTAATTTCATCCGGAGTGAAATATCTTTCAATTGTTCCATCTATCGCCCCCACCCTATGAAATTCATTTAGTGATTTTTGTATTTCGCTGATCGCTGTTTCTCTGGCACGATAATCATCCGGCGTATCAACCAGCAAGCCACCCTCATCATCAATCAAATTTCCCTCCCCATATTGAAATGCCCGATACATATTCCACAATCCTCTCGTATAGCTTCCGCCCTCTGTCCGAGGAATCTCAATTCTTCCAATTGCAGCCGCCAGCATCTTATTATTGCCCATTATTCTTCCGCTTTCAGAAATCGTTTGCGCATTCGCAATATCCTCTCCACCCGTCTTCACATTCATTCCACCAATATGTGCATACATGCCGGCTGTTTGAGTTGCAACACCATGTGCCTCCTTTTTGATATCGCGACCCTCAATCACGGCCTTATCATTTATGGCAATTTTCAGTTTATGGTAATATTTATATCTCCTTGTCTCAAAATCTATGATTCTAGCAAGCTCTTCTTCCGTCAAAATATGCAATCCATTTTCATCTTCGACACGATTATCAATTCTTGCTCGTTCCTGCCGCCCCCTAATCGCATCCACATCTCCCATAGCATATCCGTCGAAACATTCCTTGACCCAGTGAGCATCAAAAATCGTATCAGCCCCATAATAACCGATTATTTGCGGGTTATTTCGTTGACGCATCAAAGCAATGTCCATTCCCAATTTGCTCGCAATGCCCACTCCTGCCAAATTTTCCTTTTCCCCTTTTTTATTTATATGGATTCTCAGAAAGTCCTGTTCTATTTTTAAAATTTTTATCTTCGATCTTTTACTGAATTCATCTACCAATTGCATAGTCCTGTCCGGATGCTCTCCAAGTCTAGCTCCATTTTCATCATAATCGTTTATATTTGGTCTTTCACCTGTCGGATAATTCACAACCACAATAACTTCAAATTCACTCGGCTCTATTCCTGTTTGTTTCTCAAGCGACTCCAGTGTTTCAATAATAACTTTCTCTTCCCTATATGCAGGTAGCACCAGTGACAATCTGCAATTTTCATCAATCGGATTTTTCTCAAGTGTCTCAAACTGTTTTTGTAATATCACCCCGTATTCCGCTCTATATAACTCTGGCACCTTGTCCAACACATGATTTTCAATATACGGCTCAACTTCCGAAGCATAGCGCTTGGTATTTTCTCGATAACTCACTTCCCCGTTTTCCTGCGTAATAAATTTCCTACGGATTACCTCTATTTTTTCACTATCTGCAACTCCCTGACTCTCCCTATCCATTTCCAATAATCGCTCTGCTTTTTTGTAGTCCTCACTACTTGGCTCATCGTCCTCCCCTCTTTTCAATTTCAATTCCAAGGCCCTATCCCTGATATCATAGGCCTCGTCTTGCGCTTGTACTAAATTATATTTCTCAACCATAAAAATCTTTAAATTAACTTATACCCATTTTACCACGAAAAGCTCCACTCGCCTACTGTCCTATGAAAAAAAGAGGCTGCCCAAAGCCTCTTTTTATGTCCACACGGGCTAAAACTATTTTAATGCATGTATTTAAAATAAAAGGGCTACGCATAGCGTAACCCTTTGGGAATAAATTATTTTTTAGTTCCCACTTGTTTGTTAGAATCTTGGATAGGAACCCAGGTTCCTAAAAAATGCCGTCTTGTTTTCGGCTATTACCGCCAAAGCCTCTTTGACATTTCCGTCACGATGGTGCCCTTCGATATCCACCCAAAAGATATAATCATTGAGTTTATTCTTGGATGGACGGGACTCTATTTTTACCATGTTAATATCCAGTGCATCGAAAACATTCAACACCTTCAGAAGAGCCCCCGGGTGATCCAGTATGGAAAAGATGATAGAAGTTTTATACTTCTTACTCTGATTTCTCCTGCTTTCTGACCGTCCCAGAATGATAAAGTGCGTAGCGTTATCCGACACGTCCTGTATATTTTTTTCCAGGATCATCCGGCCATAAAGCTTTGCTCCGAAAGCAGAGCCTACGGCTACAGCCCCTTCGCTCATTTTTTCCAGATCTCTGATAGCGACTGCGCTACTACCCACATACTCAATAGAAGCATTTGGCATATTTGTCGCTATCCATCCCGTGCACTGACCAATAGCTTCACCGATAGAAACTACTTTAGTAACTTGATCCAAGGGCATTATCCGTGTGGCAATTAGGTTCAAGTTGATTTTTAAAACCATCTCCCCTCTGATTTTTAGTTGTCCACCGGTAGCAATAATTGCGTCGATACATTGACCGACTCCGCCAAAAAGCAGATTCTCTACCGGCAATATCACTTCTTCAACATCCCCCGCTGCTAATCTATCAACTAGCATCTTAAACGATGTCATGCCAACCAGACTAACACCCTTGCCACCCCACTCAGCCGCTGCTTCATGACTAAATGTTCCTTCAGGACCTAAATAGCCTAACCTTTTCATTTTCATTGTTTTCTCCTTTGTCTAATTTTTAAAAAACTAAGAGTCTGTTTATGATCTCTCTTTCGTCGCGAGAGATTTAAATTTCGAGCGAAAATTGTGAAAAATGAGGAGGAATATCTGGATATTTCGACGAGTTTTGTCCGCCAGCTGGCGGAGCAGCCGGAATTTCAATTTCGCAGCAGAATACGGAGATTATGAACAGGCTCTAGACCAACAAAAAACCGATCAGGAGATCGGCTCGTTTCTCATCACTATTTAGCTTAGTAGCTAAAAACCAGCCGACATCCATAATCGATTAAAGAAGAAGAAACTATTTTGGCTAGTGATTTTATTCATACCCACATCTTAGCAAGAATATATTTATTGTCAAGTTCAAAATCCTTCGAGAGAATATGCTGGAAAATTGGGATAGGATTGAGATTAGATTGGAGCGTGCGATGGCTTTGATACAATATATTTGCTAGATTCCATAAACATTGACACTAATTAATTCACCTGCTATAAATAAAATCAATACGTCACAAAAAACCCCGGCTCTTTTCTAATCAACTGTCACAATCAACATTCAGCGAGGAGGCATCACATGATTTCAACAGCTCATATCACAATTGGTCCAAATCTGGCATTATTTACCGGTAACAGCGTTAACTCGGGAAAATTCGAAGATCGACATCCAGCGTTTTATGAGGCTATTTCTCTACCAAGTCAATTGCAGGTATTTGGTGTATTTCCTGAATATACGGCGAAGAGATGGCCAGAAAAATCATCTTTAATTCCGTCATTTTTAAGCACTCCGCTTAAAAACGGGAAAACAATGCATGATCTGCTGGCGATACACGACAACACAATGGACTCGATTATCGATCTTGGCACCTCCGATATAGAGGTGACTATCCGAATACACGACAAAACAAGCACCTTGCTTTGTTCAATCCGGATTGCTATCAGTCTTTACGATGCAAGTATTAAGACAATCCAGGAAATTTAACTGCATTGATCAAATCAATGCCACATAAAATCCCGGGGAGTATACACTCTTCGGGATTTTTTATATACAACCTCACTATCCGCCTCCGGATGGGATGCGACTAGGCCTGCCCGCCGACGAAGTGGGAATAATTGGGACAGCATTGAGATGAGATTGGAGCGTGCAAACGCATCATTGAGACAAGCTTAGAGATTTAGCGCTTATCCCTTGAATAATAAGTATTGGAAGAAGGATGAATCCAATAACAATTCCGAAGGATACGTACCCCACAATACTGCTCGCTATAAACATACTACGTTAATATTTCAAAAACGTTCTTTCTCATCGATAAATGTCATATACAGCGTTGGGATTATAAAGAGTGTGAAGAATGATGAAATAGAAAGTCCAAAAATTACGGCTGACCCAAGTGCCGTCCATGTGGCATTGGAAAGTGTGATTGGGATGATGCCCGCTATGGTCACAATTGAAGTGATAAAGATTGCCTCCAGTCTGGATTTCCCGGCATCAATAATCGCATCATGGAAAGGAATCCCCGTTTTTATATTGAGATTGATTTTATCAATCAAAATGATGGCATTTTTAACTACAATTCCGAAGAGTGCCAGAATTCCAATGAGACCGGGAAAGCTCAAGGAAACTCCCAAAAGTGCCATACCGATAAACACGCCGATGAGAGCCAATGGGAGTGTTACTAGCACTATGATGGCTTTTCTGAATGAATTGAACTGAATAACGAGAGTTGAAACGATCAAGACCACCGCAATCGCCATCGCGCGAATAATTGAAAGCACGGACTCGGTATTCTGCTGGCTTTCACCTCCATAACTTATGACATATCCTTCTGGCAACGAATAATCTTTGGCCAGCTTATCTTGGAATGCTTTAACTATTTGCGTGGAATTTGTGCTACTGCTAGCGTCAGCCGTAAGCAAGACTGTTCTTTTTTGGTCAATGCGCGAAATAGAATCAATGGATGGCGTGAGATTAACAACCGCTACATCTTTAATGAATACGGGTAGCTTTTTGGCGTTTAGGATTTGCAAATTCTGAATTGTTTCCAAAGTAGGAATTTTATCCTTACCAAATCTTGCCAACACATCGATATCCTTATTATCGCGAATTACTGTCGTCACTGTCGTGCCTGAAATGGCATTGCGCAGAGCTGACCCAACTACCGTGGCATTCAAATCATACAGCTCCATCTTGGCTGGATCAAGTGCAAAGGTATATTCCGCCGGAGCATCTTTGATGGATATATCTGAATTGATGGTGCCAGGAATGGAATCCAGCATAGGTTTAAGATCGTTGGCAATTTTATCTAAGGTTTGCAAATTCTCTCCACTTATTTGAGCTTGAAAAGCACTGCCTGATGGCGGTCCGCCACTTGGACTAGAAACTGTAATTTTTGTATCTTGAATATCAGAAAGATTGGCACGAATTTTTTGGGCAATATCGTACGCTTTAATGTTGCGGTTTTCCTGCGGAGTGAGCTTGATTGTAATTGAAGAAGTGTTTGATGTGTTTGTTCCTCCTCCACTCATACTGCTGCCATTTGATCCGGGACTGCCTACTATTGTAGAAAAATTAACAATATCAGGAGTGGATAATAATCTTTTTTCCACTTCTTGGGTTATCCGATCGGTTTGTTCGAGATTGAGTCCGGCCGGTCCGCGCATACTGATGTATAGGACATCACCATCTGATACTGGAAAAAATTCTGATTTCACTATGCCGGTAATCGGCAATGCTATTGCAAATAGAAACAGCGCCAGCGTTAAGAGCAACGTCGTGATTCTGCGCTTGCGCGAGCCGGTTGCCATTCTTAGATATTTTTCATAAGTAGGCAGGACACGATCAAAATGAATAACGCCATGAATTAATCTACCAGCCAAAGTGGCATTTTCGCGGTCACCTTGAGAAAGCAATTTTTGTTTTATGAGATCGTCACTGCCCCATTCTTTTTCCATTAGTATGAAGTTAGCTTCCAGAGTTTCTTTTCCACCCTTAAAATACCAGGAGATCATCCAAACAATAATTCCAAATGAAAGTGTCGCAAACCCGTAGCCAAGAACCGAATGTTGCATAGCAAGTGCCAGACCTGATCCTAATATTGATATCAAGATGAGCCAAAAGAATTTTTTTGTCAGCCTTATTCTTTCCAGAACTGCCGCTAACGGATGATTGATCATGAGCGCAATCAAAAGCGAGGCTATCAATGTCACCGAAACGGTGATTGGGATTGATTTGATAAATTGTCCAATCATGCCAGAAGCCATAAGCAGTGGCAGGAATGCCCACACTGTTGCCAGCGTGGTGGAAACAAGCACCACTTTGAAATCATGCAGCACTAAAAGCACCGCTTCTTCGGGTGTGTATTTGCCAGTCTTCATATATTGCTTAGTGGCGCTAACAACCACAATGGCATCATCCACCAAAAGTCCCAAAGAAAGCAAAAGGGCAAAAATGGACAAGAAATTAAGGGATGTTCCGGTTGCTTGCATCACTCCGAAAGTCACAAAGAAAACCAGGGGAATGGCGATGCCGGCCACAAATGCTTCCTTCAAGCCCACTATGAGAAATAAAATTCCCACCACTAAAATCAAGGTTAACAAAAAGTCATGCGTAAGTTGATCAAAATCCTTTCTGATTCTATCTGCTTGATTGACCGTGTCATCAAGACTGATTCCGGAAGGAAAAGTTTTCAGCATTGCCTGAATAGTAACGTGGGCGCTGTCAACGGTATTGATGATTGAGCCACCGGTTCTTTTGACAACTTGCAGAGTAATCGCATTTTGTGGAGCTTTTCCGCTTTGAGAAAAGCGCGAATATACTGTTTTTTCAATGGCCTTTTCTTGGACATTGGCAATGTCTTTGAGAAATACGATGGCGCCTTGTGCAGTGTGCAGAATCGGAATATCTCCCAGACTCTTGGCATCATAAAATCGGCCGTCAGAGCGAACCGGATAATTAAACTCCGCACCTTCAAAATTGCCCGCAGGAATGGCGCGATTCGTGGCTGCAATCACCTGATTGGATTGCTCAGCGGTAATATTATAGAGAGCTAGTTTTTGTGGGTCGTATGCCACTTCGAATTCACTTTGATCTCCGCCAGAAATATTCACTTCGCGAATCCCAGGATTTTTCTCCAATTCGCTTTGAATTTTTTCGGCATAAGTTCGCAGAGTGAACCCATCGTATGGACCAATAAGCGCAAAGGTCACAATTGGAGTGTCGTCCAATGAAATTTCTTTAACCTGCGGATCTGTTGCATCAGCCGGAAGGTCTTTTTTTATAGTGGGAAGCTTGTCGCGCAATTTTCGCACCGAATCATCAACATTCTGATTGGCATCAAATTCAACTACTACCGTTGCGAATGAATTGGAAGAAGTGGAAGTGATTTTTTTGATCCCACTTATGCCTGAAATATCCGTTTCAATTTTTTTCGTCACCAGCTCTTCCATATCCGAAGGAGCTGCGCCGGGATAGCCCGCGCTGATAATGGCTGTAGCTATTTTTACTTCCGGATTTGATTCTCGTGGCAGTTGCGTAAAAGAATATATTCCCCAGCCAGATATCAAAATAATCAGCAAAATAACCACTCGAAAATTTGTGACAAAAAAATTAAGCCAAGTTTTTCTCTTGTCAGGTGTGAATTCCAGCTTATCCAGATAAGCACTGTCTGTTGATTGAGAATTATTGTTTTCGAAATTTTTCATAAAGATCTTTGATTTATACGCGATTGAGTTATTGAAAAGAAAATATAAACAATGTTAATTAATTTTGCAAGGCGATAGCCGCTCCATCACGCACAAGTTTGCTGCCGTCAGTGATGATTAAAGTTTCTGGTGAAATCTGGGAAGATATTTCTGCAGTTTCCCCATTCACACTAACAATAGTTACTGGGATTTTTTTTGCAACATTGTTGTCAGCTGCAAAAATATAACTTTCATTTTGACCAACACTGATTGCAGACAATGGTAAAATCAAGTCCATGCCAATTTTCGGCTTAATACTCGTTTCAATCGAAACGGTCGTGATTGTTCCTCCAAGCAATGCCAGGTTTTGTTTTTTTGGATAAGCTTCGATTAAAAAACGTTTCGTTGTCGGTTCTGCCGAGATGGCAATGTTTTGAATCGTCAAAGGTGATGAATTTCCGTCGCCGTCAATTGCAAAAATTTCTTGTCCGCGAGTCAAAGCAGCTCGCTGATCTTGATCGACATAAAATTGAATCTTAACGTTAGTTGTTTTGCTGACAGTTGCAATCAATTGTCCCATAGCAACCGAATCGCCAACGGAAACTGCCTTGTTGGTTATGATTCCTGAAATTGGACTGGTTATCGAATGATTATCAATTGACCCATTGAGTCCCAGTGTGGCATTTTCATATTGCAATTTTGCGATGTCTCTTTGAGTTTTTGCGCTATCTTTTTGTGCGCTTGTTGCACTGCTATCTTTTTTCAAATTATTATAATTATCCTTTGCCAGATTATAGGATTTTTTTGCCTGCTCAACTGAAATTTGCGCTTGTTGAACCTGCAAACTTCGTAGTCCATTATCTCCAATGTCCAATGTGCCGGTATCATCTATTTTAGCCAGCAATGATCCCGCTCCAATCGCGCTGCCTATGTTACGTGGAGCCACCATAATAGTGCCTGCGGACTTTGCGGTAATTTTGACTTCTTGATCGCCAACCACGCTGGCGGGAAATTGATTTTTTTCTACAAGGGTTTTGCTGTCCGCAGCAAGCTTTGCAGACACTTTGATTGGCTGACTCGGCACATCTTGGACTGCCACTGGTTTTTTATTAGGAAAGCGCACCGCCACGATAAAAAGCACAACAACGACAACTACAGCTGCGATAATTTTTTTCTTATTCATAGAATTTCTTTAAATTTTAAATATCTTTTCCAATTCACTTTCTTCACTATCGAGAATAGCACTCAGCTTCTTGAAAAAGGCTTTATGCTGAGCAAGCTCTTTTTCAGTGAACTTTTTTTCAAAGGAAATTTTCGCTTTCTTGAATCTCTTTTCCAAATCAGCAATTTTTTCTTTACCAGCTGGCGTAAGCCTAATGGATATCTTGCGCTTATCCTTACTGTCACTCGCATAAGTCTTAGTCAGATATCCTTCTTTCTCCAAAAAGCTCAAGCGTTGGCTCATATTCGATTTTGTAGCCCCCGTCATTTCAATCAACGCACTGGCTGTCATGGAACTATTTTCTTGCAGCAGCTTGAGAATTTTTACGCTAATAGCGGAAAGGTTCATCGGCTGAAAAACATATTTATTGACGATTGATTCAAATCTATGCGCCAAACAAACAATCGGCTCAACCGGTGAGGACGAATCATTTATCTTCATAGGAGAAACTATTAAAAGGTTAATGTATGAATAGTTTATCAATGAACTATTCTTTTGTCAAGCCACAAAAATAAAACAGCCTCCCACAAAGATTATGCTTATCGCTATTTATTTTGAAGTATCGAAAACAATTCCGGGTCAGCCAGTCCATCAAGCTTGAAAAGACTGATGCCATTGAAATGATATTTTTTGGCAAGCTCAATTTTTTGCCTGACCGCTTCCGCATCGGAAAAAGTAATAATGTTTTCTCCTTTAGAAGATTTGTAGTTAAAAGAAAGTTCTCCTCCATTGTCTCGCTCCTGCGACAACGATTATAAACACAACGACGAGTGAACATTTTTTTAACATATATCATAGCGCAAGATATCGCGCAAAGATTATTTATTTTTTGCCGTGTTCAATACCAATTTTCCAAACACCTTTTTCCCTAAAGGCCGGAATGTTTTGCCTGCGTGCGGCATTAAGAATAGCGGGCGCTGACTTAGTTTGTTGCTTCACATATTCAGACAATTTTATAATTGTTTCACCTTTCAAATATGCGATTCTTTTGTGCAGTGATTCCATCAGCGCAAGGACGAGAACCTTTTCCATAAGTTTAGTGCTTTGGCTATGCCGATAGTCAGGAAAGGCTTGATAATATTTTTGTTTTTCTTTGTCGCGAATTATAATCATCGGGAAGCCGGCTCGCAACAATTGATAGTTCATCAGCACACGCCCAATCCGACCATTGCCATCACAAAATGGATGAATAGTTTCGAAATCCAAATGAAACTTAGTAATCTTGTCTCCGAAATATTTCTCTACATCACCTTTGTATTCATCAAGGGTTGTATTAATCATCGACTCAACTTTTTCTGGCGCTGGAGCAATATGTGTTCCGACTCTGACATATTCACCAGGCTTTCTGAACCGCCCAGCAAATTCATCATTGATTCCGCCAATAAGCATCTGGTGCAAAAGCAAAATTAATTCTTTATCGATTTCTTTTTCTTTGGATTTATCTCGGATATAGTTTATCACTCTGAACAAATTTTTCGCTTCAAAAACTTCTCGCACACTCACGTCACGCGAAACCTCCATTTCCAAAAGAATCTTTTCTGTTTCCTTGAGCGTCAGCGTGGAGTTCTCAATTGCATTGGAGTTATAGACACTTTCCGGAATTTCCGCCTCATCAATCAAAACCAACAACGACTCTTTGCTCTTGCGCAATTTATCATATTCATTTTTTAAGGCCTGGATGCGCTTTTTAATAGGCTTTGTTATCGGCATAAAATATTTTTTAGTGAATTTATACTATAATTGTATATTATTCACGCTTCTTTGTCAATATTTAGTGAATTTATAGCTATTCATGCCAATATTAACACCTTTTTAGCAGTATAACCGTGAAAATATAGCTTTTTTCCTACCTTTTCACGGTTTTGGTTTAATTAAATCAGGACTGGACAGACCAACATCAACGCTGTGACGCCGAAACAGAGAATCAATTATAAAAAAACAGCTCGAAACTATATAAGCTTCGAGCTGTCATGGTATAAATGTGCATTTCAAAGAGAAAGAAGATCTTCAGGAGAGTGAAAAACAAAATCCGGCTCGAGTTCGGCCAGATGAATTCCGATTCGCCTGATTCCCCAATCGACTGCACCAGTTTGAATTCCAGCATTCTTTCCGGCTATGATGTCAGGTTCCGCGTCACCGATGATCAGCGTTTCTTGACGACTCGCTTGATGCAATCCCATTAGATAATGGATTCCTTCCGGATGCGGTTTTATCTTTCGCACATCATCTGATCCGACAAATGTCGCAACATAGGGTACACAGCAAGCCAGGGACAATCTGACGCTCTTTGATGTACTGGAAGACAATACTGTCAACGTATGCCGGGTTGCCAATTCACGAAAAACACTTTCCACCCATGGAAAAGTTTGAATCAGCGGATCGTGTATCTCATGGAAAATACGAGTTACCTCAGGATAATGTTTTTTGTTTAATCCGATGTTGCGCATGTTAGCATGCCAATCATAATCAAACCATTGATGGAAACTTTTCATATCAGTGAAAAGCTTGTTTGGATTACGGCCAGCAAATCTGCATATAGCCTGATAGGATAAGAAAATTCCTTGCCAAGAAAATGAACGCAACACACCATCGCAATCAAAAATTATCAACATGACTTGTTTCCCTCCTCCCGGGTGTTTTTTAAATTTTGGTTTAGCTATATTAAGAACAATTATAAACGCATGGTCACTACAATCTATCAATAAGCCAGATTAGCATCTTTCCTAGCGCATGTCAAAACCAGTCCTGAGTCTTATTTTTATTTTTTACACAGGGTCGTGCCTGCCTGCTCGCCGTCCTAAAGCTCTGCGAAGCGGGTCGGTAGGCGGGTTAGAACTATTTTTATGAAAAATAATAAATATATTCCCATTTCCAATCTAAAATATCAGCCTTGCACTACACCCCCTTTATTCATTTTGACATTCATGCTGCTTTCCAAGCTATTATTAAAATTCCTATCATGACTAATAGAGATAAACGTAACTTCGGGATTTTTTTTCTTTTCCATATTTATAATCTCCGCGATTTTAATAGCTGTCTCTTCATCAACTGACGCCGTCGGTTCATCTAGAAAAACTATCCTTGATTGATTCTTTCTCATTTTCAAAATTGCCCTAGCTAATCCTATTCGAGATGTTTCACCGCCAGAAGTTGTTCCTGCATCTCCTCTGCCACCCTTCAATTTCTCATTAAGATTTTTAAATCTCTCATCAAGGCCAACCTCACCCAAGATATCCTTAATCTCCCTATCATCAACTTCGCCTGAAATTCCAAAAATTAAGTTTTTCCTGATACTGTCTTCTAGAATATATGGGAATTGAGATAGATACGCAATCTTACTATAAAGAGAATCCTCTCCACTCTTTTTAACTTTTCCCATATCAACTCCGCCTATCTCCACTGAACCAGAGGTTGGCTTATAATAGCCAGCTAAAACCTTTATCAATGTAGTCTTCCCTGCCCCAGAAAGTCCCTGAAGAGAAACTAATGATCCGCCTGGAATTTCTAAATTAATATCATTTAATATCTTTTTATTGTCGAATTCTATACCCACACCATTAAGCATAATATCATTTCCCTCTATTTCACCCATGCCTATTCTTTCTTTTTCATTCTCTTTTTCCTCCTGGGCATATCCATTAAACATTAAATCCATCTGCATCATATCCCTATATGCGCTAAGAAGTTTTTGTTTTGCTCTTAGAAAAGTGCTTATGCCATCCCTAAAATTTCCGGAGTAGATTATAGCGGCTATGAATTTATCAGAAGATCCTCCAGAAAGATAGGTTATCATACCTGCTATCACAAAATTTAGAGATCCGAAAGAATGATTTATTTTTTCCCTAATCACACCAAAAAATGTCCTGTCTGACATGGCGATCCTTTCCTTGGACAACATATCATCCATTTCTTGAGAAAATTTTTCCTTTTCACCAGAAAGAACAATTTCCATATGAGCACTGAGAAGTTCTTCCATTTTCTGCAACATTTTTTCCGCTTCCTTTTCCGCCCCTCTCTCTTTTCCCCAAAATCCACCTTTTTTACGGACATAGCTATCAATCACCATCATCAACCCCGCTCCAGCCGCCGTTCCCCCTGCTAACATCGGACTCTTGTCATAAAGCATTGCGGCGCTAGTCATCAATGTGACCAAGGCTGGCGCTATATCGAAACTAATCATCCTTAGAACCTCTTCATAACTATGCTTAGCATTGGCTATTCTTCTTTTTATAGTTTCCATTCCAAATTTTCCCACCTCCTCTCCTGGAAATTCAGAAGTGCTTTCGGAAATATAATCTGAAAATCCTCCTTCCTTTTGGAAATTTACGTCTAGAAAATCTTTGAAATATTTGTTTATCAGAACTGAGCCTCCAGCTGAGGCTACGGAAAGGAGGGCGTAAAGCCCCACCTGGGTCAATTGCTCCTCATCCATCTTTCCATCTTTAAAAGCATTCGCTAAAAACATTGGCGCGTAGCCATCAATAAAAGCGGGCACCATCAAGGCGGCAGATAAACCGACGTATTTAGCTTTGTCACCCTTCATGAACCTAGAAAAAATATCTATCGTTTTCTGTATTATTTTTATATCATGAATTTCTATACTGTCTAATTTTTCTAGATTACAGGTACTAATCAGTTCTTTTATTTCCTTTTTTTCAAATCCAGCTTGCTCATATTTCTCATGCACCTTCTCAATCAAAACTTCATTTTTTTCATTCTTAGAATAAAAATTCAACCGCCTTGATTCATTTTCTTGCAACATAGAATCTTGGGTCTCTCTGACATTTTTTCTAAATTTTGCAGCATTGCCGGCCAATTTATATGATTCAAAATAGCTCTCTAACGATTCGAGCAATTCTAATTCTGACGTCTCCAGCCCTCTCGAAGTTCCATCTCTAAAATTTACCTGCAACACTGCCTCTTCATTTTTTGAAATACCGTCAACACCATCAATGTCGCCACCATAATGAGCAATCTTCAACATCAATAATCTTATGCTTTCATTTGTAGAATCATCAATAGCATCAATATATTCCTCCGTATCGATTTTGTTCTTTATTTCCCTTCTCACTCGAAGCATTTCTTCCACAAGCTCTTTTGGCAATTCTTCTGTCCCAAAAATCTCTTTCACAGACTCTCTGATTTCAACCAAGCGCTCCTTCTTAGCCTCCATCAAATCAATCTGATCTGTTTTTAATTCTTGTTTGGGAGTACTTTCTAAATTCTTATCAATTGTATAGATAGGAAATTTCTCACCCATAAGTATTTATTTCACTAGTTAACAAGTACATTATAACACTAATAATTCTAATTTTATATTTTACATAAAAAAATGTAAGAGTTGAAACAAAAAAGAGGCTCTAAATAGCCTCTTTTTTGTTAATTTTCAGAGTACGGGATGCAGGAATTTCGTCCTCACTCCGATTCGCGGTACGGGGTGGCGATAGATCCTCTCCGCCAGCTGGCGGATCGAATCTGCGCCCGCCTTGGCGGGATAGTCTCACTGCCACCCGTTCGATTCCTGCTGCATCCACATAAAAAAACGGCGAGTCCAACATGTGAACCAACCGTTTTTAGTACTTTACGCTATGCAACTATCCATAGTCGCGGTTTATTTTTGAATACAAGAATATCATCTAACAATAACATAATCTCTTGCGCTTATGCAGTTATCCTCGCCAGACAAACATCAATTCCCCTTAAGAGAATCCCCTGAACCTGCTCATTATCGACAAACACATTCGGCCGACCAATTGGCGGAATCTCACCATCCATGATGATGCAACCGCTCCAAGCGTCAAGCAGAATCTCAAAAACCACCTTGCCATCGAAGATGAATGAGAACTTGACTCCTGGGAGTTCCTTCATCGTCACATCGAGTGTGGCATTAATCGCTATTCCCCATTCTTCGGCCGCTTTGATGATATCTTTAGTCAAACACCCCCGCATTAATTTTTCAGACACCTCAAGCTGTATTTTTTGACGACGTGTCATGAGCGCGTTAAGATGATTTTTGTTCACAAGATTGATTGACTCCAGCCCGACAGATGAAAGCATGTCCAGAGAAAATTCATCCCTGAGCGCGATGCCCAAAGGAAACCGCGCTTCAATATGACGATTTTGATCTGTTTCCCATTGACCCGAAACAATCACAGCATCGACGATTTCAGGGTGCAGGAAAACGATACTAATCTTGTTGCCATCAATCAGCCCCTTAAGATATGCCAGAGATGCAATTCCGTTCACGCCCTTTTCCCACGTCATAATGACCGTCGGCCCTATTTGTGGGTATCTTTTCCCCATTTCAGAAAGAATATGCTTGCTTTTCATCAATCCCCCCCCTCAGTTATTGGTTGTTTTGGCAACATGCCATTTGTTATATATTCTTACAACATTAAAATTATTCAAGAACAATAGATAATATTAACAACAAATATCAATTTTGTCAACCATTCACATCCTTCAAACACAAAAAACACTTGCTTAAAGCATTTTTTACATATTTTGCGCGGGGTTATGGACAGGACTAGGAGTAATATTTTGAAAAATTGGGATCGGATTGAGGTAAGATTAGAGCGCGCAATGGTTTTGATGAGCAAATAATGTGTCGTTTTTTTATAATTCTTCCTTTATTTTAGAACTTTTAGGATGATGGCATACCAACTTAGAGGAATAATATCCACCCACAAATGCAAGCGTATGGATAGTCCCAAAAGCAAAGCCGGTGCCGAAGAGCCCCATTCCTAAAAAAGTTAGACCTCGCAGAGAAATTCCAAAGGGATAATAATCAAGCAATAATGGGAACACATTATAATACATTCCCCAAAGCGATGCGACGACAACTCCCCCAACCGCCACTTTGATAAATTCATTTTTCTCTAGATTAAAACCAGACAAAAATATAATCGAAAATATAAAATAGACAATCGCTTTTGCAAAGAAATATGGCACTGTCTCCATTGGATTTGAAAATAAAAAGTGAGAAAAATAATCAATGCCAAAAACGCCAACAATGGATATAATCAGAGAGCTAATCGCTATTTTTATATATTTTTTTTCCATAATCATAATCTATTCAACGATTATTTTCCCAAGCATTGAAGGATGAATGGCACAAGAATAATCAAAAGTTCCAGCATCACTAAAGGTGAAAGAAAAACTTTGACCTTTGCTTAGTTGGCCTGAATTGAAAGTGGCAGACTTGATTTGATGTTGAGCTGGATCATTATTAGTCCAAGTTACGGTCGTGCCTTTTTTGACAGTCAACGTTCCAGGATTAAAAGTAAAATTTTGGATATTAACCATATTAGATCCTTGAGTTGGTACTGCTATAGGAGTGGACGTATTATTGGAGGTTCCTCCATATAAGCTACACCCACCAAGAATAAACGCACCAAACAATATTAGAGACAACGCGATGTTTTTTTTCATATTTTTAAGTTTAATAATTAATCTAAAAAGTATCACATATTAATTATACACCTAAAGACCTCAATATACATCAACTAATCCAACCTATCCGGAGATCACTCATCTTCACACAAAAAAATGCTTAATTAAAGCATTTTTTACATATTTTGCACGGAGCCATGCCTGTCCGCCTCTGGAGGAGATATAACTAGGAACACTATTTTGGAAAATTGGGATAGGATTGAGGTGAGATTGGAGCGTGCGATGGCGCTAATGAAAGCTTTGTAGCTTTTTATTTCCGTATTCTTTCACGACTATCCATATATCTTTTGAGCGCATCCTTGGATGTAAGCCAATTACGACCTTCTTTGTGTGCTTCAAGTTTTCCACTGCGCGCTAAAAGATTAAGATATTTTTCTGTGAATTTTGAATCTTTAGCCAAGTCGGCAAGAAAAATAAATTTTTCTTGGCTTTTTTTGCTTGGCATCAATATTTTCAAATAGATATCCAGCGTTCTCTCCACTGCTCGAGCAATAAAGTTCACAAAATCAGCATATTCACCTTTATCAGCGGATGACAAAGTTTTATAGTATTTTTTGCGATCATTTTTCAGCACAATCACCAATGGAAAACCTACTTGCATCAGAATAATGTTCATGGCCAAGCGTGAGGTTCTGCCATTACCATCAAAAAATGGATGGATGTATACCAATTTATGATGCAAAATACTAGCCAGCTCAACCGGATGCATCTTTTTCTTATTATCCCCCACCCAATCAATCAGATTCCGCATAAGCTTCGGGATTTCTAATGCTTCCGGCGGCCTATGATCTGCACCGCTAATAATCACTCCACTGTTTCTGTATTTACCCGCCCATTCCTTATCAATGTTCTGTTGCACTATCTGATTAAGTGATCGAATCAAGTTTTCCGAAAAAGTATTTTTTTTATCCTTCTCTATCAAATCATACAGATACTCCAAAGCTTCTTGATGATTTTTAGCCTCCAAATGATCTTTAAGTGGTTTACCCTTAATAGTCAGCCCCTCATTTATTACTAAATAAGTTTCTTTAAGCGTCAAGCTATTACCCTCAATTGCATTGGAGTTGTAGGTCATTTCTATTTCAAATTGCTCTTTGAGTTTGGCAACTGCCGACACTGGTAATGGACGAAATGAATTGAGCAAAGCCAATTTATCATCGATTCTTTTTTGAATTTTTTTGTCTAAATATTGCATATATTCTTAATATGGTTTAGCTCTTTATTGACAGTATACCATATTAAGGAAAATAGTCAATATCGCTCAAATAAAGCTCCAACTTTCTACTGCCCATATCAAAAAAGAGGCTATTTAAAGCCTCCTTTCTTGGTTAATTTTCAGAGCACGGGTGGAAGGAGTTGAACCCTCGCCAGAGCTTTTGGAGAGCCCCGTTCTACCGTTAAACTACACCCGCATATTCATTATTTCGAAATTTCTTTAATCAAAAACATTATCTCCTGCCTTATTTGTCTTCCATAATATCTAACGCTAACACAGCCCTGATAATCTTCCTTTTTTCTCTTTCCAGTATTTGGCTTATTATATGGTTTTGTAAATTGCAATCTCGGTATCTTTGTAATCTCAGACCAAAATGATATCTGTTCGTTAGCATCATGATAATCATGCAAATGAATCAACGCCCTGAATTTACTTTCATCAACATCAAACGCTTTTCGGAAAGTATCAATAAAATACTTTACAAGCTTCGGATCGGAGTTTATAAAAGTCAGCTGTGATTTTTCCGTTTTTCCACCTTCACACCAATACAGTAATGCACACACGATCTTTAAATCTTTCTTTAAAAAATTACATTGATTGATATTCTTTTTGGCATTTGCCGATATTTTTCCATCCTCTATTGTTATTCTATTTTTGACTGAATTATTTCCCCTAATTCGACCGATTACTCCCAATTTATGAATTCTTTCTTTAGCAATTTCTGATAATTCAATATTCCTCAACCACAAACTCGCAGTGCTTTTTGATATTTCAAGCTTTTCACTTATTTCCCTAAATGAAAAACCATTCTTTCTCAATTTTTCTGCTTCATTTTTCAGACCTGTCTTCATAAAAAATTAAACTAAGATTAATAGTTGTATAACATCTAATCTTAGTTTAACAATAAATCAGGCGCGCTGTCAAATTACTTGGTCTCTTTGTGCGTGGTATGCACCTTGCATTTCTTGCAATGCTTGTTCATTTCCAACTTCTCCTTTAGTTTCTTCTTGTTGCGAGTAGTGAAATAGTTCACCGTCTTGCATTCCTCACATCTCAATCTTGCTAGACTGTCTTTACTTTTTGCCATAATATTTTAAATTAGCTTGTTTATTAATTACTTATACTTCTCTCGTGTTTACACTGAGCGCCCTTCGATAAACTCAGGGTGCTTCTTCTGTGTTCACACTGAGCGCCCTTCGATAAACTCAGGGTGCTTCTTCTGTGTTCACACTGAGCGAGTCCCGAGTACTCGGGACGAGTCGAAGTGAGCCGTTGACCAGAATCGAACTGGTGACCTCATCCCGACCAAGGATGTGCTCTACCAACTGAGCTACAACGGCAGTTTACTTCCATTCTCCTTTTATCAATTTTTCTTTTTTAAATCTACTCCATTTCTTCAACTGAACCTCTCTTTTTCTTGCTTCAGATTTACCGGAAAATGGTTCCGACTGATAAACTAACACAAATGGTCCTTGTTGCCTTGCAAACATTGATCCATTACCATTATTATGTTTTTCAATACGCCTATCCACATCAGTGGTAATCCCAACATAATATCTACCCGTTCTTGCTTTAGCAATATAGATATACCATAGCATACTTTTTGTTTTAGCAAACCTACTGTGCTGCCCTTCGACAAGCTCAGGGTACTTCTCCACATTTATCAAACATCTCAAGCTAACTGTGTGCTTGGTTTACACTGAGCGAGCTTTTATGCAATAAAAGTGAGTCGAAGTGTGGGCAGAGAGGGAGTCGAACCCCCGTAGACCGAAGTCGACAGATTTACAGTCTGTTGTAATTGACCACTCTACCATCTGCCCATACACATCTCGCCCTTGCGGGCTCCAATTTTAAATTTCAAATTTTAAAAATTCGAAATTTATACATTCAGAATTCATTCAGAATTCAAAATTTAAAATTCAAAATTTTCAATCGTGAGCCGCTCACCAGAGTTGAACTGATAACCTACTGTTTACAAAACAGTTGCTCTGCCATTGAGCTAGAGCGGCATATGTTTTTTTAGCCACTTTTCTATTATACCTATTTTTGCCAAACAATCAACCCTTTCTCACATCTTAGCAAGGAATGGCTATAAAATCCATTGCCTACGTTCTGCGCAGCATTGTTTCCAGTACCCGCATCCGATATTTCACATTCCTGTTTTTCGGGTCTAGCTTCAACACTTGTTTGAAACATTCCTTAGCATCATTCAAACTATCAATCTCCATATAATATTCCCCTAGTCTTTCGTAGGCCTCCACGTCCTTGGGATTGGCGGCAATGCGCTCAATCAACAGTCCTTCCAAACGATCTTTCATTTCCGCGCGACCACTCGGAGTCACCACGCGATCACTCACCATAGGCTTGATAACCTTTTCATCTGTCACATTGGCCTTCTTCGCCACCACTTTCTCTTTTTGCAACACATTCTTCACGCCGGTTAAATATGATTTTTTCTTCTGCGATTCATAGTGATCCAATTTTTCCCGGATCGCCTCCTCCTCCTGACTTTCCATATTCATTGCCTTCATCTTCGCTGCTTTGTGCCTATGTCCATCCCGCTTGGTGCGGATAGAATCATTCAAATTTTTAGATTGACTTTCCAAGCGCAAAAACATTATTCGAGCTCGGCGCGTCAGTTTTTCCGAAAAAACCAACAGCACATTTTTTGCCCCACCCCAATTGATGTTGCCTATTCCCCGAGCTATTTTTCCCCAAAAACCCACCGTCGCCCTTCTAGCTCGACTTTCTTTTTCCAAAGCATCTTCATCATTCAATCGCGCAATTTGCGGCGCTTTTTTCATAAAGAAAATAATGATGCCCGCTAGGCTAAGGATGATTAGAATGGGAGGGATAGTAGAATACAACATAAATTTATTCGATAGACCTATTACTTAATAACTCCCTACTGCAATTTCCATATTTTGGTCAAATTCTCCAAAAATTTTCTTGGCTTAGCGACAGCTAAACCGCAAAAATTATTTGAAAAATTATCCCTCAAAATCTGAAAATTTCGTTACGTAATTTATTAGGCAATAGGTCTAATATCTTCCTTTTTTAATGCTAAATATTTACCGTTTTCCAATTTCACTTTTATTTCCTGCGTAATGGCGTTGACTTCGATGACAAAGCCTCGGCCCTCTTTCGTAGTGATGTTACTATGCAATTCCGGCATCCCCACAAGCATTTCCTTGTATTGCTGAGCCTCATAGGCCAGACAACACATCAATCGGCCGCAAAGACCGGACATCCGGTCTGATCCGCGATGCGCAATTTGCTGCACCCGAGCCATGTCAGTGGTAATGCTTTGCATGTTGCCGTTATTGCGAACGCAACACAACTCCCGACCGCAAATCCCATAACCACCCAGCTTCCGAGCTTCATCCCGCGAGCCGATTTGCTGCATCCGAATAGATTTTTTCAACTCTTTCGACAAGCTCCGCACCAATTCGCGAAAGTCAATGCGACCATCAGCGGTAAAAGCAAAAATGATTTGCTTGCCATCCAGGCTAACCCGAGCATCAATCAATTTCATTTCCAGTTTCGATTCCTTGATCCCTCGATGGCAAACTTCTAGACATTGGGCTTTTTGTGCTTCGCATTGCAGAAAAACTTCTCGGTCTCGGGGAGTAGCCACGCGTAATATTTTTTCCTTAGGATCTTCATTAGTATTCTCCACAATACTTTCTACGATGCCGATTTCATTAGAATATTCAGCGGCCACGATAACTTGATCACCTTCAACCAAAGCAAAATCACTCTGGTACAATTTTGGGTTATCCCAAGCATAAACATTCACTAAAACTTTCATTTGCAAATTATCGCGAATTTAGAAACAAATGTATTCCTGCCTGCCGGCAGGCAGGCGAATAAACTATTCATACACTTGCAACTATTCGCATTTTATAATTCCAATCGGGAAAAAGCACCAATTTGAATATTTTCACCTATTTTACTTATATTTTCTGTCAGCAACTCTCCAATGGTTTGCTCCGGATTCTTAATGAATGGTTGAGTTAATAAGGCATTCTCTTCTCTGAATTTCTTTTCCTTGCCTTCCAAAATCTTGTCCATGATTTCCTGGGGTTTTTTCTCCTCGGCTAGTTGGGCGGTCCAAATCTCTCTCTCCTTAGCCACAACTGTAGCATCCACTTCTTCCGGTTTGAGATATTTCGGATTAGCCGCGGTGATATGCATCGCAATATCCTGCGCCAAGGTCTTGAAATCTTCGTTTCGGCCTACAAAATCAGTTTCGCACAACAACTTGACCATGGCTCCTACTCGACCATTTGAGTGGATATAGGCCACTACCACGCCTTCGCCGGCAATGCGATCTGTTTTTTTCATCGCTTTTTCTTGGCCTCTTTTTCGCAAAATTTCAATGGCCAGAGCGTCATCGCCCTTAGCCTCGTCCAAGGCTTTTTTGACCTCTACGATTCCGGCGCCTGTTCTTTCTCGTAAGCTTTTTATTTGTTCTATTGTGCTCATGTTATTTTTGTCCCACCCGCAGGTGATTTTTAAATAATGTTATTTAGTAGCAACAGGTTTTGTTGGAGTGGCCACAGCCGCCATTTTGGCTGTTTGTGAAGTCTTAGCTTTTTCTTTTCCAGCTAGGACTGCCTTCACCACATAACCAATCATCAAACGCAAAGAAGAAATCGCATCCTCGTTAGCTGGGATTGGATAATCGATATTGCTTGGATTCACATTAGTGTCCACTAGAGCGATAATCGGAATGTTTTTCTTAATCGCTTCCTTGATTGCCAAATCATCTTCATTCACACCAGTGACAAAAATAGCACCCGGCATTCGCATCATATGTTTGATGCCACCCATTCTTCTTTCCAAACGTTCCAATTCTTCCGCAATTTTCATTTGTTCAAATTTGGTATATTTGTCATATTCCCCTCTTTTCATCTTCTCCTCACCATCCCGCAAAAATCTGGTTCGGCCGGAGATGTTTTGAAAATTGGTAAAAGTTCCTCCCAGCCATCTATCGATTACATAAGAAGAATTACATTTTTTCGCGGCAGATTCAATCAAACGCTTCACTTGTTTCTTTGTTCCCACGAAAAGGATATCTTGTCCTTCTGAAACAATCTTTTCAATAAATTGAGTGGCTTCTTCCAGATGAGCAACTGTTTTTTGCAAATCCATGATGTTCACTCCATTTCGAGTGCCAAAGATATATTCATCCATCTTCGGATTTTTTCTGGATTTCTGATGACCAAAATGCACCCCTGCTTTCAACATGGTGTTCATATCGATTTTTAGTCCGGCAAAATCAAAATCGACAAAGTAGTCTTCATCGATTCTTTTGGCCGCGATTTTTTCCGTGGCAGCCTCAGCCACGCCTTCCTCAACGGAAGCAACTTTTTTTTCTTCTGTCATTTTTTTTATAGCCCTACTTAAATGCTCCTCTATGGGAGTTTTCCAGTTTGGCTATTCCTTAATTTATTATATCCCTCTCCAGTGGAGAAAGAACCGCTACTTTTTGTTTACTCCGTTAGCCGCCAAGGCGGATTTTACGGAACTCATGGTCTTTTAATCCCGATCTACCTCCGCCGGCTGGCTAGAGGCAAATGGGCAGGAATAGACCCAAAAAGTATGTGATTTCTACCTAGGCAGTATATCAGCCCGCCCGCCCCTTGTCAATTCCCCTCAAGCGTGCTAGATTATCTAGGTAAGAAAACCTTAATAAACATAGGATTCGTAATTTGTATATTTGTACTAATTCGTAATTCGTAGAGAAATCATGAAAAAGAAAATACACCCAGAATACCACAACGATGCCAAAATTATCTGTGCTTGTGGCAACATTATTGAAGCCGGATCAGTTGTGAAAGAAATGAAAGTGGAAATTTGTTCCGCTTGTCATCCTTTCTACACCGGCAAAAAGAAATCTCTGGATACGACTGGCCGCGTTGACCGCTTCAAGAAATTGACCGAAAAGGCCAAAGACAAAAGCACCGTGCGCAGCAAGACTGAGAAAAAAGCATCCTTAAAAGAAAAGAAAGAAGCCAAAGGCAAGAAATAATCTTCGATAAAACAAAAAAATTCCTCGCAAGGGGAATTTTTTTATTTCTCCCACACCAGATAAGCCGTCATGCCTTGCTTTCTTTTGCGATGTGCGATGGCGCCCAGGAAATGCACTTCTTTTTCCGTGAAACCCAGTTCCTCTCCTAAGAATTTCCAGTCTTCTATGGACTGATACAACCCTGTCCACGGCATATAGCTGTTTTGCACGTTCATCAGCCAATCATTCAAAAACAAAAAATTGATTTTGTCTGCCTCCGACAAATGCAAAAAATCCACCGTCGCTTCCGACAATTCCAGATTAAATTCAGCTAAATATTTTTTAATTTCGACTATCTCACAAGATGCCAGCGGAAAAGATTCCTCGAAAATAATCAGCCTTCCGCCGGGACGCAAAACCTTTTTAATATCCTTGAGGATTTCCTCGATTTCATCCACACTTTCCAGATGATGCAATACTAACTTTATTATCGCCAAATCAACGGAATCTTTTTGGACTCCCTGCAAATCTCGTTGAAATTCCAGACGCCTGTCCAAGCCTTCCAAAACTGGATGGCTCTTGAGATCAACTCCAATCAATTTTTCAAGATGGGGATTGCTCTGTGCCAACTCTTTTAGCAATGCCAACTTACCGCACCCAAAATCCAAAACCACTTCCGCCCCAATCAACTGATTCTCCATGATTTCCAAAAACATATCCTTGGGCTTTCCGGAGCTCAAGCCATCTTTCCAACCCTCCTTCAGCTTTTTTTTGTAATAGTGATTAATGGCTCGTTTATCCAAGTCCCGACCCGCCGTCAAGAGATAGCCAAAAAAATCCGCCACAAATTGCTCCGGGTTGACCAGATTTTCGTGACCCGCCACCCAGTGTTTTTTCAAAACATCTCGAACTGCCACCCCCTCCAAAATGACAAGAGGGTTTTCCAGAGCTGCTTTTGGCATCTTTGCTATCCGCATAACTATTGCTGTTTCTTTGACTTATCGATTTGATTGAAGTATAATGCATTATAGTTTTCAAGTAAAATCCTCGTAAAAAAAATACTATCCTTATGCAATCAATTATTGAAGAAATTAAAAAAGAAAATGCGGCTATTAGCCTGCAACTCAATTCCCCTGAGGTTTTTTCTGATTTAGCCAAAATGGCAGCTCTCGGCAAACGCCAAGCGGAATTGTCTGAAACCATCCGCCTGATCGAAGAACTGGAAAAAGTCACGCTGCAAATGCAAGAAAACGCCGGCATTGCCAACACTGACAGTGACGCCGAAATCCGGCAAATGGCCATGGAAGAAAATATTACCTTATCCCAAACCAAGGAAAAACTGGAAAAAGAATTGGAATTGATGCTGATTCCGAAAGATCCCAATGATCAAAAAAACAGTATTGTGGAAATTCGCGCCGGCGCCGGCGGAGACGAATCCGCTCTTTTTGCCGTAGAACTTTTCCGCATGTACTCTCGTTTTGCGGAAAAAAACGGCTGGAGAATTTCTCTCCTCAATTCCAATGTCACTAGTGGCGGCGGCTATAAAGAAGTGACTTTTGAAGTGAATGGGATTGGCTCCTATGGAAAAATGAAA
>CAIMIV010000060.1 GCA_903841185.1 uncultured bacterium
ATAGCATAAAGCATGTAACATTGGATGCGCTAAAAAAAGAACAGAAGAAAAATGAAACTGCCGCTTGTCGGATCATCGGACTCACTTTGGAAACCCGCCCGGATTATATCGATGCCCAAGAGATTGTGAATTTCAGAAACCTCGGGTGCACCCGCGTGGAATTGGGGGTGCAATCCATATTTGATGACGTCTTGAAACTAAACAAGCGTGGCCATACTATTCAAAAAACAATCGAAGCCACCCAACTATTGAAAGACGCCGGCTTCAAAATCAACTACCATATGATGCCGGGACTCCCGGGATCTGATTCCAAGCGGGACTATCAGATGTTTGCCGAACTTTTTTCTAACGCCAACTTCCAGCCAGATATGCTGAAAATCTATCCCACCGTGGTCACCAAGAACACCAAACTGCATGCCATGTGGAAGAAAGGAAATTATGCTCCCTTGGGCGACCAGGAATTTGAAACTTTTATTCTGCGCGTTAAAAATAATCTTATCCCGCCCTATGTGCGCATTGCTCGCCTGGTGCGCGACGTACCCACCTCTTCCATTGAGGCCGGACCGGTCGTTTCCAATTTGCGCCAACTGATTGCTGAGCGCTCCCATTGCCCTTGCATTCGTTGCCGCGAAGTGAAATCCGACTACACCATCGGGGAGGAAATTATCCTGGATCGCATTGACTATGCCGCTTCCGATGGAACGGAGATTTTTCTGCAATATGTGTCCGCTGATAAAAAGAAACTTTTTGCCCTGCTGCGCCTGCGCATCCCGAGCAATCATAACGCCGACCATTTTATTCCGACGCTGCGCAATGCCGCCCTTGTTCGCGAGGTGCATACCTACGGCAAGCTGGCCGCTATCGACACCCAAGACAAAAACTCCCCCCAACACATCGGCCTGGGAAAAAAACTCCTCCTGGAAGCGGAACGCATCGCCAAAGAAGAATTTGGTTTGCAAAAAATCGCTGTCATCTCCGGCGTGGGCGTGCGCCACTATTATCGCAAAAATGGCTACACGTTGCGTGATACCTATCTAGTTAAAAAAATATAGCGAACTATTCATCAAAATAATTTTCAATTTACAATTTACATTGAATTTTCAATAAGCCAATAATAAAAATATTTGTCTTGAAAAATATAAAAACCATCGAAAGCGCTGTTCCGCTTTCGATGGTTTTTTCTGAAACCTACTTATGTTGTTGTGAATTCATAGATGAGCGCATTGCCATGCAACGCAATTGAACGTTTACCATGGCAGCCACTTTGCGCATATCTGATTGCTCTTGATGATTATCGAATTTTTCATCAACAGGACCAGAGGTGCCTAATGAAGACAATGAACTCTTCACAGACAAAACCAATGCTAATTCCGAAACATCCTTGAAGCCATACTGAAACTGTGACAACTTTTGCACATTCCCTTCTCTCCAAATCCTGACATCATTAGCATAATAATCAGCGCTTCTGATGTCGCTTTTGTCGAGTGTTTCTCCATGAGTTATTCGAGCATAAATCTTCACTCCGCAATAATCACCAATACAAAATTCCTCCCGTCCGCTGATTTTGTATGCTTTAATAATATTATCAATAGCATCTGCCTCCTTGCAGTTCCAATGAATCTCCGGGAAAAAAGTATTCAATTGATTCACCAAAGAAAAATCAACCACGTTACCGCCGTTCTCAAATCTATTCGAGAGAGACATCCAGGATGAGATTGATTTCAAAAAAATCTGGGGGCAAGAACTGTAAATACTATCAGCTCTTAGCATCTCTATGGCAGCACTCCCGCCATGATGTTCGCCTTTCAGACCAATCCCCAGACAGCTTCCAATCTTCCAGATATTGAAGACTGAGCTATTAGCAAGTACCTCGAATGTCTTCCTCTTTTTTACCAGAACAACCTCATTAAAAATTTTGTTCTTTAAAATATCGCACGATAGCATACTCAATCTCCGCAGAAAACTAAATTCATTTTCTATACCATTCTTTTTAGTCTTAATGTAGCTATTCCATGCTATCAGATATTCAGTAAAAAATATTCTGAGATTCTCTTCAAAATCTTCCTGTTGCTCTTTATTGCTACTTCTGAAATTTCTCAAGAAAAAATTTGGAAGATAAAAGGGATACGCCTCATCTATTTCAGCTTTGAAACCAATTGTGGAATTTGAAAAATTCAAAGAAAAAAGCCCCGACTCTTTTAATAGCTCATCTAAATCCATGGTTCACCTCTTTAGTTAAAGAACATTTTTTAATAGCTCGTAAGCTATCCCGCCAGACGTGTCCGGCAGGATAAAGCAGGGATATCCCGCTTTACCACAAAATGCACATTTCAAAAAAATATCCACTCTATGGTACCCGTGATGATTGATTGTAAATCTTATGCTAAAACCCTTTAAAAGTCAAGTACTTTTATATAGTTCGCCACTTTCCGTGACAACAAAGTGCAATGCTAATTTTTTTAGCAGAAAAAACAAAGTGTCCATTTTCTTTGACAGCAAAGAAAGTGGACGAAAAGAAACTGCCGGCGCCGGCTTGTGCTGTCTAAATTCTCAGATTATTCGCTAAAATTCCCAAGACGACAAGCTCCAAAGAGGGAAGGAAATTTTTTAACACTCACAATCTGGAATTTAGAAACGCACTAACGCCAAGGCGCGGAATTATTTTCCTCTCACGCCTAAATTTTAAAATATCCCGCACTAGCGAAATACCAAGCTACAAATTGAAACTTGTGCGCGTTAAGAAATTTCCTACTAGATTTCCTTTTAGCATTTTCGGGAATTTTAGCGAACAAGTTGTCCGCCTCGACGAGTTCGCCTCGAACGAGATGGGAGAATTTGTCTTGGTATGTAGCCGTGCGGCCTTTTTCTTTTTAGCCACTTTTCTTTTGGGAAGGGTAATTACTAAGTTTTTTGAGTAAAAAAAGTGTTTTTAAGTCGCACCGACAAATTCACCACCATGATGAAAGCCAACCAGATATTGGCACCAAGGAAAATATCGCGCAAGAGGAGCCCGCTCTTGAGATCCGTGCCGATAGCCAAAGCATGAATCGTCACGATAATAAACAAAATGATATTCAAAAAATGCACCGCCCGCCACAATTTGAAAGACATCAACTTTCTAAAATAGGAAGTGATGATGAGCAAAATCATCAGATAGGCCCCGAGGATTCCCAAGGTCACTTCGTTCGTATAGGTTTGACTATGGAAAGGAATGAGCAAATCCAAGATCTGAAACTGCAGATACTTGTCCCACAGCAACACGCCAGAATGAAAAAAAGCAAAAAACAACGCCTGCACCGACAGCCACCGGTGCACCTCCAAAGAAAAAATGGGCTTCAAAAATTTATTCAAAATCGGCGTGCGAATCGCCAGACCCAGAAACATCACCCACCACAGCAAAAAATAGGCCATCAAGGCTGACGCTCGGGAAGCATACCATGCCCAAGGCACGTCACTCGTCACCACCTTTTCCTGCGTACTGATGACTCGCGTGGCCACCGGAGAAGTTGCATCTAGCGGATTGGTGTTTTTAACCACTTCTGTGCCGTCCAGAAAACCATCCCCATCCGAATCCTGGTTTTGCGGATCAGTTTTGTAGATTTGTTTTTCCCCCGCGTCTGTCAGTCCATCCAAGTCACTATCCACAATCACATTATTGCCATAATCTACTGTGTTTTCATTTTGCGCCCAAGCATTGTGACTCGCCCAAAAAAAAGCAGTCATCACAAAACTCATTAAAATAAATTTATTCCTCATATATTTAAGCAGCGCTTAGACTTAATCATTTCCCCATTAGCTTGCAGAAAAATGGCTTTCATTTCTTTCTTTTCTGCGATGGCCAATCCTTTTTCCAATCCCGAAAGAAAGAGCACTTTCGCCATCACGTCTGCCCTTTCTACTGTTGATTCTACCACAGTCACCGACTGCAAAGCAAAAGAAAATTCAGTGACATTGAGCGGATTCACCAGATGATGTAATTTTTTTCCCTCTCGCTGCCACTGCCGACGCACATTGCCACTCGTAGCCACCGCTTCCCCAGAGAGTGTCAAGAGAATGGCATTTTCATCCGTAGATTCTTCTAGAGCAATCCCCCATTGGTCACCGACACTGTCTCTGCCGGCCGCAAACATATCCCCACCCGAATCCACGAGAAAATTCTGATACCCTTTTTCCCGCAAGAAATCTGCCACTTTGTCGGTAATATAGCCCTTGGCAATGCCGGAAAAATCCAGGCGGCGCAAAAATTTCAACTGCCTTCCCTGAATGACTACATCTTGCGCCAAGTCCCGTTCTGACATTTCTTCAACCGCAGACACTGACTCAGTGGTAAAACTATTCTCCGTAAAACTTTTGACATAACCGATTTTTTCTAATGTTTCCAAAATGCGCGGATCAAATAGTCCCGCACTCTCCTGGAAATATTGGATAGATCTTTGCGCCACTGCCAGCATGTCCGGAGAAGCTTCGCAGAATTCTCCCAAATGCGCATTCAAAAAAGACAATGCGCTGGCCGAATCAAAACGGCTAAAAATATGTTCTTGTGCGGCATATAATTTTTGCACCTCCAAAAAAGTGCTTTCTATTTCCGTCGCTTGCGCGGCCGTGCCCACAATTTGCACATAAATATCCGTCCCCAAAGCGTGCCATTCTTTTTCAAAAATATGTTGGTCCATAAAACTATTTTTCGAATTTATCCACAATCCCGTTGTGATTATTGTCCGTCACGATATAAATTTCCGGAATAGTGGGATGCGGATCATCTTTGTCCAAAATTCCGTCCCCATCACTGTCTTGCAAGGTAGTGGTGATGGTTTTCACTGAGGCAGCGGGTGTTTGTTGCGTGGCCACAGCGGTGACAGGAGGCGTCACTGTCACAGGCGAAACACTCTGATAATAGCCACCCTCATATTCATTATCATCCGCCCAAACAAAAACCCCTCCAATCAAGGCAGTAAAAATAACCGTTATAAATAATGTCACTAAAAAGTATTTTCTGTTTTTAATTTCCATTTTTCCAAACTAAACGATTACGATGTTTTGGTTTTTCTGGCCGGGGCCTTGGGAGCAGCTGCTGGAGTCGCGATTTGCGATTGAGTACTCGTAGTGGTGGTTTGCGTATTTTGTACCACTGTTCTCGGCGTGTTGTTCAAGCCACGCAATTTGTTTTCCCGGTCGGTTGCAATATTCGCTTGCAATTGCGCCACGTCACTTGCCACGGGAGTAGTGGTTTCCGTGGTTGTACTCTCTGCGGAAAAATTATTCCGACTAGCTTCCCGGATGCCAAAGACGATCAGGGTCACAATCAATGCATTAACCACGAACACAAATATTTTTGAGCTATGTTCTTTCATATTCATACGTTTTAATCTACTTAATTTTTTTCACCCCTAGGCAGAAAATTTTTTGACTATTCACATACCTATTAGTTATTACGTATCTTCCGGCCAATTGCTTGCATCCTCGCTTCAACTAATGTTCGTCCAACCAGTATAGCATAATTTGGACAAATAAAAAAGCCTTCTTGTTCCGTCAATCTTCACGTAATAATCTAATACTCTAAAAAAACATTTCCGTTTATAATAATAAGGGCAAAATGCTTTGCACATTGCCCTTATCTATATGCT
The DNA here is from genome assembly GCA_903841185.1 of uncultured bacterium. Classification (GTDB taxonomy): domain Bacteria; phylum Patescibacteriota; class Minisyncoccia; order Moranbacterales; family UBA2206; genus UBA8518. The sequence goes on from CAIMIV010000060.1 coordinate 5,625, forward strand.
ACCACTTATTTTTCCAGCCAGGAGAAATCCGGATGTAATCCAAAACTTTTCCATTCTCCCGGATTCAAATACGGATTCACTTGAGGACCGTGATAATCCGACCCGGCTGACTCAAGTAGGTTATAATCCCTAACCACCTCGCGCAAAGCCTCACAGACCCACTTTTGCCGGTGTTCAGAATGGAACACCTCCAAGCCATCCAAACCCAAAACATATAGTTGATCCACCCGCCTATGCAGATGACTTTTGAATTCCCTGCCCAAGCTAAGCTTAGGATGGGCCCAAAAGGCTTTTCCACCGGCTTGATGAGCCAGATCAATGGCCTCTTCAGCTGAAATTTTTTCTCTGGCAACATAGGCCGGTTTGCCTTTTGCCAAATAGCTTTTTATAAAACTATCTACGTGATGCACACCATCTGTAGCAAATCGCTTCTGGTTGTCTTTTTCAGCCAGAGCCGCTAGAGCAATATGCGGTTTGCCCACTATTCCCTTGGCCGCCCTTCGTACTTCATCATGAGATATCATTATCCCCAACTGCTGTATCCTCTCCATTATCTCATTTGATCTGTTTTCACGAGAACCGCCGAAATAAGCCAACCGCTCACCCAGCGCAACGTTTCCCGGATCAAAATCAAGGATGAGCATATGCAAATCCAAGTCTTCATGCACGGCGGATAATTCGGCTCCACTAATAATGCGCATTCCATGTTGTTTGCCGGCGGCAAATGCTTCCGGCAACTGCGCAATGGTGTCATGATCAGTAATCGCCAATGTCCTTACACCTATTCCTGCATATTTCACCACCAGCTCCGTTGGAGAAAAATTTCCATCCGAAAATGTCGAATGCACATGCAAATCAATATTTGGTGCCATACTTCTACCTCCTCATTTTTGTTCTGAAATAAGATGAGTTGCCCTGTCTATCATTGGATAAACTGCGCAACCCGCTAAATATACCCGCACATTTCCCATACTTGCCTAAGCGATAAAAAGAGCCATTTCAAGCATTACGCTATAATATCTTTTAGCACATATCTTCCCATCTGGCAATTATTTGCACTCGAAACTTTAGCCATTTATATTTTCCAGCTATTCTTTTGCCTTTATAGCTTTCGCAAAAAGCAAGCCCACCACGCCCGCCACAGCCAGAATCAAGGCCATAGGAAGCCATGGTTGATTTTGCAAGGGGCGATTTTCAGTCGCATCACAAACGTCACCGATGCCATCCAAATCAGTGTCTTTTTGATCTCGATTAGGCACGTCCCGGCAATTATCTTTGGCATTGATGATTCCATCACGATCAAAATCATCACAAGCATCCCCGCGCCCATTGTGATTGAGATCCTCTTGATTAGCGTTGGCTATTTGCACGCAATTGTCTATTTCGTCCGGCACCCCGTCTTTATCCACGTCCGATTTTTGATAGACAGGATTGTTGCCGGCGATGACTTTTTTGAGAAATAGCACATCTTTGTTCTCACTCAAATTAGGCATCTCTCCCGTGTAGGCCGCCACATAGCGATCGGCATTGAAATATACGCTATATTTTTTATCCGGCAAAGCTAGAAAACGCAAACTATTTTCTTTTGTGCTAGCGAGGTTGTCTTGGCTAAACGACATCTCCCTGATGCGCAAGGGTTGCACATAGCCGAGAGTAACAGCAAATTCTTGCGCGCTGGTTTTGGGGAAATTAATAGTCGATCGAGAAACATTTTCTTTGGCCAAAACGGTTTTTTCCACACCGTTTATTCTCGCCACGATTTCAATGGTCTTAGGCAGAGCCACAAATTGATCCAAATAGAGATTCAAAGCGGAAGTAGTGATGACCTTATCTGACGCAATAGTAATCGTTACGTGTTGCTCATCCCCACTGCTATTGACCGGATATTCTTGAAAATTATCCAGTTTGCCATCCACCAAAAAACTGGCGCCACTAGCAGTTGTCGAGTCCGTTGCTGTCAATCGGCTTCCTTTTTCACTCAAGAGCAATGCCGGTTGGGTTTTTTGAGAGACTTGCTCCACCACCATGACGTTCACCATAGCCCCCTCTTGCAAAGCAATGGGCAAGTTCACCACCGTCGGGACAACTATGCCTGGCACAGCTACCTCCACTAAAGAACGGAAGGCACTTTTCAGTTCCTCCATAGTCAGAGCCTCCTTAGCCAACGCCGGACTAAAACCAATCACGCATCCCACTAGGACAACCACGCTCCCCAGCCTAAATTTTTTTGAAATTATTTGCATAGTATTTAAATAATATTTTTTTAACTCCCCTTCAGCGCGTCAAATTTTTGCTTGTCCTGGGAAAAATTGTCTTCCAGTTTTTTTGTGATTTCAGCATCCCTTTTCCAATATTCTTGGTCCGCATAGGCTTCGCAACTTTCACCGGCCAGCTTGCTGGCGTGGATATCCAGCATCATCGCCGCCTCTTCTCGCTTTAGCATGCTCGTGCATTGACCATACTGATTCATCACATTGCTGATATCATAAATCTGTTCCACGGTTCTGCCAATTTTGTAATTAGCTTTTTTAAGCGTATTATCATGTTTTTGAAAAGCCAGGTCAAACTCTTGGGCATTCTTCACTGAAAAATAATCGCCCCCGCCGGCAGCCGCAATGTTTTTGAGCGCTTGTTCCTCTGCTCCCGCCACATCAAACCCGATGACATTGGCCGTCACGTTCAAGCCGGAACTGTGCAATTTTTTCACCATTTCCACCGGGTTGCCATCGCAAGTTTCCGTGCCATCCGAAACCAACAAAATCATATTTTTGCCATCCACCGGCTTTGCTTTCAATTTTTCTCCAGCCAACTCCAAGGACTTGGCAATCGGCGTCCACCCCGTCGCACTGAAGCCATCAATCTTTGCTTTAGCCACCTCTGCATGTACTTTGTTCAGATAATAGATCTCATCAATCCCGGCGCAAGATAGCGCTTTTTGACTGGGGCTATTGCTGCCCTTGTGGCCATATACCAGCATGCCCAAATTCAAGGATTCATCACCATTCAACTTATCAATATATTTTTTCACCGCCTCCTTGGCAATGTCGATCTTAGCTCGGCCACCGATTTTTTGCGCCATACTGCCGGAGGAATCAAAAATGATGATCAAATTATTTTCTTTTTGCTTGATAGTGGCTTCATCAAAGTTTCCTGTCCGGATGGCGCTCTGGGTGCATTCCGAAAAATCAAAAATGTTTTTAGCTAGCACGCCGTCATAGGGCGCCTGGCAACCATTTTCTTGGACGGCTGTTGGCGCGGGCGTCTGAGCAGGCAAGATGGCTGACAAGATGGATCCTCCGTCACTGCCACTGTTGGTTTTATTTTTTCCCACATAGAGGACAGCGAAAACAGACGCCGTTAGAAGTAACACAAATACAATACTGGCTGCCAAAATAATATTTTTTTTCTCCATTTGGATTATTTTTTTTATTAATTTAATTAGTTATCACTGTCATCTTCTCCATCATCACTGTTCCATGTTTTTCCATCCGCTCCTTGATAATCAATGCCTCCGCTATTTCCACTTGACCAATGATCGCCTTTAGCGTTAGTATAGTCTACTGTCTGGCCATCATTATTACTCTCCCATCCTTCTCCATTAGATCCTTCATAGGTAATCGTTTGTCCAGTATTGCCAGTTTCCCAATGATCACCCTGAACATTTTTGTATTCTATGGACTGCCCAGTATTAGTGCTTTCCCAAAATTCACCAGTTGCTCCCGTATAGGTCAACACTTGTCCACTATTTCTATTCTCCCAAGCATTGCCTTGCTTGTCTGTCATGTCACCGTCACCCCACCTATTGCGAAGATTCCAGTGTTCCTTTGAATTTTTTCCAGTAAATGACAATTCAAACATGTCCTCCCCCCAACAGCCTTTTTCCGAGCAATATTTGCGACCATCTAAGTCCAAATTCTTATCATGACTCGCCTCTCTTTTTTCACCCCACGTCTTAACCTTATCTGACCACGCTTCCACATTTTTCTCCCATTGCACATTTTCCCCTTCAGTCTTGGCCTCATTGCCGGCATATTTGTCCTCGGCCAAAACCATCCGACCCGCCAGCGCTGCCAGACAGACATAACCCATTATTACCGATACTTTCTTGTTGTTTGTCATGTTTTTGTTTTAATTATTTTTTATTATAATCCCTTTGTTATGTATGTTAAAAACTTATCTGCAAAAAAAGCAAAAACCATCAATAATAACATTAAGATAAAAGCAGCTACAAATGTTATTAAAATTTTATTGCG
>CAIMIV010000061.1 GCA_903841185.1 uncultured bacterium
CTCATTGCTAATACTTTTTTCATAATTACTTTAAATTAATTTATTAAACTTATTTATACCTTAGACCGATAACTCTTATATATCCTATAACGACTCAAAGCCTAAAAGGTAACACTTTGTATACTCTTAGTATTTGTTATTTATTGAAATTATTTACATCTTTATTATACCATATTTTAATATAATTATAGCGAATTAATATAGTTATAACGAACCAGGAGGCAAAAGGTAACAAAAAAAATTTCAATAACCAATTTGAAATTTACGGTTCGCCATTTTTCTTTTCCCAAAAGAAAAGTGGCTAAAAAGAAAAAGGCCGCACGGTTGCACATCAAGACAAATTATCAACTTGTTTGCTAAAATTCCCATAAATGCTAAAAGGATTGTTGGTAGGAAATTTTTTAACGCGCACAAGTTTCAATTTGTATCTTGATATTCCACTAGTGCGGGAGCTTTAAAAATTGTAAATTAAATCATTGAAAATTCAATTCAAATTTAAAATTTAGCCTTTAAAATTATTTAGTGCCTGCCAAAAGAAAGAATGAAAAAAGCGGAACAAACTTATTCCGCTTTATATTTTCTTACTTCTTTACTTCCCCCACCGATAAACACTGATGCCGCCGCGCACAGCAATAGTATTGATTTTTTCCAGATTGGTTTCTGCGTATTTTTGCGCGTCCTCGGCGATGAAGTCTTTGTCATTGTCGGAAAAGATCAGCCAGCCAGACGGATTTTCCGCCATAATCTTTTGCAAGTCCGCCAGCTTGAATTTTTCGGTGGACAACTCCCCTCCGAAATCGAAGGTCCGCACTTTTTGCCCACTCCAATAATAATTGCGGAAATCCCGCGTTACCAAAACATCTCCCGGTTTTTTATTCTTCTTAAAATAAACCGAGAACACATTGCGATAATTGGGATTTTCTGAACGCGAAGTTTGTTGATAAGTATTATTCTCTTGAAAAAAATAAGCATAATTCGGCAATACTAACATTGACACGACAATGGCTGACCAGAATATCTGTTTGCCGTGGCGAGGCATGTTTTTTTGCAGGAAAGCAGCCACGCCATAGATACCGCTGGCAATGAGAATCATGGCGAAGGACTGAATAAAGAAAATATATTGCGCACCCACTACTCGTCGCCACAAAAAGATCGCCGCGATTAATGGAATAAAAAATGATGTGCCTAGCCATATTGCCTCTTTAGCAAGCTTCTCCTGCTTAACTAAATACCCTACTCCTACCAACAAAAATAAAATAGCCAGAATGGGGTTATTGTAATCCTGAAAAATAATCGCCAAATAACTCCAATGATTTTCAAAAAAGACCAACATCCCGATGGCTAGAGCCACTTTTCCCGGAGCAACCATATAAGCCAAAACAAAGCTGGCCACAGCCAACAAAGCATAGACCATATAGCGATTCAGTTTATTTTTTTGCCAATGCAACCCGCCTAAAGCAATACTATATCCCAAGACTATCAAAGCGATATTGACTGTCAACTGATGCAACTGAAAACTGAGCCAACTCAGGAAAATAACCGGCAAAACATACATGATTTGCAAGCCGGTCCTTGCTTTGATTTTCTGGATTATGACGACCTTCCCGGCATAGCGATCCTCCAAGAAGCGAAATAGAGTCCAGGATAGCCCCAGGAAGACCGGAAAAAACATAGCATACATCCGCAGATGCCGATCCATCACAAGCGCCGAGACACTGACCGCAAACAAGCCGGCGCTCAGCAGGCCAATCATTCTTTTTTTGGTCATGTCCGTGGCGACGCCATACATCAGCAAGATGGAAAGCACTCCCCACCCGGCACTCACCGCGCGAGCCGCGGCCTCGGTGGGCGCGAAAAAATGAAACAAACTCGCCACTTGCACGCGATAGATCCAAGCTCGCTCATCGCTGGCGTCATTCACCCGCTCGGATAACTTCCCCAAATTGAAATCCCAAGCATGCCACGTACCGGTCTGAAAATAACCATAACTGGCATTTATATCCAAAAATTCATCCGCCACGAAAGAAACTTCCCCCAATTTATAGAAACGGAGAAAAGCTCCCAAAATCACTACCGCCAGCAAAGCCAGCCAAAGATTTTTTTTGTTTAACATAGTATTTTTGATAATTGATTAATTGAAAATCTGACGCAAATAACCAAGGTACAAGATACAATAACCAAACAAATTCCAAATTACAATAATCAAATTTCAGGCTTTTTTTGGATATTGATTATTGAGTTTTGCTTGATGTTTGTTCCTTGATTATTGTATCTTTCAAAATGTATTTGTCATTGAGATTTTATCCGCCAGCTGGCGGATTGAGGTTTGCATGTTATATGTTATATGCTTTATGCTAC
>CAIMIV010000062.1 GCA_903841185.1 uncultured bacterium
ACTACAAATTCAATAGATGGATTTTTTGGAAAAACAAAAATGCTCTTGCAAGTCCATCGAGGACTAACGCAAGAGCGTAGATACAAAGTAATTCAAGAGATATTTAGAGGATAAAATCCTTACAAAAGTTCCATTAAGCCTCAAATTACAAATTTCAAACTTTTTTGGATATTGATTATTGAATTTTGCTTGATGTTTGCCCGCCTCGGATCGGCGAGTGGTCGCCTCCACGAGTCGAGACAGGTATCTTGATTATTGTATCTTTTAAAATGTTTTTTACCTTTGATATTTATATTTTAGATTTGCATCTTTTGTGCTATGATTTAGGTATAAAAAAGCAATCTAATTTTTGTTGATGTCATGCTGAAATTTTGAGAAGGTTAGGCCTTCGGAAAAATTAAAAAAGAATAACGCAGGTGGATTGCTGGTTAATTTTGGTGAAAAAATCTTGGAGGCGGAAAGACATATAAGATAATATTAGATAGGTGGTTGACAATAAAATTGACATAATATATACTAATAGTGTCAGTGAGAATGACAAGCAATACAAACTAGCAGACCTGTTGCGCAACTTATTACGCAAGAGGTTTAATGTAAAATTATGGCTAATCTATTAGAAAAAGTATATTCTTCCAATCCCTGGTTTGAGCAGGCGCAGTTCATTGAGGATGATTTACATCTCAGGGATCTGTCTGAGAGCAAATATGTTTTTTTGAATCGGGAATTTTTGGATTACAAATTTAGGGATGGTGTCTATATCGCGACCGGACCAAGACAAATTGGAAAAACGACCCATCTCAAACTTTTGATAAAACAAAAAATAAGCACTGCCAACAGAACTAATTTTCTGTATTTTAATTGTGATCTTTTGGAGACGAAGGCGGATGTGGTTGATTTGGTGGAGACCTATCTCCAAAATTTTCCGTCTAAAAAAAGAGTGTTTGTGATGCTGGATGAAGTGACATCGGTCAAAGATAGCATTTTGGGGATTAAATATTTGATTGACAAGGGAATTAAAAAAAACATTACCTATATCCTGACCGGCTCCAGTACGATTGAGATAAAAAAAACGGGAGAATATCTGCCTGGGCGCAGGGGGAACGGGATTGATTTTCATTTTGCCCCGGTGAGTTTCAAAGATTTTGTCAAGATTCAGTATGCGGATGTTGACTTTGAGATGAGCGCAAAAGAAGGTCTGGAAAAATATTATGCTAGAATAAAAAACAAAATGCCGCTTGCCAAGGAGCTGGACAGTTATTTTTTTTGCGGTGGCATCCCCCGGATTGTGAATGAATATCTGAAGAAAAAAGAAATCGGCTTGGAAAATCTGAGTTTGTATCGCGACTGGATTGTGTCTGAAATTGCCAAGAATGGCAAGCGGGAAAATGTCAGCAAGCAGATTTTGGCGCGAATCCTAATGTCGCTGACCAGTGACGTTTCGTATAATTCTTTTGCTTCAGATGCCGGACTGGGTTCGCATAATACCGTGTATGAATATTTGAATTTTTTGGAAGACGCTTTTATGGTTTCTCAAATTTATAACTATGATTATAATCAAAAGAAAATTAATTTTCGCAAAAACAAAAAAATATATTTCAATGATTCTTTTTTATTTTTTCTACTTGATTGGTGGTTGAATGGAAAGACTCCTGCTATTAAATCGATACTGGAAGACCCAATCTTGAAAAGTCGCATAGCGGAAAATTTGACATTTCTGCATCTCAGGCGAGTATTCGGAGAGGTGTATTTTAACAAGGATAGTGAGGAAGTGGATTTCATTTGCGGCGAGTCGGCCTTTGAATCAAAATTCCAAAATAAAATAGCCAAGGATGATTACAAGGGTTTGTTAAAGTTTGGCGGGCAGAAATTTGTCATTACAAAAAATATTTTTGACACGCGCGGTGAAGTTCGGTTGCTGCCATTGGAATTGTTTTTGTTGACGACGCGAATAAACTTTATGGAATAAGTTTGGTACCAAAAAAATGCGGTCGTCAGATTTTGGTTCTAACTTTCTTTTGTGTGCCAAAAGAAAGGTGGAGGAAAGAAAAAGGCCGTCCGAGCAAAATTTAAAAATAAATTACAGTTCGCCATTTTTCTTTTCCCAAAAGAAAAGTGGCAAAAAAGAAAACTACCTCCGCCAGCTGGCGGATACATCCCAAGACAAATCCTCAACTCGTTCGCTAAAATTCCCGGAAATGCTAAAAGGAAAACTAGTAGGTAATTTTTTAACGCTCTCAAGTTTCAATTTGTATCTTGGTATTCCGCTAGTGCGGGGTAAGTTTTTAAAACCCAAAAAAAATTCCGCGCCTTGGCGTTAGTGCGTTTCTAAATTCCAGATTGGGAGCGTTAAGAAATTTCCTTCCCTCTATGGAGCTTGTCGTCCTGGGAATTTTAGTGAGCAATCTGAGAATTTAGACAGCACAAGCCGGCGCCGGCAGTTTCTTTTTGCCACTTTCTTTGCTGCCAAAGAAAATGGCGAATTGTAAATTGATCATTGTTTGATGTTTGTACCTTGTTTCTTGTATCTTTTAAAGTGTTTTTGACATTGAGATTTTAGGTTTTAGATTTCTAGTTTCTGTGCTATAATTTAGGTATAAAAAAGAAGATTAAAATTTTGTTGATAACATGCTGAAATTCTATCAGAAACTTAGGGCTAAAATCGAAGTTTTGAAAGTGGCGGCGCAGCAGCAGGCGCTGGAGGCGCGGGACTTTGACGGGCAAAGCATGCTTAGCTGGGGATTGTTATGGTTGATCATCAAGATCTTGTTTCACGAGGTGCTGCTCAGCGTCACCAAATTTTTGATTATCGTGACCAAAAATTCGGGTGAATCTTTCCGCATTCTGTTTGCGCCCGAGGCGGGTCAAATCGGCGAGTCTTGTCAGTTGTCCTATCGCAGCTTTAAAATAGTGTATCGCAAGATCCGGGTTTTTTCGGCGGCGGCCACCACGGTGCTGGTGATTGCCACTATCATCACTTCCTTGGTGCTCAATATGTTCTTCGGCGGTTCCAA
>CAIMIV010000063.1 GCA_903841185.1 uncultured bacterium
TTCTTTATATTCTGAATTGCCATGGCGTACACGAAAAACCTTTATCTCTTTAAGATTCACCTTTTTTTCTTTCCCTTTTGCTTTTTCAGCATCAACATTTTGCGGCATCAACATTGTTTCTCCAAAATTGTTCATAAGCTTATTCTATCTGGTTATTTATTACGCTTTTTTTATTATCCGCACCACTCCCCGATCCGCATCCACCTCCACCAAATCCCCGTCCTGCAGCACTTGCGTGGCGATTTTTGTGCCGATGATACAAGGAATTTTAAGTTCGCGCGAAACAATGGCGGCGTGACAAGTGATACCGCCTTCGTCCGTGATAATCGCTTTGCAATTTTTTAGATAGGGTATGAATTCCGGACGGGTCATAGAAATCACCAAGATGTAATCTTTCTTATCTTGCAAAACAGCATCCATATTCCTTTGTTGTGCTTCTGTGATTTTGACTACCTCTCCTTTGGCATAACCACCAAAAGCCGGATTGCCTTTGATCATTTCCAATTGCTTGTCTGCTATTTCATTTTGCCGGTCGCGCTGTTGTTTTTCTAGCGTATCACTGATTGTTGAAATGATGGAATTATCCGTGATAATAGAAAGATTTTTTCCATCAAACACAAATGCCAAGTGACGCTGATATATTTTGGCAAATTCCTCTACAGTCATTGACCCTTGCAATAAGTCTATGATTTCTGCCGTAGTTGCATACAAAAAAGTTTTCCATGGAATTTCTTCAAATCTGTCTGCCAGTGATGTAAGGATGCGATCGCATAGTACATAGAATTTATCTACGAAAGCGGTTATCTCGATTCTAAGTTCCGGCAATGTTTGAATGTAGGCCGGATTTTTTGTTTCAATGAAGTCTCGAATCAGAAATATCTGACGATGGCAGACTTCTTTGAGGATGGCATTTGATTTTTTCAATATTTCCGCAAGTTCCGCATCATCCACTTTTGCATAGTCTTTTTGCAAAAATTCTGCCACTACTGGGGCGTGTTTTTTCATGATCGCCGCACACTCCTGAACTATGAATGCGATATCCTCGTTCTTAGTGATTTTTTGCATATTGCCATCTTCCCAATCTTCATAGCCATCTTTCAATGTCACAATAAAACTTGGCAATTTCTCTATACCCAACTTTTCCATGAGCGGATTTTCTACATAGCCATAGTTAGTCGCTTCAAAGGTGGATACCGGCAGAAATGTTTGTGTAGCTGTAGGAATAAATGAATACACGAATTGTTTGCGGAATTTGTGACTATTGATAAATTCAATAATATTGTCGCCAGAAGCTTTGTCATTTTTTTGCAATGTCGTGATTGGCCGACTCTGCACGATATAAAACTTTTCTTTTTCAAACGCCCATTCAATATCACACGGAAAATCATAGTGTTTTTCAATGCCGAGGATGATTTCCGACAACTCCAAAATTTGTTCCTGAGTCAGCACTTGTGACGAAGCTTGCGGTTCGGGGATATTGCGCCACTCATTCCCGCCATTTTGCGCCCGATAGAGTCCGCGGGTTTGGGTAGCCACATTGATATCCAAAATATTTCTGGGTTCTTTTTCCACTACATAGGAATCGGGTGTAATGGAGCCGGAAACGATGGCTTCGCCCAAACCAAAACCCGCTTCAATGATGAGCTGGTTATAGTCTTCCGTCACCGGATGCACCGAAAAAGCGATGCCGGAAATTTCTGACTCCACCATTTTTTGCACTACCACCGCCACGGAAATTTTTTGCTGGTGCAAACCTTTTTCAAAGCGATAGAAAATAGCGCGCGGCGTGAACAGCGAAGCCCAGCAATGTTGCACTTTTTCCAGCAGCTGATCTTCCGTGGTGTTGAGATAGGAATCCAGTTGTCCGGCCCACGCGTTTTCGGCGCCATCTTCCGCGGTGGCACTAGACCGCACCGCCACAAATTCCGCACCTAGTTCCGCGAAGTTCTCTTGGATGTCTTGCGCAATGTCACTGGGCATTGGCGCTGCCTTGATCAACGCTTGAATTTTTTCCGAAGCCTGCTCCACGGTGTGCATGGCGTTGTGATCCACCGTTTCCAGAATAGCCACCACTTCCACATTCAAATCCGTTTCCACCAAAAATTTTTCAAAAGTGCTCGCCAACACCACAAATCCCGGTGGCACCGGAATGCCAGCAGTCATCATCTCGCCCAAAGAAGAACCCTTGCCGCCGGCCAAGTCCACGTGATGTTTATTTAGCTCTTTGAAATTTAATATTAAAGGCATACTCTTTGAAAAAATATTAGCCAAATTAAATCCCTGCTCTATTTATTTGAGCATTCCCTTAATAGTCTCCATAGCCTTGTCCATTTGCGGGTCTTTTTCATTCTTGAAATCATCCAAGGACAAGTCCACGTCCATGTCTGGGTTGATACCCTTTTCCATAATATAATCGCCATTGGGAGTCATCCATTTGGCCACGGTGATTTTCACGCTAGATTTGCCGGGCAAATCCATAAATTCTTGCACCGAGCCCTTGCCGAAAGATTTCTTGCCAATCAATTTGATCTGACTGTCATCGCGCAAAGCACCAGCTAGGATTTCTGAAGCACTGGCACTGCCTTCATTAATAAGCACTACTAGGGGAATGTTGCTCAATTTGTCTCCACCTAACGTATAGAGATTATCTTTTTTACCGACACTGTCTTCTTCTGTTACTACTAATTTGCCTTTAGCAATGAAACGACTAGCAATCTCCACAGCGGAAGTCAAGTAGCCCCCCGGATTATTCCGCAGGTCCAAGACAATGCCCTTAGAGCCATGGGAAATTATTTGATTCATAGCGGCATCAAATTCACTGCTGGTTTTTTCGCCAAATTGATTAATTTTTAGATAAGCAATATTGTTATCTTTGAATTCTACTTTTACGCTTTTCACCTGGATCAGTCCGCGAGTAATTGTGATCTCACTGGTTTCTTGACCGCCTTTATGTAAAACAGTCAATTTAACAGTGGTGCCTTTTTTTCCGCGAATCAAATCTACCGCCGCATCAATAGCCAAATCGGCCGTGGACTTGTCATCAATCTTAAGAATCTTATCCCCCGCCAGAAGACCGGCCTTTTGCGAAGGCGACTCATCTAGTGGCGCAACTACCGTCAAAATATTATCCTTGATACCCAGCTCTGCTCCAATGCCCTCAAAACTGCCCCCGATATCTTGGGAAAATTCTTTAGTCTCCTTGGGGTCGAAAAAGTTCGTATACGGATCGCCGGTGGCTTTTAACATGCCCTTGATGGCGCCATATACCAAATCTTGTGCATTGAGGGTTTGATGATTGACATATTTTTCCTCGAGCAGACTCCATACTTTCCAAAAAAGCGCAAAATCAACCTCGGATTTCCCCTGCAAAGTTTTGTTGGCAATGGTAGTGGAATTGAGAGGATATGTTTGCGCCTCTCCATTAGCACTGCCCTTGCCTTGATCATAGCCAATCCAAAAACTGGCTACCAGAGAAAAAAGCACGGCAAAAATAAGCAGATAGCGCCTAAAAAGCCTTGTGTTTACCTCCTCTGTTTTTATTTGGGATTCTAGTTCTTCCATAATTGTTTTTTTATTAGACCTATTACGCAACAGGTTTATTTATGTTTAGGGAGCTCGCGTCCGGCATATTTACGAAAATATTTGATAGCACTGGCGATATGAATCCAGGTTAGTCGATTCGACAACAACGTCTTAATAATACTTTTTCCGGCTGATCCTCGACCGTGATAATGATACATCTGCGCTTGAGGCAAATAGACTACCTTATAACCCGCTTCCCAAAA
>CAIMIV010000064.1 GCA_903841185.1 uncultured bacterium
AACCCTGCAACAAATCGGACTCAATGAGAAACAAGCCAAAATATATTTGGCCGCTTTGGAGTTGGGAGAAACCACTATCAAAGAGATTGCCAAGCAAGCTGGTATCAAACGCACTACTATTTATGACCTCCTTGACGAGATGATCGCCAGTGGCCTCCTGAAACAAACCATCCGGGAGACGCGCAAAAAGCTCATTGCCGCCAGCCCCGCTGAGTTGCAACTCATTATCCAAAAGCGCGAAGCGCTCCTCAGCCAAATCATGCCCGCCCTGAGTTCTATGAGCAATGTCGACAAGGTGCGGCCCAAGATCCGCTTCCATGAAGGCCGTGAAGGCTTGCTGGATATTTATGCAGACACCCTGAAACATTCCGGGGAAATTCTCGCCTTTGCTTCCGCCGATGTTCTTAATCTCGGCAAGGATTGGGTAGAAAATTATATCCAACAAAGAGTGCGGAAAAAAATTTACTATAAAGGCATTCTGTCTGTTTCCAGCTCGATTGAAAAAGAATTCATCAGCCAGGACCAAGCGCAAATGCGCTCTTCCAAGGTGATTGATAGTCAAAAATATCCTTTTTCCAATGAGATTATGATTTATGGCCACCAAAAAATCGCCATCATCTCCCCCAAAGACGCCATTGGCGTCCTGATTGAAAGTGCCGAAATCTACCGTACCCAAAAATCCATTTTCGAACTGCTCTGGGACAACCTGCCGGAGGTGAAGATAAAATAGCAAAAAGTTTGTTATTTTTCTTGCTTAATTTCCAATCGATTTAGCTCATCTTGCAAAAAAATAAGTGTTTCTTGTTTTAGAATTTTTCTAATTTGCTGAAATTTTTTCGGCCCCAGAAGAGTGTTGAGGTCTTGATCAATAATTGTTTGGGTGATTTCTTTTTTCACAAAATCAATTAGAACCCTCATAAATTCAGTGGGTTTTTGATTTCTTCTTTCTTGAATAACTTCGGCGTCATAGCGGAAGCCTTGCATGAAAAAATAATGGATATCATACAAATCACGCCCAGCAATTGAGCCATTTCTTTCATAACGCTCAATTAAAGCAACCAACTTATTCGCAAACATCGTTTCAATCGTCTGACAATTAATAATGCGATCAATTTCAATCATTTCCACACTTTCATATTTATTAGCTTTTGGCTGCGGAAAAGAAATATCGATTTTCAAAGTGTTTCGCTCACCAGATGGCGCTTCATATTTCAAAAAATATTGCGGCACATTTTGACTCTTGTCTCTTACTTCTAGTCCCAATCTCTGAAAAATTTTTTCCATTTCTGCTTGCGTTTTAGTAATATCCACTGCATTTCCAAGATAATCAAAATCCAAATCCACTGAGAATCGATCTAAAAATTCCCGCATAGCCGCGCAGGTTCCGCCCTTGAAATATAAAACGCTGGACAGATATACATCGTCGAATATCGCACCTAACAACCTAAATAGCCAGGCTTTGTGCTTAGCGTCTTGCGCTCTGGGAGTAATCATATTTTTATTTTTTAAAATTTAAGTTTGTGGATATCCAGCTTGTTTTTGGATAGCACGCACTTTTTTCCAATTAATTAAATTTTTTGCGTCAAAATAATATTTTGGATTGAAATAAAGCAAATCCGCCACAGCTCGCTCAACAGTGGCAATTTGCATTCCATCTTTAATTATGATACCAGCATCATTAAACAAAAACCTATCCGCCAGTTTGCGACAAGAATATTGATTGTTCCCAATAGCAAACTTTTGAGAAACAGAACTTACCAGTGTGATTTGTGGAATATGCTGAAAAATTATCCCTTCTTGAGACAAGATGGTCTCTGTGCTGACATAGGCATATCGATGCAAAACTTTTAATCCCAGCAGTCTCGGATCTATTTTTTCCACTGGCAACAAAGAATACAAACCCCGCTGGATTCTGATGATTAATCCTTCTTGAGCATATCGTTTGAGTGTTGTGTGCAAAGTGTTGGGATTTTTTATTTGCCACAAATTAGCCAAATCACCCGCATGAAACACTAAAATACCCAATTTAGCTAATTGGACAAATCTTTCTTTATATAAGCCTTTTCTTCCTTTTTGGTTATTTTTTACTGTACTCATATGTACATTATAGCATAACTAAAATTAACAGTCAACCAAGTCATTCATCTTCGGACTACCCTGTGACAATCTGCCGGAAGTGAAGATAAAATAGAAAATTTAAAAACCCCAATCCTGTTTCAGGATTGGGGTTTTCTTACAAAAACTATTCACTATTTCCTTCCCAACAAACTGCTCAGACTCACAATTAACCCGATTGCAATCCAAGCGCTAGACAGATGATCAAAAATTATAGGTTGAACAGCCATTCCTAACCCACCCCAAAACCTTACTTTTTTATAGAATTCCACTTTTTCTCCTCCGCTCGCTTGAGAATTTCCGCGTACTCCGGATGGAGGTGAAAAAATTCTTGCTCAGCATTTTCTATATCCTCTTTCTTTTTTTTGAGCATATTTACATAAATTCTATTTAGTAAAATACCCAGTGTGCCAAATAGCAAAAGCCCTATAGCCAGATACTTAACGTCGTCAGCGAATCCCTGAAGAATGGCTGTGATCATCATTACAAATGCAAAACCCGTGGCTGTAAATAGCAGGGCTATTACTGCACTTATATTACTAATAAATAATTTATTATTCACTGGAACGTGGCTAGAAACAAAACAGCGATGTTCTTCTTGAATTTTTCGAATAACATTTTCGCAAACATGGCGTCCGATTTTTTCCATCTCCCCGCACTCCGGACATTTTTCTCTCAGCGCAACTCCACACTGACTGCAGAAATTGCCCGACTCATCTGGGTGAATGCACTTCATAATTTCTATTTCTTTCTCCTTCACACAAACGATCTCATTTTCTTTTGATGAAAATACGACATCCAACCATGCCAAACAACAACACATGGCAATAAATAGGGCAAACACACCCCAACCTCCTTGGACTGCGCCTCCGCCTTCCGACAACAAACTTTTGCAAATGACTGCAATAACAATTATCCCTGCCATAATTGGCAGCACATTCGCATGCTTTCTATATCTTTCCAGTTTCAACATGGTCATCTCCTTTTATTATGTTTTCAAACAACCTTCCATTAAAACAACAAGTCATACTGACACAAAAATACTTATTTATCAATAGTTTAGTTTTAATATTTACTTATTTTCGGCTTAAATTTGCTAATTTATTATTTTTTTATCAAAAATATTGACAATCTAATAGATGTGAGCTATCCTAAAAACATAACATCACTACAAGTTCACTAGTTTCAATAAAAACATTCGACTCAAGATAATCTACCTATTTCCCCCTCTCCTTGGATAAGGAGAGGGCTGGGGTGAGGTTCGAGCGCTGCAACACAATTAAAGGATTAGAGCATCATAACCTATTAAAACAAATGCGCATCCACAACAAACAAAACAAATTAGAATCCCGCAGAAAACTCCGCAAGGAATCCACTCCCCAAGAAATAATTTTGTGGTCACGATTGAGAGACAAACAATTGGGACATAAATTCCGAAGACAGCATTCTATCGGAAATTATATCGCTGATTTTTATTGCCCTCAATGCAAGCTGGTAATTGAACTCGACGGACACCAGCACAAAGAAGAGACTCGGAAAGAATATGATATAGAAAGAACAAGGTATTTTAATGCTTTGAATATAGCGGTTGTCCGATTTTGGAATAATGAAGTTAATAAAAATTTAGAAGGGGTTGTGCTGAAAATTCAAGAGTGTTTACGTTGAACGATGCTCAATGTCTGAAATGCTCGACCTCTCCTCAATCCTCTCCTTATCCAAGGAGAGGAGGTATAAGGAAAAACTATTTTATCCTCCCCCAGCCCCTCCTTAACTAAGGAGGGGAGGTGCATGGAAAAAAACTATTTATATGGATAAAGACTTAATAAAATTACTCGAACAAACTGGATTTACTCAGAAAGAAGCCGAAGTGTACTTGGCGCTTTTAGAATTGGGTCGGGGAATCGTCACAGAAGTCGCTAAGCTGACTAAACTGAAGCGCTCAATCATCTATGTGATTTTAGAAGGACTTCTTAAAAGGGGCTACGTAAACGAAGTTCCCGGATGCAAAATCAATACCTACCAAGCCACTGACCCCTCACTTATTCTAAGCCAACTGCGAGGAGTCACCCAAAATTTTTCCCAAATGCTGCCAATTCTGCGCACATTGGGAAATAAAGGAAAGAAAAAACCCAAAATCCATTATTACGACACCAAGGATGGCGTCATAAATATTTGGAATGAAATTAATTTCGCGGAAAAGGCTTTTTTTATTACTTCTTATCAAAGAATCAATGAGCATTTTCCTGGGATCATATATGAGTGGATAGAAAAAGGTAAAAAGAAAATAATCCGGGGGGATTTTAAGCATCTCATTTCTGACAATCCATTTGAACTAGACTTTGCAAAGAAAATATTAGAAGTTCGCCACAGCGTCCGAATTCTGCCAGAACTAAAAAATTCTCACATGGACTTCACCATTTATGATAATAAACTAGCCCTTGCCTCACTCGCCGAGGAGCCTTTTATTGTTGTCATTGAATCAGAAGAATTAGTCAAATCCATTCGCCCGCTGTTTGAAATGGCGTGGGATAACGGCAAGGAAGTTGTTTAATTCTTGAACTTATCCGGTCAAACTGCTAAACTTAGGGCACAGCACTAATCATCTAACCGACAAACATCCCCCATATAGCCCTTGGACAAGCACTCGCTTTTGCTATATGCCTCATGTTTTACAAAATTATGTCAGGACATTCACATTGGGCGGGAATTAAGCGCCAAAAAGGCTTAAATGATGCCAAGAGAGGCAAGGTTTTTACGAAACATGCTACGATGATTACGGTGACGGCGCGCGATGGAGGCGGCAACCCAGAAATGAATTTTCAGTTGCGCTTGGCGATTGACCGCGCGCGTTTGGACAATATGCCCAAGGACGGTATCGACCGCGCCATTAAGAAAGGCACCGGCGAGCTCAAAGATGGCGCCGAAATCGTGGAAATTATTTACGAAGGCGTGGGTCCGGGCGGCGTAATGATGCTGATCAAAACGACTACGGATAATCGTAATCGCACCGTTGGTGAGGTTAAAAGCATTTTTACTAAGGCTGGATACAAACTCGGCGAAATGGGCAGCGCGATGTGGAATTTCAAAAAAGTCGGCAGTCTCAGCATCGCCACACCGGCCGGCATGACGCAAGAAACACTTGAAGAAAAAGCCATCGATGCCGGGGCGGAAGATATGTCTTATGAGGATAACGCGCTAACTGTCTATACCGCACCGGAAGAACTGAAGAGCGTGCAGGAAAATTTAGAAAAAGCTGGCCTGAAAATTGAAGATGCCGGATTTGACTATCTTCCTTTGCAAAAAGCATCTCTTTCCGCGGACGAACAAGTAGCCTATGATAGCCTCTTGGAAACATTGGACGATCAAGATGACGTGCAAGAAATATATGACAATTTGTAATCCTTAAGATTATAAATTGTCATGTCCAAATCTAAAATCCAAATGTCCAATGAATGGCTTGAGGGGGTCAGTCATCGTGACTTTATTTGACATTGCGATTTGAAATTTTGGATTTTTAAACTTAGCTTAAAGAATATCTATAATGCCTACACTAAAAAATAAAACCGCACTAAACGCCCTACGTGTTCTTGGCATTGACCCCGGCACCGCCACGGTCGGCTGGGCCATTATTGGAGAAACCCATGGCGTCATCCATCCCATTGCCTTTGGCCATATCTCGACAGAAAAAGATCGCAGCCAAGAAGAGCGCCTGGGCGAAATCGCGGGCGACCTGCAAAGTATTATTGAAAAATACCTTCCTCAAGAGGCAGCGGTGGAGCAACTCTTCTTTTTTAAAAACAAGAAAACTATTATCGAGGTCGGTCAAGCCAGGGGGGTCATTCTCTTGACACTAGAGCAAAAAAATGTTAGTATATCTAACTATACTCCCCTCCAAATAAAACAATCAGTGACGGGGTATGGTAAAGCGGAAAAAAAGCAAGTGCAGCTGATGGTAAAAAACATTCTCAAGCTCAAGACTATCCCCAAGCCGGATGATACAGCTGACGCGATTGCTGTGGCCCTTTGCCACATTAACAGTCGTAAGATCAATAGACTTGTTACTTAATAACTCACTACTGCAATTTCCATATTTTGGTCAAATTTTCCAAAAATTTTCTTGGCTTAGCTACGGCTAAACCGCAAAAATTATTTGAAAAATTATATCTCAAAATTTGAAAATTTCGTTACGCAACTTATTAAGCAACAAGTCTACTAATTTTTATAAACAATAGCTCCGCCCCCTATTATTTAGATAAAAATTCTACCCTCCAAACATCTGTTTGAATTTTATCTGTGTAATTTTTAATTTATTATTTAAGTTTTACGTGTATGGAAACCACTCTTAGCCCTCTTATCCAATCTTTTATCCTCACTGGTGTTCCAGTGGAGACTATTATTCTCATTTTGATGCTCCCAATCATTGCCACCCTAATCGCTTTTTTACGCCAGGTGGTGGGCATCAAAGCTTTCGGTATCTATACCCCGCTCATTATCACTTTTGCCTTTCTAGCGACTAATGGTTTGCGTTATGGAGTGGCTCTTTTTCTGGTAATTCTCTTTGTGGGGATGCTCATGCGTTTTATGCTGAAGCCCTTCCGCCTCCTTTATCTGCCTCGCGTAGCTATCATGCTCACAGTCGTAGCGTTGTTTATTCTTTTCTTTCTCGTCCTCGGAGGCACTGTACAGCGAACCGGATTGGCCTCCGTTTCGATTTTCCCCATCGTAATTATGATTACCTTGGTGGAAAAATTTGTTTCCGTGCAAATTGAAAAGGGAGATAAGACGGCTCTCATTTTAGCATTTGAAACACTTATCATCTCCATCGCTGGTTTTTATATCGCCAGTTGGAGCTTTCTCCAAATAAGCTTACTCGCCCATCCTTGGCTCATCCTCTTCACTATTCCGGTTAATATTATTATTGGCAAATGGACTGGACTACGCGTCAGTGAATATATCCGCTTCCGTAATATTCTTAAGAAAATATAAATCATGTTTCAATTTTTCAAAAATGGTCAAAAACTGTTGGGCATGAATGCCCGCAATTTGGAATTCATCCGACCCTACAACCTGCGCCGCGCCAAAAGGCTGGCGGATGATAAACTGCTAAGTAAAAGAATTCTGAAAAAAAATGGAGTAGGCGTGCCCCGACTGCTGGCTAAAATAACCACCATCGAGGACTTAGAAAATTTTGATTGGCAAACCCTGCCTAATAGCTTTGCCCTCAAGCCTAATCGTGGCTTTGGCGGAGAAGGCATCATTGTGGTCTATGGCAAGAAAAAGAACCGCACCGATGCCTGGATCAAGGCCGATCGCTCCCTGATTACCATTGAAGACCTACGCAGTCATGTGCGCAATATCTTAGATGGCTCTTTTTCGCTTTCCAACACGCCCGATACCGCTTTTTTTGAAGAGCGCTTACAGCTCCTTAAGCTCTTTAAACCCTATTCCTATAAGGGCATTCCAGATATTCGCATCATTGTTTTTAATAAAGTGCCAATTATGGCGATGCTGCGCCTGCCCACCAAAGAATCGCATGGCAAGGCGAATTTGCAACAAGGAGCGGTGGGGGCTGGTATTGATATGGCTACTGGCGTGACCACTACCGCTATTCAAGGAAAAAATAAGTTTATTGAAAAAATTCCCGGCACCGAGATTTCGGTGAGTGGGTTGCGCATCCCTTATTGGAAAGACATCCTCACTCTCGCAGTGAAGTCCCAGGAGATTTCCAAACTAGGTTTTTTGGGGGTGGATGTGGCGATTGATAAGGACCATGGCCCCGTCATTCTCGAACTCAACGCTCGTCCCGGCCTTTCTATTCAAGTAGCTAATCTAGCCGGGCTAGCCGAGCGACTCAAACGTGTTTCCGGTCTTAAGGTGAAAACCATCGCACGAGGCGTGCGCATGGGCATGGATCTTTTTGGCGGAGAAATTGAGGAAGAGCTGGAGGAAATCTCCGGCCGCCGAGTCATTGGCACTATCGAAAAAGTGCGGCTCACCGGCAAAAATGGCAAAACCGTGGAAGTGGAAGCTAAGATAGACACCGGTGCCGGCTATACCTCTATTAGTACGGAGCTGGCTAAAAAACTGGGTTATGAAAAAACAGTTGAGGCTTACGAAAAAATCACCCATACCTATGCCGAGTTACAACTGCTTAGCAAGCTTGAAAGGTGGGACATCTATAAAGATATTCCCGACATCGCCACCACCGTCATCGTGCATTCTTCCCATGGCACCACTTACCGACCGACCATCCGCATAACTATGACTATGCACGGCTGGATTATTCCTACTAAAGTGACCCTTATTGACCGCACCCATCTCAAATATCCCATCATTATTGGGAATAAAAATCTGGGACGCTTTTTAATTGATGTAACCAAATAATATTATGATAAAAAATCCACCATTAATCAAAAAGGTTGTTGAAGAAATGGGAGGCACCTTTGAAGAGGTTATCCCGGAACGCGGTTGTTATTATATCCATGTCCAAGGCAAAGCTTTTTTGATTACCCGAAAATTCCGCATCGCTAAAAATTTCATTAGTATCGCCGGAGCAACTAAATTTAAGGATTTGACCTATACCCTACTCAGGCAACGATCCCTGCCGACACCGACCACGGTTTTTTTCTTTAGAAAAAAATTCACCCCACAGGATGCCACCGCTAAACTGGCCGCCCTTCAGTTTCCCATCATCATCAAAGATTCTTCAGGCTCTAATAGCCAGGGCATCTTTCCTTATATAAAAAGTTTAGCTGAAGCGGAAACCATCCTAACTACGGAAATTCGAAACTTCCGATCCCTTATTGCGCAAGAGATGATTTTTGGCAAGGAATACCGCGTCCTAATGCTGGATGATAAAGTTATCGGGGCCCTCGAAATGATTCCTCCCAGAGTTTTTGGCGATGGAGAGGCAACAATTTCACAACTCATCCAGGCTAAACAAAAACATACTCATCGAAAAACTCCTATTGATCAAGCCCTTAAAATTATATTAAAAGAACAAGGCTTCTCCCTGGAATCCATCTTGGGTGTCGGAGAGGTTGCCTCCATTAAAAAAAGCTCG
Organism: uncultured bacterium; assembly: GCA_903841185.1. Classification (GTDB taxonomy): domain Bacteria; phylum Patescibacteriota; class Minisyncoccia; order Moranbacterales; family UBA2206; genus UBA8518. The sequence continues at coordinate 9,179 of CAIMIV010000064.1, forward strand.
TCTCTGGCCGAAGGAGGAGAAACTCGCGATGTCACTGACCTCGTCAACAAGGAAATCACCACTCTCTGTGCTGATGCCGCTGACGCAATCGGCGATTATTTAGCTGGCATCGATATCATTTGCGAAGACATTACCAAGAGTCCCACCAAGCAAACCTTTGGCATCCTGGAAATCAATGGTAAGCCAGACCTCTACATCCATTACAATCCGACTTTCGGAAAATCCAGAAATGTTATTAAGGATATTATAAATTTCATTTTGAAGCTCAATACCACCCAAAAAAGCAATTTAGCTAAAAAATAAAAGCTTTTAAAAAAAGCGCCTGCCCGTCTATTTCTTGCTGGAAAAGTTGGGATTCAAATAATTTATCAATAAGCTGCTCATTGACTGTTTTTAAGTTTTTAAATATATTTTCATGTTACTCGTTTTAAAATCAAAAAAAATAACTCTCCCTAAGATGCAGCTTTTTTTAAAGGAGTTGCGGCGAGAACTGCAAATTAATAATTGTGAATTTTTTGTTTCTAGCTTTGAAGAAGTAGAATTATTTTTAGAAAAGGGGCAGGCGGAAATAGCGATAGCTGGAAAACCGCTTGAGACATGGAGCACTATCTACCCGAGAAAGGTGGGCGAATACAAAAGCTTTGCCCATATCTTATCGCTTGTGGCAAAAGGCAAGGATATATTTTTTATTGATCAATTCCATGAAGACGCGAAAGATTCCTCTGATGCGGCCAAGATCATTCAAATGTTTCACCTAGCAACTGCGGGAATATCGATTCCAAAAACTTATTATGCAACCACCTATTCTGATTATCAACTGAAAAATGCCGTGGCGTACCTAGGTCTGCCTATTGTTATAAAGGAGTGCCACACATCCCAAGGAGCGGGTGTTTTTTTAGCTAAGGATAGCGCTTCTTTAAAAAAGATTATTCACGAAAGACTCTCTGTGGGCGAAAAAAAAGAAATCTTTCTCCAAGAATTTATTTCCAATAATTATGAGTATAGATTTTTGGTTACCGGTAATGCTGTGGCTGTGGCTGAAAAAAAGATTCGCGCTAAAACCGAAGAGTTTAGAAATAATGTACATTTAGGGGCGACTGAAGAATTTCTGGCGTTATCCACCATCAACAAAAAGTTTTCAAAAGAAGCACTTTTAGCTGCTAAAATAACCCGCGTTCAAATAGCTGGAGTAGATGTGGTGGAGGGGAAAAACGGTCAACCTGTCATACTTGAAGTCAATAGTTGCCCCGCCCTCACATTGGATTCTAAAATTTCAAATGAAATCAACCAATTAGCTAAATATCTATCAACATGCGAAACAAGAAAAAAATAGTGGTCTTTTTTGGCAAGGACAGGAATTGCGCTGACCCCTTTGCTGATTTTGGAAAAAAAAGAACTGTTTACCACCAGCTTTTTAAAAAGGGCCTGGCCCGCGGACTGGAGATGTATCTTGCCAGTGGTAAAAAAACTTATTTGGGAGGGGTGGTTTTTAAAAGTCCCTGGAAATACACAGGCTCTTTTTTTGAAAAGCATCCAGGAGAAATATCAGCAGATGCTATTTATGACCGAAGCGCTGGCTTAAAATTTCCTTCTATGGAAATCAGTTATAAAGTTTTAAATAGTCTCGCTTTCAAGCAACTGTGTTACAACAAAAATCTAACCTATTCCCTACTATCTAATTTTATGCCGAAAAGCTACGTAGTCAAAAATACAGAGGAACTACAGGCGGCTTTGAAAAATTTTGCGGCCACTGACCTGGCCGTGCTCAAGCCGGTGGCTGGTTTTGGTGGTAAGGATATCTTCATTGATTCACCCCAAAATATCTCCCTAATCC
>CAIMIV010000065.1 GCA_903841185.1 uncultured bacterium
GACTTCGCTAGATTTGGTGAATTTGATCAATAAATATAATCGCGACAAAGCGGAGCATGTCCCCACTATTGATGAGGCGGTGGCCTTCCTTCAAGACACCATTGGCGCCAACGACGTGGTCATCACCATCGGCGCCGGCAATGTTTTTGAAGTCGCACATAAATTGAAGCAATAAATATAATTTTATGTCAGAAAATTGGTTAGGACAAACATTGGAATATGGAAAAGAAAAAAAGGAAAAGCCAGAGTTTCTTTATCATGCTTCTGTAAATAAGGATATTTCAGAATTGAGGCCGCAGTCCAAAAGGGTTAGAGATGAAAATGAAGGAAGTGTTGTATTTGCAACGCCAGATTATGCCTTGGCCACCGTTTTTATGACAGAACATAATGACTCGTGGACGCACAGTGGTAAGTTTTGTGGTATTCCATTTTTTGTAATCAATGGAAGAGAGAAATTTATGCAATCTGACAAGGGTGGTTCAATATATAAAATTTCCAGTGATGGATTTGAATTTGATCCTAATAAAGGTATGGGTGAAAATGAATGGGTAAATAGTGATCCGGTAAAAATAATTGAAAAAAGAGACTATCCATCAGCATTAGATGCAATGATTTCCGAGGGGGTGCAAGTATATTTTGTTGAGGATGATTTTTTTGCTGAATTCAATAAGGCTAGCAATGAGAGTAATATTGATAGGATGTTCGAAATGATTGGTGGTGTTGAGTCTGAAAATAAAAAATTAAATATAAATGTTAAAGGTTTCGATGAAAATGAAAAACAAAAATATTTATAATACAACACTTGTTACTTGGACACTGGGTGTCCAAGTATGCAAATAAAACAAAAAAATGCGCAAAACTGAATTTGCCAACGGCGAATACTATCATATCTATAATAGGGGAGTGGAAAAACGAGAAATTTTTCTAGACGATTTTGATTATATGAGATTTTTAAAATCACTCGATGAATTTAATAGAATCGATCCTATTGGTAGTATTTTTGAGCAGAGTTTTCGTGACAAAAATATAGAACTTGGACACCCAGTGTCCAAGTTGGTTGAGATTATGGCTTATTGCATAAATCCAAATCATTATCATTTAATTTTGAAACAATTAGAAGATAAGGGAATAGAAAAATTTATGCATAAGGTTGGAATGGGTTATTCAAAATATTTCAATCATAAACATAAGCGCTCAGGTGTTCTTTTCCAGGGTGGCTTTCAGTCAATTTATATAGATTCAAATGAATACCTTTTATATCTTTCTGCGTATGTAAATAAGAATAACTTTATTCATGGATATAATTCTGGTGATTGGAAATATTCAAGTTTGTTAGAATATTTAGGGAAAAGAAATGAAATTTTGTGTAATAAAGATATTGTCTTAGGGCAGTTTAATAACAATGTTAAGCAATATAAGGAATTTTTAGAGAATAATGCTATGTATTTGAAGGATAAAAAGGATATGGAAAAATATTTATTAGAAGAATAAAAAAGAAGACACCCAGTGTCCTTTTGGACACTGGGTGTCTAAGTTTAAAAAAACAAAAAATGGAAAAAAAAATTTACAATTTGTCCAGCGCTGAAGTGCTGCAAAAATTCACTTCTACCAAGAAGGGTCTGGTGGATGAGGAAGCCAAAAAAAGAGCGGCGGAGTTTGGTTTTAATGAACTGCAAAAAAAGACCAACTGGAAGTGGGTCCGACTTTTGTGGAATCAATTCAATGACGCCTTGGTGTGGATTTTGCTGGTGGCGGCTACGTTGGCAGCTTTTTTCCAGGAGTGGCGCGACGTCATCATCATTTTGATTATTGTGGCGGTGAACGCAGTGGTGGGATTTTTTCAGGAATTCAAAGCCGAGCGGATTATGGAGCAAATCAAAAATTTGACCACGGAAAAAGCAGTGGTTTTTCGTGATGGCGAGAAAAAACAGTTGGACACTAAATTTATTGTGCCGGGGGATGTGATTTTCGTGACCAGTGGTGACCGTGTGCCGGCGGATGGCTATATTTTGGAAAGTTATGATTTCAAAGTGAATAGTTTCATTTTTACCGGCGAATCCAAAGCTAGAACGAAGCGAGCGCAGATTATTGCAGAAACAGAGGTGTCCCTAGCGGATATGGATAATATGGTTTTTATGGGAGAAACGATTGCCACCGGCGAAGCTATTTTTTTGGTCACCGGTACGGGCATGCAAACAGAATTGGGCAAGATTGCGTATATGACGCAGGAAATCAAAGAAACACTGACTCCGATGCAGGAAAAAATGCGCGTCCTGGGGAGAGATGTCACCATTCTTTCGGTGTCGATTGGTATTTTGGTTTTGATTGTAGGGCAATACGAGCATTTGTCTTTGTATCAAAATTTTCTTTTTGCCTTGGCTTTGGCGGTGTCTGTAGTGCCGGAAGGTTTGCCGGCCGCTATTTCAGTATCATTGACCTTGGGGATGAAAAAACTATTGAAAAGCAATGTATTGGCAAAAAAACTAAGTGCCGTGGAAACCTTGGGTTCGGTGAGTATCATTTGCTCGGATAAAACGGGCACTATCACAAAAAATGAACTGACGGTGACAAAAATTGTGGTTAACGGCGAAATAATCGACGTGTCCGGCAATGGCTATCATCCCACGGGAGATTTTTTGGTGGGCGGGGAAAAAATCAATCCGCAAACAGTGAAAAATCTAGAATTGCTTTGTAAAATCGGGGCGCTTTGCAATGATGCCAGCCTGATTGAAAAAAAAGGTCACTATGAAATATTAGGTGACCCTACTGAAGGAGCGATTGTGGTGGCGGGTAGGAAATTTAACGGGCAAAAAGATTTCTATGAATTGGAAGAGCGCAAGATCACCGAAAATCCTTTTTCTTCCGAGCGGATGCGGATGAGTGTGATCTATAAAAATGCTAATACCAATTCTTTTGTCAAAGGCTCTCCGGATGTTTTGTTGGACTTGTGCACACATAAATTAATCGGAGGGGAAAAAAGTCCCTTGTTGCCTGAGGAAAAAGAAGTAATGCGCACCATGTACAATCAGATGTCCGCGGAAGCTCTGCGGGTGCTGGCTTTTGCTTATCGCAATCTGGATGATGTCGTGGCACAACATAAACAGCGAGAGATGACTGCGACTAAGGCTTTGACTGGTAAAGATTCTATTGTAAATATTTTAGCGGCTGAAGCCGAAAAAGATTTGATCTGGGTGGGGATGATGGCCATGATTGATCCGGCTCGCGCGGGTGTGGGCGAGGCCATTACTAGTTGTAAAAAACTGGGCATTAAAGTGGTGATGATTACTGGTGATTATGAAGTGACTGCGACGGCGATTGCGAAAAACGTCAATCTGATTGGCGGGGAAAACCCTTATGAGGTGATTAGCGGCAGAACACTAGATACATTAACGGACGACGCAGTATTCGAAAAAGTGAAAAAGAAGGATGTGGTTTTCGCACGCATCGCTCCGGAACAAAAATTGCGCATCGCCACGATTCTCAAAAAGAACGGAGAAATCATTGCTATGACCGGAGATGGTGTTAATGATGCACCGGCACTCAAAAAAGCGGACATTGGTATCGCGATGGGGATTATCGGCACGGATGTTTCCAAGGAAGCGGCGGACATGATTTTGATGGATGATAATTTTGTTTCGATTGTAATGGCGATCAAGGATGGGCGAACTATTTTTCGCAATCTGCAAAAATTTGTCCACTATGTCTTTACCTCCAATGCCAGTGAGCTTTTGACGGTGGTTTTCGGAGTCATTTTGCAAATTCCTTCCCCGCTGACGGCAGTGCAAATTCTCGCGGTGGATTTGGGAACGGACTTGTTTCCTTCCTTTGCCTTGGGGCTGGAGCCGGAAGAACCGGAAGAAAAAGAAGATAGTTTCCATAAGGAAAAACAGGTTATTATGACACTGGCAGGTTTTAGGCGTATAATATATCTAGGGGTTATTATGGCCACCGGCGCGGTGATTGCTTTCATTTGGTCGATGTTGCGGGGTGGATGGCATTTTGGAGAAAAAATAGATGCCTCGGCGCTGCTCTATATCCAATCAACCACGGCCGCCTATGCAGTCATTTCCATGACTCAAATGGCCAATCTCTTGCAATCGCGAAGCGCCAGATTCTCTCCTTTTCAATTAGGCTTTTTCAAAAATCTCTATGTATTAGGGGCACTCGCTATTTCCGTGGGAATGTTATTGCTGTTTATGTATCTGCCATTTTTTCAGAAATATCTGCACATGTCTCCCATCAAATGGCAGGATTGGCTAATGGTGTTAATTGGTTTTCTGGCGGTTTTCATTTTCGAAGAAGCGAGAAAGAGTGAAAAATAATAATTTATGGAAACACAAAAAAACGTCAATCTAGCTGCCTTGACTACTTTCAAAATTGGCGGACCAGCCAGGGAATTTGTGGCGGTCAAGAATAGGGAAGAGTTGTTGGAAGCTTTGCACTATGCCAAGCGGGAAAATTTGCCATATTATATTTTAGGCGGAGGCAGCAATGTCTTCTTTGATGACCGGGGTTTTAATGGCTTGGTAATTAAATTGGAAGGTGCTCGGGGGATGCAGTTGATAGATGAAAATAATATTTATGTTTGGGCGGGAGAAAATTTAGGCAGCGTAGTGAATTTTGCAACAGAACATAGTCTAGTGGGTATGGAAAATTTAGCGGGCATTCCAGGCACCATCGGTGGCGCGGTGCGAGGAAATGCCGGCGCTTTCGGCACGAGTATGAGTGATTTGGTGGAGATGGTGGAAGTTGTGGGGGCGGATAGCTTGGAAATAAAAACTTTCCGTGTGGCGGAATGTCAGTTTGCTTATCGCCGAAGTTTATTTAAAGAAAATACGCAATGGATTATTGTGGCAATAAAATTGAAATTGCAAAAAGGAGTGCGAGAAGTTATTGCAGAAAAGGTCAAAACAACGATTAGGCAAAGAAATGAAAAGCAACCGACTGGCTGGGTGGGTTGTGCGGGGAGTTTCTTTGAAAATCCCATCGTCGCTAAAAGAGAATTAATAGTGAGATTTGAAAAGGAAACGGGAGCGAAAAGCCAAGACGGCAAGGTGCCGGCCGGATGGCTCATCGGCGAGGCCGGTCTCAAGGGCAAGCGCATTGGAGGCATAGAGGTGAACGAAAAGCACGCCAACTTTGTAATAAATGTAGGTGGCGCCACAGCTCAAGATCTGATTATTATGACTAGTTTCATTAAGCAACAAGTGCGTAAATTAGGAGTGCAGTTGAAAGAAGAAGTGGAATTTCGCGGTTACTAATTATTAATATAAAAAAATATGGAAAGCCCAAGAAATGTGAGATTTTTATTCAAAGATGTGAAAATAGATGACCAAACCAAAGATTATATCCTCAAAAGACTAGAGCAATTAGACAAAATTTTGGATAAGGCGATGCTGGAAGAAGTGGAGATTGATATGGACAAAATTGGGAAATTTCGAGTCGAAGTAATGATCGAAACACCCTATAGCTTGTTTCGCGCCGAAGAAACCAGCGAAAGCATTGAAGGATCGATTGATATGGTGATTGATAGTCTGCGCATCCAAATCACCAAGGAAAAAGATCGAAGAAAAACCCTTTTGAAACGTGGGGCGCAATCAATTAAAAAAAAACTAGTGGTGGATGAAAGCGCGCGGTTCTAGCAACCGACAAAGAGCGCCTCAACGTAAAAACCTGCCTTTTAGGGAGGTTTTTATTTTTTTGAGTTTTCATATTATGAAAACTCTGCTAAAATAAAAGAGTAATGGAGGAAAATATCGATGGATAATATATTCGAACATAAAAATGCAATGGCGGAAGCGGCGAGGCCAGCGGGACAGAAAATTGTCCCGGAACAGGCTGCTTTTGACGAGAATGGATTAGGTCGAGAACTTTGGCCCTATCGCGATGAAATGCATGAATGGGCCGGCAAGCACCTGGATGATTTCGGGTCTTTTTTGGAATATAGAAACGCGAAATTCAAGCTGGTATGCGGCACGGGATTCTATCACGAGCCAGGCAAGGATATTATCTCGTTGAGCGTGCCATTTTATAAAGGTTGCAAGGAAGCTGGCGAAATGACCATTGATCAGATTTTTTTTGCCTCTCTGCATGAGTTTGCCCATCTCAAAACGATGTTGGAACTTGACCGCGCCGGAAAGAAAAATCAGATGCAACAGTTTGTTTATGAAAAAAATAAAACTATCCGGGACAAGAAAGACTCAGCTCGCTTTGCCACCCTAGGGTCAACCTACCGACAGTTCTATAATATTATGGAAGATGCCATCGTGAACCGTTTGGTCTTGAGCACGCGACACTATAGCGAAAGCGGTTCGGACGCGAGCAAGGGTCGCCATCAGGAAATTAAGGATTTATACACGGACAAATTTTTCCCCGTGTTTCGGGAGGTCGGTGAGGGGAATGGTGAATATATCGCAAATCCCAATAAAGCTGAGAAAAAAGACAAGCCCTATCTGCACGTGGAAAAAGGTGCGGGCAATCTAGTTGCTGTGGCAGCTGAGGATTATGAAGTGGGATTTGATTGGAAAAAGATGGTGCCCAAGATGGAACGAAGTGGGCAATTCCTCACGTTTTTCATGAAGAATCAAATGATAGGCCTCAAGAAGGAGGAGATTTATGACGAGGTGGAAAATCCATTGGGGACTCACGAGCTTCATCCGGATGTGGCATTGGCACTGACCAGACCGCTGCCGGAGACTTATGCGATGCTTTTGCAAAAAATCGCGGAAAAATATAGGGATGATCCGGCGCAAGCGAAACGCTATGGGGATTTTATGACGCAAGCCACTCGCATTGAGGTGTTTGCAGAAAGAAAGGGTCAGGTGGTGGCAGAAAATCCAGATGTGGTGGTGAATGTGTGCAATCCAAATGTGTTGCGACAGGGCACATTGGAAATAAACCATGCTTTGGCCAAAAGCCAATACGTGGAAAAATTGAAAAAGGCAGCGCAAAAAATCGGCAGCACTGATCCGCGAGCACTGACTTATTTGGAAGTCTTCAATCATTACAAGGACACAATTCGTTCTAAGGAATATTCCTGGACCTTTCCTTTACAGCACAACCTCTTGGAAAGAACGCGCATGACGCGGGAAGTGCTGGAGCCGATTTTCACTATGTTATGCATTTTGGATGATAGCTTTGATGTGGAGTTGCCTCCGGAAACACGCCCGAACAATCCAGAGCCGTCCAAAGAAAAACAAGAGCAGCAAGAAAATCATGAAAAGCCCGATTGGAAAGAGGGGGATAAAGTCATTAATGACGATAAAAAAAGCCCTTTTTATGGCAAGAAAGGCGTTATTACAAAAAAAACCATTGTAAATGGAAAAATAGAATCAGTGACGGTGGAATATTTGGAAGAAGAAAAAAATGCAATGGCGCAGAGTGCTGGGAAAAAGAATGTGCTGAATGGAGAAATTGAAGAGGTGTATAATCCTGATGAAAATCTGGCGTTATGGGTGGATAAGTCACAATCGGAGGAAAAGCAAAAGAGCGAATTCGAAGATAAGCGCAAAAGACAATATGAGGAAGAAAAGAAGAAAAAAGGCGATAATGGGGATGAGGATGATGATGCTGATAAAAAGAATGCAGATACGCAACCGCCGTTACAGCCGGAAGAACCCAAGGACGGCAGTAAAGATGGGAAAGCAAAAGATTTGGGTGAGGTGTTGGAATCTTTGGAGGAAAAATATCTCAAGGCTTTGCTGGAGCAGGATGAACGAGATGCGACACTGAAAGAAATAGAGGATCAAAAAAAGACGGTGCAATATCAAGAAAAAAAAGGGGATTTGCATCGAGCGCAACAATTATTGGAGCAACTGAGAAAAGAACGCCAAGCCAAAGGCGAAGCACAACCTGGTGATCCTGACTTTTCGGACAAAGAAATTGTTAAAAAATATTTAGCATTGGAAAAGAAAGCGGCACCCTATGCTGACCGGATGGCGCAAAGTTGGCTGGAGGTGGTGAATAATATCGCCAGTAAGATTGAAGCGGTTAAGGATCGCTATTATCGCAGCGGGAAGATTGATTATAAAAAGCTACAGCGCTATTTTCCAGAATTGGAAATGGGAGTGGAAATTGATCAGCGCCTTATCTATGAACGGATTGTGGAAAAGGTGATTACCGAAGTGAAGCCGCAGATGTTGCGAATTTTGCTGCTGGTGGACAATTCAGGCAGCATGCGAGGAGCAAAGCTGGAAAACACTCAAATGGCGATTATGTTGCTCAACTCTTCTTTGCGCTCTTTGCGCCTGCTTTTCAAAGACAAGATGCAGGAAATTTTTGGGACGGATTATCGCCAGGATTTTGATTTGGTATGTGACAGTGAGATTCGCTTGTTTGGCAGCAAATCCCAGTTGATCAAAGCCTTTGATGTGCAAGAGCTGGCTTTTTTGGAAGATGAGTCACTTGAACGTCCGGCGATCGACGTAAATCGGGAAATTGGCAACACACTATATGCCTTTCAGAAAATGACCGCCAATGAAAATACCTATGACAATCGGGCGTGGGGAGAAATATTTTTGTCGCACAATGAAGAAAAATTCAAGCAATTAGTTAAAGACAACAAGTTGACCGAAGCCATCTTTCAGATTTCCGATGGCGCTATTATGGACAGTGATACGGAAAGTTCTCTGGTGGCTATTTCGCTCATAAAATCGCTCCGGGATGAGATTGGGGTGGGGGTGGGTGGTTTTGCCATAGGAGAGAGTGAAAGCGACCAGGAGGCCTATCAGGCACTCTCTGAGCGACATGGCGCCGAGAATGTCATTCCAGCCAGCACACCCGACCAAATCGTCAGTGAATTTGGAAAACTGCTTCAAAAAATCATTGTGGAAAAGATTGAACAGCCGATGGAGGAATATTTGGAAAACATGGGTCAGGAAAGTGAATGATAAATAAAAAAACAGTAAATAAAACACAATGCCTCAACCAACTTGCCTCCAACTGAAAATCCAACTGGCTGAAATTCAAGACTTGTTCCGTGAGTTTGATTTGACGTTGAGGAAGGTGAGAGAAACAAAGCAGACGGAACATTTAATAGAGATGCAAAAGGAGCTTGGGGGGAAAATCGAAGACTTGCAAAAAGAATTCCTTTCAAAAGAAATCAGAGAAAAAATCCAAGACTGGCAAGATTTCTATCGCGATGTTTTTCAAATGGAAGTGAACTTTTTCAAAATAAAGATTCCCGAAAAACAGGAAGGTTTTGAAAAGCTTCTCATCATGGCTCCCGGCTTGGATGCGCAAAAGATTTTTGACAAATGCGGGGAATTTTTTGCAACATCTGATGCCGATTTGTCGACTGTCAGGGACTTGGAAAGAGCGACAGACTCCGCTTATGCAGTTTGGATCCGCGACCGCGTCGAAGCGGATGAAGAAAACAAGAATCTTTCCGCCGATGAAATCGAAGAAATGGGCATGGCCACTCAGGCACTGCGAGAACATCTGTTGCAGGAATTAGAATATTTCAAAAAAACAGGAGCGCATCTGGATAGGCAAAAAGTCACATTGTGTGCGGGTTCGCGCAATGGTGCTGATTTTGTTCCGATTGTGTTTTGGCATACTGACAATGGCAATCTGAGCGTCGTTTGGTACTGTTCTGACGATGCCGTTGACTTTTTGCGCGCCCGCCAAGTAGTTTCTTAACCTAGTAACTTTTTCCTTTTATCCTTTAATTTCAATACCATGTCTCAACCAACCTGCCTCCAACTGAAAGTCCAGCTGGCTGAAATACAAGACTTGTTTCGCGAGTTTGTTTTGGAATTGGGGAAGGTGAGGGAGACAAAAAAGACGGAGCATTTGATGGAGTTGCAAAAGGAGATTGAGGAGAAAA
>CAIMIV010000066.1 GCA_903841185.1 uncultured bacterium
ACAGTCTCCTATAATTTATTTCTATGCTATTTGTAGATAAGTCATCAACACTTTTTTATGTCTTTTTTGTTTTATAATAGGCTTTTTTTGACAACAACTAAAATTTAGTGCAGTATAATTGTACAATAATCATTTAGTTACTTTATACTATGAATACGCTAGAAGAAATCCAAAAAGCATTGCAATTATTAGGCCTTAATTCTAACGCTATCAAATTTTATTTAGCCAGCTATACCAAGGGATATGCTAGTATCGGAAAAATTGCCGAGCTCATTAAAATAGACCGCTCTTCCGCCTATTTGGCCCTAGAACAGTTAAAACAGGCAGGCTTAGTGGATGAGGAAAGGGTGGGTTGTAAAAAACTTGTTTGCGCCCGACCTCCCCAAGCCATTCTCTCGCGTCTTCGCACGCAGACAAAGAAATTTAAAAATCAGTCTCTCGCTATTGAGGATCAGTTGCCAGAGCTTTTGGCAGAATATTCACAAAAAGACAATCAACCAGTGCTGCAATTTTTTTCCGGCAAAGATGGCCTCAAACAAATCACGGATGATATCTTGGATTATTGCCAGGATGAACTGCTCGTTTTTTCCAATCAACAAGAGGAAAAAAGGGTTTTCACCAACCTTGATCACAAAGAGTTTATCCGCGAGCGCATGAAAAAAAATATTCGCATCCGAGTGCTGGCCCCTGACACCCCTGAGGCGCGCGCACTCAAGAATAATGATAACCTATCCTTGCGCGAAACAAGAATTATCCATGAAAAAGACATTCCCTTCACTAATGAAATCTATATTTACCGCGATAAAATCGCGATGCTTGAATTTGCGCAAGACACGCAAGGCTTCATCGTCAAATCCAAGGCTTTCGCTGAGGCACAAGCCTGGATTTTTGAGAAATTGTGGAAAATGTACGAATAAAATTATTACAAAACCAGCTTTAAAATGCGTTAACTCACCCGACTAAGCAGGATCTCCTTAAAAGGGAATTATCGGTAAAATTAACGTATGTTGCAAAAGAAAAATATTATAATTCGGAATCTGAATATTCAATATTTTCAAAGTGAGAATATTAATAAGAACAATGCAGTAGTGTTTCTTCATGGATGGGGATCTCATGCTATGCATTTTCAAAAAACCCTTGAAAAATGCGAAAATTTTGTAGCTATTGATTTGCCTGGCTTTGGAAATAGCGAGGCACCTAAAACAGCATGGTCACTAGCTGACTATTCTTTGTTTATTAGCGATTTTTTACAAAAACTAAATATTAAAAATCCGATTGTGGCAGGACATTCTTTCGGAGGAAGCATTGGAATAAAATATTGCAGTGATAAAAATAAATGTAAAAAACTCATACTGATTGGAAGTGCTGGCATTAGGAAAAAGAATATTAAAAAATACGGATTTTTTATTGCAGCAAAAATTTTTGGGATATTATTCTCTCTGCCATTTTTAGGAAATTTAAAAGAAATCGTTCGCAAGCGATATTATAAAGCAATAGATTCTGAGGATTATATAAATGCAGGCGCGCTAACTGAAACTTATAGGAAAGTTATTAACGAAGACTTAACGAATAATTTAGAAAAAATCAGCACACCTACCATATTAATCTGGGGAAAAAATGATGAAGATACCCCCCTTGAGGATGGCAAATTAATGAATCAATTAATTAAGAATTCCCACTTATTCATAGTTTCCAATGCAAAGCATTATGTTTTTCTCGATAATGAAAAAGAATTTAATGAAATATTCTTATCACAAATAAAATGATACTCAAAAATCTTATCTATATATTACAAAGTGAAAACTATTATTTTAAGCGTTTCTTGAAATTTGCATATTCCCATTTGGCATGGTGGAAACTAGAAAATCGACAAAAAATAGTATGGACAAATAAAACGTGCGCTATTTGGATTATAAGTGCCTTGATTTTTTGGATTATTATTGGATTATTTTTTTTCACATTTAATGTTACGGGGTTACTTATAGTTCCTCTCTTAATATTGATACTGCCGCTCATAATTGGAGTATCCTTAGCTTTACTTACACCGATTGATTTAATGCTAAGAAATAAACTAATCCATGCAGCTGAAAAAATTATCCTAGAAAGCAAAGTTAAAGTAATTGGTATTGCCGGAAGTTACGGCAAAACCAGCACAAAAGAAATACTAGCAACAATTATGGAACAAAAATTTCTGGTCATAAAAACACCCGAAAATATAAATACAGATTTAGGAATTGCAGAATTTATTATTAAAAATAAAGAAAAATTTAAAGTCGAGAGTATATTCATTGCTGAAATGGGCGCTTACAAAAAAGGGGAAATTGAAAAAACATGCAAGATGGTGCATCCTACTTATTCAATTTTAACAGGCATAAATGAGTCTCATTTAGAAAGGTTTGGTAACTTGGAAAACATAATCGAAGCAAAACTCGAGCTGCCTCAAAATACTCAAGATTTAGCAGTATTAAATTTTGATGATATAAACATCAGAAAAAATTATACTAAGGTTAATATTAAAAGAAGCGTGCATGTTTCCAAGGCGGATGCGAAAAATATAAAAATAAAAGAGAATTTTAAGGGGTTAGAATTTGAGTGGGAGGGAATGCAATTTGAGACGAATCTCTTAGCAGAACACAATATTACATTAATTTTACTTTGCACAAGAATTGCCAGAGAGTTTTCAATGTCACTGGATAATATTAGGGCAGGCGTTAAGAATGCGCGACCAATTGCCCACAGACTGGAACCAATTTATAATTCTAGTACCAACATAATGGTTATAGATGATAGTTATAATGGTAATTTTAATGGAATTGAAAGCGGAATTGAAGTATTGAGTAGAGTCGCTGGCAGAAAAGTCGTATTAACACCTGGCCTTGTCGAATTAGGATCAAGTATGAAAAATATTCATACTAAAATTGGCAAATTGTATGCAAAAAAAGCTGATTTCATATTGCTCATAAAAAATAAGATGACTGATTATATTGTCGAAGAATTAGAGCGTAATAAATTTACAAACTATAAAGTGTATAAAACCACGCAAGAGGCACATAGCGATTTAAAAGCGACACTTAAACGAGGAGACACAATTATTTTTCAAAATGATCTGACAGATAATTATTTTTAAATAAAATTATGATTGAAAATAAAAAACAAACAACCATTGGGGTATTTTTCGGAAGCAGAAATCCGGAACATGAAGTCTCTCTGATAACTGGCCAATTGATAATATCTGAGCTAAAAAAGATCGGATACATAGTTATCCCCGTTTATATAGATAAAAAGGGCAAGTGGTTTTCAAGTGAAAAATTAGGATCTTTGAAATTTTTCACTAATCAGAGTTTTGAAAATGAATTAAATAAATTAGAAACTTGCACAATTGAATTCGACACTCAAAATCAAAAGCTAGTTATAATAAATAAGGGAATACTAACGAAAAAAATTGCAATCGACCTAGCCTTTCCAGCTTTCCATGGGATGAACGGTGAAGATGGGACGATTCAGGGAATATTTGAGTTAAGCAATGTGCCATATGTTGGTTGCGAAGTGGCATGTAGCGCAATGACAATGGATAAAATAATCACCAAGCAAATTTACAAAAGCGCAGGAATACCAACAACCGCATTTATATATTTTACAGCTAGCGATTGGAATGAAGATAATAATTTAATTATTGAGAGTATCAAAAAGTTAAACTGGCCAGTTTTTATTAAGCCAGCCCGGCTAGGTTCTTCAATAGGAATTGCCAAAGCTAGAGATCTTGATGAATTGGAAAATGCTTGTGAAGTGGCACTGCATTACGATAATAAAATTATTATTGAAGAAAGCGTGGAAGATTTAGCTGATATTACCTGTGCGATATTGGGCAATGAAAACCCCATGCCTTCATTGATCCAAGAATCATCTTTTCAAGGAGAGCATTTCAGTTATGCAGCAAAATATCTTGAAAATGGTGGTGCTCAACTCGGAAATGCGCAAAATAACATAATAATTCCAGCTAGGCTTGATGAAAAAACAATCAAGGAAGTTCAGGATATGGCTGTAAAAATTTATAAATTATTTGGCTGCAGTGGAACAGCCAGGGTTGATTTTCTGTATGACAGAAAAAACCAAAAAGTTTATGCGAATGAAATAAACACTATGCCTGGCACATTGTATCATCATCTTTGGAAAGCAAGTGGCATCGAAATTGGTAATTTATTAGAAAGTCTTATCGATTTGGCGCAACAAAAACATAAAGAAAAAAATAAAGTAACTTCCACATTTAAATCAGACCTCCTTAATTATGCAAATTCTGTGAAATTGCAAATTGAAAAAGAATAAAAAAATTGCATCTCTTAGAAATAAACACTATCCCAGGCATGACCAAAACCAGCATCACCCCGCGCGCCGCTCTGGCCGCTGGGTTTGAATTTGGAGATTTTTTAGACACCTTAATTGCAACTGCTTTGAAAGAAGATTAAGACTCCCTTTTAGACCTTTCGTTTTTTATTTGATAGAAGTAATATTTGTTCTTACTTCAAGCTAACTTTCCACAAAAAAAGTAGTTTTTTCCTGATATCCTTTTGCAGCTTTTCCCCATTCCCCCACCCCAACATCCCCAAATATGAATTCAGTGTTTCTTTTTTATAATTTTCCTGCAATCTCCGCATCATTCTTTTTTTGGTCGCTGTCCGCAACACTCGATGATCGAAAAAATTTATCCAGCCCAAAAAATCCACACCCGAATTTAATGTCTTAATAAAAACTTTATCCGGATGCATTTCCAATTTTAATTCTTCCCGTAGAAAATCTTCTACCACTAAAAGTTGTTCTTCCAATAACTTCTTGCTTCCTGACAAAAACACAAAATCATCAGCGTAGCGGATATAATATTTGGCTTTCATTTTGTGTTTTACGAATTGATCAAATTTGTTCATATAGATATTCACCAGGAGTTGTGAAGTCAGATTGCCCAACGGCAAGCCGACGCCAGGTTTAACTGCAAAACTTTCTACAATATTTTCTAGGAGATTGATGATATTTTTATCTGGAATATATTCACCTAGAATTTTGAGTAGAATGGCATGGTCGATATTGGCAAAAAATTTGCGGATGTCGCATTTCAAGATCCAGCAAGTTTGGGTGTTGTTTTTACTAACGATATAGGCGTATTCGCGAAATTTGTTAATAGCTTTATGCGTGCCTTTGTTTCTTCGGCAAGAATACGAATCGCTGACAAAAGTTTTATCAAAAAATGGATAGAGTTTTCTATATAGGGCGTGATGCAACAGTCGATCGCGCACTGTCGCTTTGTGAATATCCCTCGGTTTGGGATCGTTGATTTTGAAAGCTTGATATCCGCCGTGGTTATAGGTATGATGAAGAAGGCCTCGGTGGAGTGAAAAAATATTGTCCATGAGATGCAAAGAAAACTCTTGCACATCTTTTTTATTTCTTTTGCCTTTGATAAATTCTTGCCAGGCGGCTAACAAATTTTCCACGCTGATTATTTCTTCAAAGCTATGACTCAATTGAATTTTTACCCTGTTAGAAATCATAATTTTTCACTATAATTATTACGTTTAGTTTTTATGAATTTTACAAACGAAAACGATATAGACCGACAGAATTCTAATAGGGTGGATAATAACAATTCTTCTACTTTTAAGCCCCCCCCCCCGAGGAGTGCCAGCTGTAATCGAAAAAGAAAAAGCAGCTTACAAATTTTGGCTAGTTTTACACCGTAATTTTCCCAAAACGGAACGTTATGGACTTGGACGAAGAATTGACAATTTATTTCTTGAAATTTTGGAATTGACTTTCACCGCATCCTACCTGCCCATTGATCCAAAAATTATTCTGCTGGGGAAAATAATTTCCCGTCTGGATATTCTTAAATTTTTTCCTCAACTGGCTTGGGAAAACAAACTCATTCCAGACGAAAAATATATTGAGCTGTCCAAAAAACTTCAAGAAATCGGACGGGATATCGGTGCTTGGAAAAAAGGACTCGTTGAAAAGAAAACTCCCACTAAATAAGCAGGAGAAAATAATAAGTTTCGGGACTACGATGCGATTGCGATTCTCGGCATTCCAGACATTGTCGTTGTCAAACTTGTTGACATTCACATTGAGACGACCATCGGAGTTGAGGTAGACATTCGCAACGAAGAAACTGTGCAATGAATCATCCAAGCCACCATCCTTCGAATACTCTCCAGATTGTATCTTATTTGGAACATACAAGTTCTCCAATTCACTGCACCAACTGTCTATTTTTTTATTTCAAAAAATATATCCACTCTTTCGCAATCCGCCAATCGACCGACAACGAAACTCTCGAATGTAATTTTTGACAACCGTGATTCGAAGCCGTAGCCGAGAATATTTCCAGGATTGCATCTTTATTATACAAAAAAATCCCTCAGACTCCAAACGCACGAAGCGTCAAAGAGTCTAAGGGACAAAGCGTCAAAAAGAACAGAGAGGTCACACGGCCAGTTGCGGGACTACGATGCGATAGCGATACCCGGCAGTCCAGACACGGTCGCGGGCAAACTCGTAGACACACACAGCGAGACGACCATCGGAGCGGAGGTAGACATTCGCAACGAAGAACTGATTATTTGACTTGAATAAAAATAGTGTCGCATAACCATCAGTCCGCAGCCAATTGCGATGATTCTTGATGAAGGTCTTGATCTGGTGTTGAGTCAAGCAGAACCTACTCACATCAGCACTCAGCGATCCGAACATCTGTGTAAAAGTGGCATTTTTTACCAACTCATGCACATCTACCGGAGTCTCGACAGTAGCCACTCCTCGCTCATTCGCACCCCATTTCACGAAATCAGAGTCAATCCCAGCCTCGAACATATCGTCCGAACCAGCGATGATTTCCGAACCGTCGACGGCATCGATGGTGAGATTTTCATCTCCAGAAATAAGCTTGAGAAACTCGTTCTGGACTTTTTCCACTTCACCAACAATTATTTGCGCGATTTTTTCAAGGGTCACCCTTCCTTCTGGCGTCACCAAATGGTAGATGTTCTCCATTGTCCCACCGAACTTTTTTACAAGTTCTACAAGACTGGAAATTATAGAAACAAAAACTCCCATCCCTGATGCAATTGCCTCAACCTGCCCTTTGCTCTTCTTAGCCATGACACTACTCCTTATTAATTGGCTTATCCCTTGCTTTGGCACTATGCCAACGCCCCAGATTTGCCTGAAAAGAACTTTCATTACTGATTTAGTAGTATACACCCAAACAGCCATTTTGTCAAACGGTTGGGGTTGTTTTTGGCTTAGATACGGTATTTTTTATTTTTCCCATGGATAAATCTGTCTTTTCTTTTACCCACACCCATTAATATCAACCACCTGAAATTCATTAAGTTGATAATTTTCCAGAAAATATCTGATTGCCGATAAAGTAGCTTTGTTAAAAATATCCAACTAAAACTAAAGTCGAGTTACATTGAAGTTCGACTAAAATACAATTATAATCCTACACTTCTCCCCAATTATCCCCCACTTTCACATCTACCACCAAGGGGACCTTCAATTTATATACATTTTCCATTGCTATTTTTATTTTTTGAGCGAATTCGTCTGCCAGATCTTCTTTCACCTCAAAGATCAGCTCATCATGGATTTGCAGAATCATTCTGGCGTCGCCTGCGTAGCTCGCTACGAGCTTTTCCGCCTCCAACATGGCTAACTTCACAATATCGGCCGAAAGCCCCTGGATGGGCATATTAATAGCCATGCGCTCAGCCGCGTTTTGCACCTGAAAATTGGGCGAGTTGATTTCCGCGATGTTTCTGCGCCGGCCGATTTCCGTTTCCACGTACAAGTTTTTCTTGGCCGCTTCTTTGGTTTTTTGCATATATTGCGCCACCCCGGAAAACTTTTTCATATACTCATCTATAAAAGCCTTGGCCTCTTCCCGATCAATCCCGGCCGAAGCCGAAAACCCGAACACGCTCATGCCATAGATGATCCCGAAATTGAGAGCCTTGGCCTTGCTGCGCAGCTTTTCACTCACTTGCGAAATAGGCATTTTGTTGACCAAGGAAGCCGTGGCGCGATGAATGTCTTCTTTTTGAATGAAGGCCTCCATCATATTCTTGTCTTCACTCATATGCGCCACCACCCGCAAATCAATCTGGGAATAGTCAGCCGCCACCAAGCGATAACCCTCTTCCGCTTCAAACGCCACGCGCAAAAGTTGGCCCAAATCCGTGCGGATGGGAATGTTTTGCAAATTCGGCTCCGAAGAAGACAAGCGGCCGGTGGCGGTCACCGCCTGATTGAACGTGGTGTGGATGCGCGAGGCCTTGTCGACCATGGTGGGCAAAGTGTCCAGGTAAGTGGTTTTCAGTTTGAAAATTTCCCGGTATTCTTCAATTTTTTCCGCGATTTTGTATTCCCCTTTCAATTTCACCAGTTCCGCCGAAGCCGTGGAATAGCCGGTTTTCAATTTTTTGACATTGAGCGTCGGGATGTGCAATTTTTCAAACAAAATTTCCCCCACTTGTTTGGGCGAATTGATATTGAATTTCTCGCCGGCGAGTTCATAGATGGTTTTTTCCAAATTCGTAATGCGCGCGGCGATCTTCTCGGAAATGCCGGCAAAAATAACGGTGTTGAGTTTCACGCCGTTCACTTCCATCTCGGCCAAAGTTTTCACTAACGGCATTTCCAATTCATGAAACACTGTCTCCAAATTTCTTTTCTGAAAACTGGGATTCAATTTTTTCTTTTGCTCTTCGGCAATCTCACGCATTTTTTCCGCATGGATGTTTTGTAATTTAAAAACATAATCTGCTTTTTGACACATCTGCTGCATCACTTCGTCCGCGGATTCAATAGCCAAGCCCAATTGTCCTTTCTTAGTGGCGCCCGCCATTTCTTCGCCCAGTTCTTCCAGCACAATGTTAGCCAGATCGGTTTTCCCCCCAGGATTCAACATATACGCCGACAACATCACGTCCCAATACATATTTTTCAGATCAATCTGATGTTGCTGCAAAATTTCCCAATCCAATTTCAAGTCATAGCCGATTTTTCGAATAGTTTCGTTTTCCAGCACCGTTTTTAGTTGAGCAAAACTTTCCGCGTCATATTCCGCATACCCCGCTCGTCCGGTTTTATAGGCGATAGCGATGCCTTGCAAGCGACTCTGGAAATATTTCCCCTCCGTTTTTTTCAGCACGATAGCAATTTCTTCCGCTGCATTCAAGACCGCTATAAATTCAGCTAATTTATCTTTAGTAATGAGTTCAAATTTGAAATCCTTCACCCCTGCCGAAACTTGTTCGCCCACAGCCTCCGTCCCTTGGCCGGGAATGCGTTTGATCATGCTGAAAAAATTGAGCTCCTGAAACAAAGCCACGATTTTTTGGCGATCAAACTCATGTGTCACCGCTTCCGCCAGATTCAATTCCATCGGCACCGTGGTCACAATCGTAGCCAAGTGCTTGCTCATAATAGCTTGCATTTTGTCGCGCTCCAATTTGTCTTTCAAGGCGCCTTTCAATTCTTCCAAATGTTCATAAATCCCTTCGATAGTGCCATATTTTTTCACCAAGGTGATAGCGGTCTTTTCCCCTACCCCTTTCACGCCGGGAATATTGTCCGACGGATCGCCTTTCAGGCCTTTCATATCCACCACTTGATTGGGTTCGATCTCATAGCGCTCGCGCACTTTGGCCATGTCGTAGATCACCACGTCGCTCATCCCGCGCCGCAAAGCATAGACCGTGGTTTTTTCCGTCACCAATTGCAAGGTGTCCAAGTCGCCCGTCACAATAACCGTTTCCAAACCTTCTTTTTCATCCGCCTGCCTGGCCAGCGTGCCGATTACGTCGTCCGCCTCGAACCCGGCAATTTCATAGATAGGGATGTTGAACGCCCGCGTCACTTCCTTCACCCGTTCAATCTGGGCATACAAATCATCCGGCGCTTTCACCCGCGTCCCCTTGTAGTCTGCGAATTCCTCGTGGCGAAAAGTCGGTCCGGCCAAATCGAAAGAAGCCAGGATATAATCCGGCTTGAGGTCGTCAATCACTTTCAAAAGCATGCTGGAAAAACCATACACGGCGTTTACCAATTCCCCTTTTTTGGTCGTCAAAGGCGGCAAAGCATGATAGGCCCGGTGGATAATGGCGTTGCCATCAATCAAAACTAATTTTTTCATGTTTTTATTCATATATCTAAAGTATATCTACAAGTGCCAGATATTACAACTAAATTTCTATTTTACATTCTTCCAAATAAATTTAATGAGACTCCTCTGCATATCGGCAATATCCTTGTCTTCAATGACCACCGCCACTAAAGAGCTGAAGGAAATGAGCGCTAGTCTGTCTTTCGTCACCAAAAGATCGGTTGCAAATTTCAATTCTTCCGGCAATACCTTGTTCTTCACGAAAGAATCATATTTTTTTACTTTCAAACGCTTGAACGCAGTGTCTGACTTTTCAACCAGATTATGCAGCTTCACTCCTCTATCCTCAAGTCTCATGAGAAGTTTGTCATTCTGCTCAAAAGAAAAAAGTGTGAAAAAGGCCTTCGGCGAAAAAATAGAATAGATATCTTGCCAAGTATCTGTCATTTTCCCATATACTTCCCAAATACCGCTTTTTCCCTCATAGATACTGACTTGGGGCTTATTAAACGATCTGGCATAGATGTTTTCCAGTTCCGGAATTATTTTCTCAATACTTTGTTTTCTCAAATCTATGTCTCTTTTTTTCTTCTCCATAAGAGCCAGAATTTTTTTGGGATTTTCCGGAGCATAAAAAATTCTTTTTTTGACTGCAGTCTGATACAGCAGCCCTTCTTTTAGAAGAACCTCCAAATGCTGGTAGACGGAAGTTCTTTTTATGCCTGACTTTTTTGAAATATCGGTGATTGTTCCCCTCCCCATGCCTAAAATGGCAAGGTAAATTTCTGTCTCCTTGTCCTTAAGACCGAGCTTGCTGAGATTGTCATTAATCGTTTTCATGTTTCAATCTTATTCAAATATTCAAAATATGTCAATATTTTTAGTCACATTTTATAATATACTCTATTAAAAATACCTTATACAAAGGAATAATTCATAAAATATCTTTAAATATTTGACCCAAAATATAATCATGTTAAGGTTCTCTTGTTATTTAACAATCCATATCTAATCAAAAAACAACACACTAACGGAGGTCTTTATGGAATCAGCAATAGACATCGAAATGTTAAAAACCGTATGGGGAATCATCATTTTTTTGTGCCTTTACATTATCTTGCTCTTTGTACTAATGGAGATATCGCTCGGAAAAACAAAAGAAAAAAATGGGAAACTCCAAGTAAATAAGAATGGCTTCATCTTAAGATCTATTTATAACCTTAACTGTGAGTCTGAACATGAACACAAGACATATCCCAAAAACTTATGCGAGTTTTTTTGGGGACTTTTTTTCTCTTTATTATTTTGGGGAATTCTGAAGATTTTAATGTTGATTTATTTCATCACTATTAAGCCGATTGAAAAATTAGTGTTTTACCTAGGATGTATATTATTAGGAAGGATCCCCTTTGGAAAGGACGAGAAAGGACTCAGATTCAAGCCATATCAGCGCTATGGCAAAAACAACGAAAAGAAGTTCATCGCTGGTTGGAAATTTTGCGCTCCGATGCTCGCACTCTATGTCTATTATTATCATGCATCATCCGTCATCAATTGTGCATCATCACCACTAGTCACCACTATAGCCTGTGTAATAGGAATGCTAGTAGCGCTGGTTGCAATAGTTGTTACTTTTGTAATGTTTATGAATTGGCTCACTAACAAAACAAGCTTCCCGTTAAAAATGACAGCACTAAAAACATTTCTCAAATCAAAGAAAGAAAAGGTATGCCCACTGATTGATATTGTTGAAGAATAGCAACATTTCCCACAAATTCAAAAAGCCAGCAACCCCTCGCGGTTCCTGGCCGAGCCGCGCGGTCCGATATCGGACTTTGCGTGGCTTTTTTCTTTTTTTTATCCGCCAAAGCCGATACAATTTTCGGATTTTATCTTCCACAACTGGAAGTCACAATTCGTGACTTCCAGTTTTTATTTTTTCAATCTTTTCACCGTTTTTTAGCAGCTAAGAAATTCTTGCCGGTCACCACGCTTTTGCCGGTTTTTTTAGTGATAACTTTTTATAAAGTTATTTTTCCAATTGAAGTTTTATAAAAAACATCAGATCCTTTCTCAGATTTTCTTTGATCCAGGCTTTTTGTTTTTCATCAACTAACTCGCCTAAACTATGCAAAATTAGCTTGTTATCAAAATTTTCCAAAAACACAATCACTTCCTTAAGATATTGTTTTAGATTTTTGTCAGTCCGTTTTTTTATTATCTCCTCGTTTATGCCCCAATTCTGTGTGAAAAAATAATGCAGATCAAAAATATCACGGCTAGCTGTGTTCTTGCGATTAACCAGCGCTATTAATTTATTAGCAAACATATCTTCTTTAGTCATCACCAACATTGGAATTCCAAGATAATTTAAAACATCAAAATTGTTTTTTAAAGATCTAGTTGAAATCTCTATTTTGATATTATGATCTTTTTCTCCATAGGCCAGTAACAGAAAAATTGTATTTCTTTTTATATACGTTTCTTTTATTTTTGCATATTTTTCAGCGATTTTTATGACCTCTTCCAAAACTGTCTCATTTTTTACCTCAGTTAGGAGATCAAAATCCAAATCCACTGAAAAACGAGGTAACTCATAAAATAAAAGACAAGCTGTTCCGCCTTTAAATCCTAATTTGGAAGCTATTTTTTGATTCTCAAAAATATCTTTTAAAATTTGTACCATTATTGATTTGTGTTGTGACCAATTGAACATTTATTTATATTTATTATGATATTTTATTAAGCGCTTTTCCATTTCACTGCTTTCATAAATTTTTACCAACTCAAAACATTTTTTCCAATCAATGCTTCTTAAATTATCGAAATAATAATCCCGCATTAAATAAATCATATCAAGAAAAGCTCTCTCTTTGGAGGCAATTGCATAGTTTTCATTTCTTACAATTCCTTCTGCATTAAGCAAGATGCTGTTTTTTATTTTCCTATATGTGATTTTTTGCTTATTATTCAATATTATATCACGCGTCAAATAACTAGCCACAAAAATAGTCTCATAATACTGAAAGATAACACCCTCGTTTCTTAATACTGTTTCGAAACTGACATAGGCTGGTGTATAAATTTTAGTTGCAACTTCATATGCATCAAAATTCTTTTTTGCATAAATTCCTCGTCGCAAATGAATCAGATCACCTTTATCTGCATAATATTTTAAATATGCCTTAATATTAACTGGATTGCTTTCCTGCCAAATTAAAGAAACTTCTTTCACAGAAAAAACTGATTGTTTTTGCTTATACAAGCGTAAAATTGTATTATTATTAGATTTCATAAACTATTAATTATGT
Source organism: uncultured bacterium (assembly GCA_903841185.1). GTDB lineage: Bacteria > Patescibacteriota > Minisyncoccia > Moranbacterales > UBA2206 > UBA8518. The sequence goes on from CAIMIV010000066.1 coordinate 13,468, forward strand.
TCAACATTACCTACAGTTTACACTATTAGAGCATTTCTGTCAAGTATTTAGCAACATCTTGATCTTTTTGCAGTTTTTTTATTCCCTTCCCATCTCCCACAATGAATCAAAGAAGGTTTGCTGGCTGCGAGCCACTTTTTTTTATTAAACAAGCATCACCTCATTCAGATTTTTATTTAATAAAGAAAAGCGGTAATATCCCTCCCACAAACATCACGGAAAAGAAAAACAAAAGTTTGAATAGTTTTTGTCGGGCGATGGATGGCGTATATTTTATGTTGATAGCGGAATAGATTACCATCAGCAGCAGTGTCAAAGAAAAATATACCACAGCCAGTGGCACGGAAACGCCGGCAATCATAAGCCCGATCGCATTCAACAAAATATCATTCCCCAAGTTGCTGGTGACCCAGCCATATAGATCCCAAGTCTGCGCTTCTTCCCAATAGGCAATTTTCGAATAGGCCAGAATGGAAACAAATAACAATGGAATTGCCAGAACCAGCTGACTAATCACCAAAAAACTAAAGCGTTCATAGCCGGAAGCCAGGATAAAAGTCAGCACAAAGAACAGAGCGCCAATCATGGTGGAGTTGATGGTAATTCGCATGGCGGCTTTTTTAGCATTCACCTGAAAGGCATCTTCTTGTTTTTTTCGCATCATTATTTTGCTATGTTTAATATTTTTTAATTACGACTTCGCATAAAGATTTACCTCTTGGTTTATTTTAAAACTAGGAAAGTCTAGTTTTTCTTCTAAAAATTGTTGCATTGCTTGAATATTTTTATCGCTCACCTCTAAATCCATAATGTACAAACATTGCTCTGCTAATTCATCAAATGTCTTACATTTTAACGTAGCCGTAAACGGAACACTCTTAATTCTAGTATAACCATTAGGAAAGCCAGGCAATTGCTCTTCACCATTAGTATTCGCAAAATTATCCTTAGAAAACCTCAATACCTCACCAAGAAAATCATTATTTAAATCTTCCACCAATATAATCCTATCTGCATTCCACTTATCTATCGCTGACCTCAATTTATCTAGATCGGAATCAATAAATTGTAAAACATGAGACATGAATAGTGTATCTACTTTTCCAGCTTTTTTAATCGTTTCTTCTTCCAAAAAATTTCCTACTAATCGTGTGTGTTTTTTAGGTATGGACACATCGGAAAAGTCTAACACATCCAAGTGTAGGACATTTTTATCAGGAATACTATCAGCCAAAATGTCGCCCCTACCACCGCCAACGTCAACAATAACACCTTTTAGATCCTCTAAAAATTTATCTTTTAAGACGTCTTTGATTATTTGATTCTCATCACAAAACACCTCTTTAAAAGCGGTCACCGTATCTGTCGAAATAGTGGAATCCTTAGAATGACTTATTAATTTTTCCAAATAATCTTTTACCTTGGCCAGGTCTAGTTGTCCGTTGCTTTTTAATTTGGTTTCAGCATCAATTGAAAGATTAAATTTATAATGCTCCTTGATGTCAAAATAAAGATTCAAGGAATCTGCACCAAATCCGCCATAAATAGCGATATCATTTATATTTTTACTGAGTAAAAGGTTTATATTTTTGATAATATTGGATTTAGAATCTTGTTTCCCAGTCCCGTGTGAGTTATCTAACAGTACAAAGGTTTTTTTATTAATAATCTCCGCAACAAACTTATCATTGTCCAATAAGTTCATTTGCGAATTGGTAAGCGGGATGTCCACCAGAAAAAACTTATTAGCAAACCTCAACACTTCCAAGTGATTATTTTCCAAATCATTTAATTGAATATATTTTACTGCGGGTAACTTATCGCGAAGTTTTGCAATATCCACTATTGGATCGGGAGAGTACTTAAAAGTAAAATGGATAATTGGAACAAATCCTTCAAAAAATTCTGCCATCTTTAAAATGGCATCCACTTTTTTTATTTCTTGCCTATCCTCCAGCAAATGACTATCCACATAGATTCCGATACAGATTTTTAATAAAGGATCTTTCTGTTTGTTTTTTAAAAAATTCCCAATTTCCTCTACCTGCTCTGGAGTATCGACATATGAAAATTGATAGAAATAATTCGATTCATCCTTACCAAAAAAATGTTTGAATTTATTTTTCTTCGTTTCGAAATACTTCCGATTATGCATATTACTCGCAATTACAAGTGACACCCTATCAATCACTTTAATTCCTAACTGGGAGATTTCTGAAATTTTAGAGGGATTATTTGTGATTAACTTTATTTCTTTAATTCCAAAATTATCCAAAACTTTTTTTACCCAAGAATACTCCCTATAATCAGGCTTATGACCCAGCAAAATATTTGCTTCGTGCGTATCATAACCGGCATCTTGCAAAAGATAGGCCTTTATTTTTTCATAAAGTCCGATGCCCCGCCCTTCTTGTCTCAAATAGATCAAAATACCATTACCATTTTCTGCAATCATTCTTAGTGATTCATCCTTTTGCGTCCCACAATCACATCTTAAACTTTTAAATGTATCCCCGGTCATACATTCACTATGAACTCTGACCAAAGCCGGCCTAGTATTATTTAAATTTTTTGTTCTTAAATAAATTATTTCGTCTCCCTTTTTTTGATTCCATACACCAAATACAAATTCCCCAAATTCAGTAGGTAAATTTGCTTCCACTATTTCTTTGTTTTTACTAAAGTCTTGTTCTAACTTGCCAGTTCTAATTGCCTCAACTGGAACATTATATAAATCAGATAAGGCCTTGGCTTGAGTCAGGGTCAATTCTTTTTCACCCTTTTCCAAAAGAATATATGTAGGTCTTGAGACTTTCAATATCTCCGCTATCACTGTTTGGGAAAAATTAAGACCCTTTCGCAAATCTTCTAATAAATATCTAGTTTTATTCATATTAATTTAATCTAGGTATAATTACATTTTCAGCCTCAATACAGCCCCATGATTGTTTATCATAGCATAATGTCAATATATTTGTCAAGCATATTGTAAATATTTATTACATATCAGATTACTGCCTTCCAATTCATCTCAAAAATTCTTTTGAGGGTGCTATAAAAATATACCAGTAATTAAAAACAGCGCGGAAAGTCCAATGGACCTTCCGCGCTTTGCGTTGCAAATGCAACCAACTCTCAATTTAATATATTTTTATTTTCTACAAGCGTTGCGTCCAAGTGTCACAACAAGCATCTGATATTTTATAATATTCTTCACCACTTAACGTTTCACACTCCTCCAAGTCAATAAAACTTGGTTTTGTGCTTTTTAATTTTTCAAATATTTTTTTATAAATCCTTTTTATACCCATACTTTTCTTGACTTGTTTTTCAATTTCCACCGATATTTTCTTTCCATCTTTTTCCACAACTACAATAATATGCGCCCCATCGCCAACAACATATGTGCCATTGCTTCCAGCAAAAACTCTCCCGCCAGGAATAAATTTCCCTTTCTTGATTCCCGTAACGATCTGTGTCGTTCCTGCTTGATATGACATATCAACAATCTTAGCACCTTTAACCATTTACCATTTCTCCTACGTTATGATTTTTTCTCAATTACTCCCAATTGAATAATTGAATTAGGTCACACTAAAAAGCTTTTTTACCGCCAATCTTCACCTCCTTTTTTGTAGAAAATAGTTTTTTTCTTATGCAAATGTTAACGAACCAGTATTTCAGCCTACCACCTCCCGCTGTTGTCGTCAACGCAAGGGGCTATTTGTGGGTCAATAATGAAGCCCTACTACCAAGACTAACAAAAAAACTGCTTTATGAAAAAGCAGTTTTTTTATAGCTTTGTTTTTAGATCTAGTTTATTTCTCCAAAAGTTCCACACCCGTAATCACCACATCCTCCACCGGACAATCATTGGTGGTGGTTTTTACATTTTCAATCTTGAGTGCCACATCCATTCCTTTGACGACGCTGCCGAAAACTGTGTAACTCGGTGGCAACGGTGCTTCAGGGCTAGCGGTGACGATGAAGAATTGAGAACCATTAGTGTTGGGTCCGGCGTTCGCCATAGCCAGAGTGCCTTGCGGATATTTTTCTGTGCCTTTCAGCTCATCTTTGAAACGGTAATCCGGTCCGCCCATGCCCCAGTTGGACACATTCGCGCTGCGAGAATTAGGGTCGCCGCCCTGGATCATAAAGCCCTTGATCACGCGATGGAATTTGAGATTGTCATAGAACCCGGCACTGGCCAGCTTTAAAAAGTTCCCCACAGTTACTGGTGTGACGGCATTGTTGAATTTAAGTTGAATGTCTCCCAGGTTGGTTTTCAAAACTGCTCCCGTATATTTTTTGACCAACGGCGAATTATCCCCTAGTGTTTTTGCTACGTCGTTCATAGAATTATTTTCATTAAGTGTATTATTTAGATTGCTATTTTCCTTATTAGTCGCATCCTGAATATTCTGCGCAGCCTGATTTTTTATATCCAACATTTGTTTAGTATTAGCCACAGGATTCAAAACAGGACTGTCTACTGTATTTTGCTTCACCTCCTCTTGCGAACAGCCCGCTAACACCAGGACTCCTAACGATAGTACTATTATTTTGCCCTTTTGCATATTTTTTTTACCCGTTAAATTTTCATGCCATAAAACAATTTAACTAAGTTTGTTTTTAGCGATTTAGTTCTTTTATTATAGCGCAAGTTGGCAATAACATAAACCCCTTTGTCATAATTTTTCCTAAAAAATTCTGTCTTGGTTTCATTTTCCCTCCTTTTCCGCTATACTACTAAAATAATTATTCTTTTTTTCTCATGAATCATCAAACTAATCCAGCTGGCTTTTGGCCGGTAGCCTCGGCTTTGCTAGGCAATGTTCTAATCACCATTCTCAAGTTTGTCGGTTTTTTTCTTTCCGGCTCCGGGGCGCTTTTCTCTGAAGGCATCCATAGTTTCGCGGACACGGCTAATCAAGCACTGCTGATGGTCGGCATTCAAAGATCCTCGAAAAAAGCGGACAAAGAGTTTTCCTATGGCTATGGCCATGAACGTTTTTTTTGGGCGATCATCTCCGCTTGCGGAATTTTCTTTCTTGGCGCCGGCGTGACTATCTATAAGGGCATCCTCGACCTGACGCACACTAATACAGTGCATATTTCACCAATTATCTTTGTCATCCTCCTGATCTCCTTTCTCATTGAAGGATCCACTTTTCTCATCGCCTTTCGCACTATTAAAATCAAACAGCGCACCCTGGCTTATTCCTTGCAAATAGGTGATCCTTCTGCTATCGCCGTCCTCTATGAAGACGGTGTGGCAGTCTTGGGTATCATCATCGCTCTCTTGAGCATCATCTTGACCTATTTCACGGGCAAACATTATTGGGACGCCATTGGATCCATTTTGATTGGCATCCTGCTGGCGATTGTAGCCATTATTTTGATTGCCAAGAATCGCGAATATCTCATGGAAAAAGCCATGCCCGCCGAAATGCAAGAACGCATTGTTGAAATCCTGGAGGCGGAAACGGCCATTGAAAAAGTGATCGACTTCAAATCATCTACTCTGGATTTCAAAAAATATCGCATCAAATGTGAAGTGGAATTTCATGGCCCAGCACTCATCAAAGAAATGTATCGCAGTGGGGTGCTAAAAGAAGAATATGAACATATCAAGCACGATTACGCGGAGTTCGTGCGTTTTTGCGTGGATTATATTGACCGCGTTCCCCGCCTCATCGGCAGCAAGATTGACCTGATTGAAAAAAAGATCCAACAGGAATTTCCGGAAGTTATTCACGTCGACATTGAAATAAACTAGTCTAAAAAATAGTCCTTAAAAAAACTCCACATTATGTGAAGTTTTTTTTATTTCAAGCAAATGTGATTTTTCTCTCTTCTTCCCCCGTCCATTCAAATCGGATTTCCATAGCCGTCTGGGGTAGAATTTTCTTCACCCGCTCCGGCCACTCCACAATCACCACATTATTTTTGTTACTAATGATTTCCTCCCAACCTAAATTCAGTAAATCGTCTTCATTAATTCGATAGGCATCAATGTGATAAATATTTTCTATTCGGCTTGATGTTTGGTTTTTGGTGATTGGTGATTGTTTCTCATAATGCTTCATTATGAGAAAAGTTGGACTCGTATATGGTCCTTCCACCCCCAGCTCAGCCAGCAGCCCCTGGGTAAAAGTAGTCTTACCGGCACCCAGTTCCCCTTCCAAACACAAAACCTCACCCCCTTGCAATGTCTGGGCGACCTGCACCCCGAGCGCTTGCGTTTCCTTTTGGTTGTGAGTGATAAAACTGCGCATAAACTTAATCCTTCATTAGCCCTTTCTTATTTATCCATAATAACCATTTTTTTTGCAAAAGAAAAGAGACAAATTCAAGTGATACTGAATTTGTCTCCTTCGGCGCCTGAGCCTGAGCTACTGTTAGTAGCAGGGCACCTGGATTGGCACTCTTCGTGGGTAAGCATATTCTACCCACACCTGACCTCTTCGACATTGCTGCCATTCACCATAGACAATACGCTCCTCAACACATATCCGGGGTTGTTGGCGATAACGCACAACGGGCTCAGGATCATAATACTGCGGAGGAGGAGGAGGAGGAGGTGGTGCATAGTATTGTGGAGCAACAATGACACCCAAGACCCCACCGACAATTGCCCCTGCCAAAAATTCTGCGCCATCATTTCCTCGATGATGTCGATGTTCTTCATAGCGGGGCTGCTCGCGATATTGATGCCGTGGATAATCTCCCCGATAACATTCACGAGCAGAAACAGAGGATGACACGCAACACACCATTGCCACAAACGCCATTACTACTATTATATTCTTTTTCATTTTTCCACCCTTTTTGGTTGTTTTTTGACCTATTTTTAGGCCTATTTGATTGTTAACACTGCTTTCCACTCGATACACCACCATACACCATAATCACTTTTTCGTCAAATCAAATACCGATGCCGCTCTTTTTTGTTTGACACAGGCTTTTTTACCTGTTATTTTAAAATACTGCTAAATAATATCAACCTAACGCAAATACCAAATTAGCCCTACACATGATCGAAAAAATAACCCCTTAATTAGTTTGTCCGCCGTAGCCTTTGGCGAAGGAGGGCTTAAAAATCTGCATTCCTTATTATGATTCTCTCCCCTCAAGAACAATTCAAACAATTTCTGGAAAAATCCAAAGAGGTGCTGATTTTGATTCCGGAAAACCCCAGTGGCGATGGCGTGGGTAGCGCCTGGGCGCTTTATTTTTTCCTTCAAAAAAAAGGTTTGAAAGCTTCCATCGCTTTTGATAATCATCTTTCTCCCAAATATGATTTTCTGCCGAAACCGGAACATATTATGACAGGCATTTCCGGGGCGCGAGATTTTGTCTTGTCCTTTGATACCGCCTACAACAAAATTGAGGGCTTTCGCACCGAAGAAATTGATGGCAAGTTTAATATCTATCTCACCCCCGAGAAAGGTTCAATTAACCCTCGGGATTTTTCTTTTATCCTGGCTAAATTCAAATATGACCTGATTATTGTCCTGGACAGTCCCGAGTTGGAAAAATTGGGCAAAATTTACGAGAAAAATGCTGATTTATTTTTTGAAGTGCCGATTGTTAATATTGATTACCGTAGTGATAATGATAGCTTCGGGCAAATCAATTTAGTGGACGTGACCGCTTCCTCTTGCAGTGAAATTCTCTATCAAGCTTTCTCGCATATGAGCCCCAGCCTGATAGACAAAGAAATCTCCGAGTGCTTGTTGGCTGGCATCATCAGTGCCACCGAAAGTTTTCAAAAGAAAAATACCACGCCCAAAGCCCTGCAAGTGGCCGCCGCCCTCATGGATGCGGGAGCTGATCAACAGACCATCATTCGCTGGCTCTATAAAACACAGCCTCTGCACATCCTGAAATTATGGGGCCGCGCTATGACCAATCTCAATTGGGACCCCCAAACCAAAATTGCTTGGACCGCTATTTCCGTTGAAGACTTCGTGCAAAGTCGCGCCAGCCAAGCGGATGTCCTGCTCATTTTGGATAAACTACAGGAAAATTATAGCGAAGGACAAATTTTCATAGCACTCTATAATAATACTCCAACCTCTACTATTGCAATGCTAAAAACTATTTCCCCGGCTATCCTAAAAAAGGTGGGCCTGCTTTTAAACGGAGAAATAAAAGGAGATTATTTGCAAATCAGCCTGCCACTGAAAAATATTTCTGAAGCCGGAGAATTAATTTTGCAAAAAATAAAAGGGGCTTAGAGCCTGTTCATAATCTCCATATTCTGTTGCGAACCGGGAATCCTCTTATGAGGATTTTTTAATTTGTAAAATCCTGCGAATTACAGTAACATAAAGGAGAAGAAAATTATATTAAAACAAAAAAATTATGTTAAAAACAACTAGAGACAATCTCCCTGAAGAAGAAAGTGCTAAAGAGCTGGCTACTACCCAAATTCTCTCGGCTATGCGCCACGCATCTGAAGAGGAACAAACCTCCTATTTTGCGGCTGAAATAGGTCTCCCTTATATCGACACCAATCTCATTCCAATTAGTGATGAGAGCATACGTACCATATCTGAAGAAGAGGCCAGAAAATATAATATAGCTGTTATCCAAAAAGTCAGTCGCAAGGTGACTATTATCAGCGCCAATCCCAAAAACGAAGAGACTGCTGAATACCTAAAAAAATTAGAACAAGAAAAGGGTTGGATCCTAACTGTTTTTGTTGCCTCTCATTATAACCTTAACCGAGTCTGGGACAGATATAAAAACATTATCTTTGTTGATATCCTCTCACAACTCAGTGTCAATCTGACCGGTGAAGATTTGGAGAATTTTGACAAATATCTGAAAGACCTGGTTAATCTCAAACTCCGGATTACCGAACTATCCACCACGCAAATTCTCAATATTATCATGGGCGGAGCCTATAAACTAGATGCCAGTGATATTCATGTTGAACCTCAAGAAAAAGAATTTCGTCTGCGGTATCGTATTGACGGGGTCTTGCACGACATCGCTTTTCTTCCCCTGAGCACTTTTCGCTCCATCGTCTCCCGCATCAAAATGATGTCTGGCATGAAAATCAACATCCGCGATATCGCTCAAGATGGTATTTTTGATGTTAATATTGAAGCAAAGACTATTAATATCCGCGTGTCTATTATCCCCGGAAAGTTTGGAGAAAGTGTGGTAATGCGCCTTCTGGATCCGGATTCCATTAATGTTGGTATCGAAGCACTGGGTCTTCGGGGACTAGCCTACGAAGAACTGCTAAAACAAATTGCCGCTCCTAATGGTATGATTCTCACTACCGGCCCCACCGGTTCCGGAAAAACCACCACCCTCTATTCCATCATTAAAAGACTTAATGATCCGGAAACTAAGATCATCACCATCGAAGATCCAATTGAATATAATATTGCCGGTATCTCCCAAACCCAAATTGAAAAATCCCGCGGATACACTTTTGCCACCGGCCTGCGGGCGATTGTCCGGCAAGATCCGGATGTTATTCTCGTAGGAGAAATTCGCGATGAAGAAACAGCAGACATCGCTATTAATTCCGCGCTTACCGGTCATCTCGTGCTATCTACCATTCACACCAACAGCGCTATCGGCACTATTCCCCGCTTGATTGAAATGGGCGTGAAGCCATCGTTAATTATTCCTTCCGTCAATGCCATTATCGCCCAGCGCCTAGTGCGAAAACTCTGCTCTTTTTGCAAAGAAGAATATGCGCCAGCCAAAGAATCTATTGAATCGCTTAAAAAAATTCTTTCTATCATCTCTCCGAAATCAAAAATTGATGTCCCAAAGGAAATTATCAAACTCTATCGACCCAAAGGTTGCCCTAAGTGCAATAACCTGGGCTATAAAGGACGAATTGGTATTTTTGAAATCCTCGTTATCAATCAAGACCTGGAAAAACTTATTCTTGATCTCGCGGGAGAAACAGAGCTCACTATGTCCGCTCTGGAATTTGGAATGATCACTATGCTCCAAGATGGCGTTCTCAAAGCTATTGATGGCAACACCTCTATTGATGAGGTAAAAAGAGTGACTGGTGAAGGCGACTTTTTGGAAAGTATTTATGAAAAACTAATGGATCAATCCTTGGGGCGAGGAATTCTCGTGACTCCGGAAGATTTTTCCAAGGCTGAAACAACTATCGGTGATTTTCAGAAACTTCAAACCGTAGTTAATGCCTCTCACATCAATGACATCCCTAAGATTATTTTTGCTGCAGCTTCTCTTTTGGGTGTAGGAGATATTCACATTGAACCAGGATCAGAAGATGTTAAAGTCAGGTTCAGAATAGATGGCCTCCTGCAAACAGTAGTGGCTTTTCCATTGACCGAATATCCTAATTTCCTAGGAAAAATAAAAATACTCAGTGGCGTGAAAACTCAAACGCGTGAAGGAATCATTGACAGCCGCTTCTCTATCAAATTTGATTCAGAGATTAAAAATGTCAGGGAAAGCTCCGTGGATGTGCGTGTTTCCATTATTCTGGGCGGCTATGGAGAAACAGTGGTAATGCGCCTCCTCAGTAAAGCTTCCCAAGAACTCGATATTAATAAACTAGGCATTCGAGAGGAAAATAAGAAAAAAATTGTGCATGAAATTTCCAAGCCCAATGGCGTCTTTTTGAACACTGGCCCTACCGGTTCCGGAAAAACCACAACTCTCTATAGTATTATCAATATTCTCAACAAGCCCGAGATAAAAATCATCACGGTGGAAGACCCGATTGAATATCAAATCGAAGGCATTCTGCAAACGCCTACTAATGATAAGGAAGGCTATACCTTTTCCACGGCCCTGCGAGCACTCTTACGTCAAAATCCGGACATTATGATGATTGGTGAAATTCGCGATGACGAGACCGCTCAAATTGCCGTGCAAGCGGCTTTGACGGGACACCTCGTCCTTTCCACTATTCACACCAACACGGCCGCGGGAGCCGTGCAAAGAATGATTAATATGGGCGTCTCCCCTTCCGACATCGCCTCTTCTGTGAATGCCTTTATGGCCCAACGCTTGGTGCGTAAATTATGTTCTTGCAAAGAAAAAATTGAGCTGACTGAAGAGCAAAAAGAAAAAATCAATGCGGTGCTGGAAAAAATATCCCCTAAAGCTGGGGTGATCATTCCTAGGGAGTGGCAAACTTATGTACCAGTAGGCTGTGAAAAGTGTAGCGGTATGGGATACAAAGGGCGCACCACCGTCAGTGAAGTCTTTATTGTCAGCAGAGACATTCAAACCCTCATCACTCAAGGAGCGATCACGCCGGAACTGGAAGACAAAGCTATTGAAGATGGTATGCTCACCATGACACAAGATGGTGTTCTGAAGGTGCTTGAAGGTGAGACGACCCTGAGTGAAGTAGAACGAGTGACTGACTTCTAAACAAATTTCCTATACATTACTATAGCAAAAAACCTAGTTGATTTTACTCAACTAGGTTTTTTTCTATCATGCAATAATCTGCAGGCAAATCCCAAGAGCTAGGCCCTTGGGGAAGGAACAGTATCGAGGCACGGTCCAGCCACACTCCACACTAACTTTGCACGTCATTAACTACTTTTACTAATAAACCTGACTAACACAGAAAAATATAATTGGGTTGTTGTTAGGTTTTTAGCACTAGAGGTGCTGTGCAAAGTTAGTGTGGGGTGAACCAATCCGCCCATATCTTGATAAAAAGTTCCCAAAATTGATGACAAAAGATAGAAGTCACCAATTGCCTACAGTTTACTGCTAGCCATCCAAGAGCTTCGTGAAAAGCTTTTTCCTTAAATGACTTATTATCTTAGCATACCTTTCTTTTTTTGTCAAGCAATGCTACAATAAACATATAACATACAGCATAAAACATATAACAAGGCTCGGGAAAGGCTTTTTCCGAAAATGTTATGCGCTTCGTGCCTCATGCTTCATGCTAATCGATTCAACCGAAGAATTTAATGATATTGTCTCCTCCACCCAACCCCAGGCCACTGGCGAAGACTTGAATTTGGACAACACCCTGCGCCCCCAAAGCTTTGAAGAGTATATCGGACAGGAAAAAGTGAAGAAAAACCTGGATTTTCTCATTCGCGCCGCCAAAAAAAGAGAAGAGTCTATTGAGCATGTCTTGCTCTATGGTCCGGCCGGACTGGGAAAAACCACTCTGGCCAATATCATCGCTAAAGAAATGGGCGTCAACATCAAAACCACTTCCGGTCCCGCTCTCGAGCGTGTGGGTGATTTTGGTTCCATCCTCACCAACTTGCAAGATGGGGATATTCTTTTTATTGATGAAATTCATCGTCTCAATAAATCCATTGAAGAAATTCTCTATCCCGCTATGGAAGATTACAAGCTGGATATTATTATCGGCAAAGGACCCTCTGCCCGCACCATTCAACTGGATCTGCCTAAATTTACCTTGATCGGAGCCACCACCAAACTCGGCTCCCTGTCCAATCCGCTGCGCAACCGCTTTGGCGCCACCTACCGCTTAGAGTTCTACCAAAACTCAGAAATGCAAGACATTATCCGCCGTTCCGGAAAAATCCTAGGCGTTGAAGTGCATGCGAGTGGTTTGGAAAAAATTGCCAGCTGCGCCCGCCAAACTCCGCGCGTAGCCAACCGCCTCTTGAAACGCGTGCGGGACTTTTCCCAAATCAAAAATCATCCGCTCATCGACAGCGCCGTGGCGCAAGAAGCCCTGGAGATGATTGACGTGGATCCCATTGGATTGGAACCGGCCGATCGACACATCCTGCGCACTATCATTGAAAAATTCAATGGCGGACCGGTGGGACTCGGCACCATTGCCGCGGCCACTAGCGAGGAAATCAAAACCATTGAGGATGTCTATGAGCCCTATTTATTGCAAATTGGTTTTCTCACCCGCACTTCCCGAGGCCGCATGGTGACTGAACACGCCTACCGTCATCTTGGCATCCCCTATACCCACGATAAATAAAATTATTATAAAAAAATATGCCCGCCCTTATTATCCTTGCCCTCTATAGCGTTTTAATTTTTCTCTATGTCATTACCTGCTTTTTCATCCTCTATCATTTAGTTAATTTTGCCATCAACTCTGAAATAAAGCTTGCTATGTTAGTAGCCTTTATTCTGCTGGCCACCGGACTCCTTTTTTATAATGGTCTGCTTTTTTTCTCCATTGATTGGAACTACTTAATTTCTAATTTAATCTCCTAGAAAAAATTTATGCTCAATTTTGTCGCTAAAAACATCACCAACTATGAGGCCGATGAAAACACTATTATCGTTATCCACCGCCATTGGTTTGATATCATCCAAAACTTTTTTCTGCTGATTGTGATGGTTTTTTTCCTGGTCAGCAGTTATGTTGTTCTTCCGGCGCTTTTTCCTATCCTGGAGACCGCTCTCTATCAAAATCTCCTCGCTTTTGCAGAAAGTTCTTTTGCTATGCTCATTCTCATCCTGTTTTTTCTGGTGTGGATTGATTATTATTTTGATGTCTGGGTGATCACCAATAAAAGGATTATCAACATTGAACAAAAGGGCCTTTTTTCCCGGGAAGTCAGCGAGTTGGAACTAGACAAAATCCAGGACGTTTCCGTGAGCGTCTTGGGCATCATTCCCACTTTTCTTAATTATGGCGATGTCTTCATCCAAACCGCCGGAGAAAAAGAACGCTTTGTTTTCAAAAAGATAGCCAACCCCTATTGGATCAAGGATTTAATCATGAGTCTGGAAAAAACCAACGAGAAGAAGATGGAAAAGGAAAGAGCTATGGGAGAAGCTCAAGAGTTTAAGTCTGCTTTGCGCGATATTCCGCTTCAATAAAAAAATTATTTCCTATCCCGCTAAAAAAGACTCCTTTATGAAAGAGTCTTTTTTTTATTCTCCATGAAGTATTCGTGCTGTTTATTTTTTTACTAATAAATAATCCTTCGCGTATTCCAATTTACCTACAAAATCATCTTCTGTATTAATACACTCAAATCCATACTTCTTAGCTTCTGTCGCATAATATTTCCCATAAATCACCAATGATTTGGCCGCCAGCCGAATAGTTTCCTCATTTTGCGTGTTGCCCATCAGCCAATCATGGTGCTGGTCAGTGTTTTGATAGAGTCCGGCCAGAATTTTTTCGACGTCTGTTTTTACTAAATAAATAATTCTGACGTCTGGGTTATTTTTATATTTTTCCATCAGCGTTGGCAACAAATGGATGCCCTCGAGGATATAATCCATTTTGCATACTAGCAGATAGTCGATCAAGGCCTCGGTACCAAGCCACACAGACTCTATTTCCTTCATGTCTGCGGCAAAAATTTCCTGGTCGCTATATTTTTGAAAGTATTCATCAATCTTTGCTGCATCAAACATGTGCATAAACGGAAATCTTTGTTTTGCTTCCTCGCCTTTAAAATAAGCCATCACAATCGGCCGAATGTTGTCGATGGAAAGATAGGGAACACGCAATTCCTCTCCCATTTTTCTCGACAAGGTGCTTTTGCCCGCTCGCGGAGAACCGCTGATTAAATAAATCATCACATTAAATGTTATTTATTATTATTTCTCTTCTATTTTCTGAAAAACTACATTCCATTGCCCCTTTTTATTATCATTCGTAGCATCAAGTAGACCGTCTACTATTTTTAGATTGTGTTTTTTACCAAGAGAAATAAGTTCATCTTCAGTAAAAAAATGTGCCTTATTATTATCTGGTGTTTTATAAGTAGCACCCCAATCATCCTCGATCAATTTATTTCCTTCCGGCACCTCGGCGGATGTTGATTTTACGCGAAGAAAAAATAATCCCGCCATCTTCAACACCCTGCTCGCCTCAGAAAAACAAAAATCTGCCCCACTCCAATCATTAAATTGAAACACTTGGATACTAACAACAGAATCAAAATATTGATCAATAAATGGCAAGCTATGCGCATCTCCCAAAACAAGGGTTGCTTGTAGATTATTATTTTTTAATTGCTTATTTGCAGCAATATTGCCCGCCTCAGTCAGCTCAAGTCCCACAACATCAAACCCAGCCTTAGCAAGCAACATAACATGTCTCCCTTCCCCGCTTCCAATATCAAGTATCTTGGGACCGAGCTTTGTTTTATATTTTTTCAAAAAATCTTCAAATATGAAATCCCTTCCACCGCCCCAACCTTTTTTATATTTTACTTCCCAGATATTTTTTGTGACTTCAATAAATGATTGCACTTTCATATTTGTCATAGGCTTTTTTTGTTCTTTAATAATTAAGGAAGTTATACCACAAAAACAAGCTCATCATCTGATAAATTATTATTTGCTGAACAATCCGGAAAGGCGGTTATTGCAAAAAATGGAAGCTGCTTTGTTTCCACGATTTCCACATAAATCCTATTGGTAGCAAGCAACTCTATTCCTGAAATAGTATCAACAACAACGCCCTCCTCACCCACACACTCGCTGCGGGAAATGGCTTGGATATTTTTCTTGTCACTATCTGTCAATTTATTTATCGTCAAACAATTCATGTCTCCAACATCCATAGCATATGCAAAAGTAAATGCAAAAATATTCCTCTCACCTTCATTAATCCATTTGATTTCATTTTTCAAACTCAATGCTACAAATTTTTTCTGGATTAATTTGAGTAGTTTTCTTGGATTTTCAATTCCCTCAATATTTCTGTAAAATTTTGTCCCGATGGTTTCTAGCGCATAGTCGATGTCTTTTTGAGAAATATGTGCCGCAAGATACTTTTTTTGAGCATAATCATAATACCAATACGGCTTGTTTATCAAAGTTTTCGTATAAGCCTCATCGACAAATTCAAAATGGCGTAAAACGTGAAATTCATTGGTTGGGTTTATTGCGAATTTTTCTAACTTACTCATATTTCAATTTTACTCCAAATAAACCGCCTGGGCAAAAAATACCTACATTATTTTTTGATAGCCATATTTAAACAAAAAACTTTCAATATTTGCATATTTCTTACCACAAAGCATGCCTCCGGCAACAAAATCTTCTTGAGTCACATCAGCCAAGCAAAAGTCCGGCATTTTAAAATTATCTTTCTCAAGAGAGGATTCAAATTCAAAATCAACCAACACCAAACCAGCTAAATCATCCTGGAAAACATCAACTTCGGCCAATCTATTATTAGTTTCAAGATCATAACGAATCTTTCTCACCTTTTTACCCCTCACCTGAGACAAGGCTGCAAATTCATCCGCAGTTAAATTTATTGTATATTCTTTTTGTTCCGATGCATCATTTTCATTAACACGCTCTTTTTTAGTAATTTCATAGCTATCTCCATTCTTCCTAAGGCGCATTTTAGGATGTGCGCTATTGGCCGGCAAATAAATATCGATGACTTCCTTGAATTCGCAATTTTTTAGTGAATCCGGCAAATATTTTGCCAAATACGTTTTTTCTAATTCAATCATATTTTTTCTCTTTATAATTTTAGATTCTCCTCCATAAGAGTATAAACAATTTACAATCTTAATAAAAGAGGCGAGAGAGTTATTTTAGTTCTCTCGCCTGCTACATAATTTATTTTTATGCGTCCTGTTTTTTTTCACCAAGTCGATATTTCTCAGCTAAACTATTTATTTCACCCATCAACACCTGAAAATTTTCTCCTTCCACAATTCTGAACCACATAATCCAGAGAAAACTAACTAATCCCTGATCAATTTTTTCTGCCTGCCATATAAGCTCATCGATTTGCTTAGGACGAATACCGTCAAATGGCTTGCCTAGAATTCCTTTTAATTCAAGCCAAGTTAACCATGCAGCAAAGTCGCTAATAATTGTTAAATAATTCATATCTTAAAAAACCTTTCCTTTTTTCTCCTACAAAATCACAAACGATTTGCAATTTTGATTGAAGGGGCAAGTAGATATGTTGATCTACTTGCCCAAACCTAGCTTATCTTCCCCGCTTCTAAGCAATGCCTACACCAATCCTCATTGCTTTTAAACTTCTTGGAGTAACTATCCCACTGATTTGAATAATAATGGTCAATCTCCAGACTCTTCCCTGTCACGAGATTCAACAAGCTCAAAACGTGAGCCTGAGTATTGTCTCCGTAGGGAAGATCTCTAAAAAGATTAGAAGCAAGCCAACTACGACAAGCTATTAATCTTTCTTCATCTAATTGAAAAATCGCCAAGGACTCACAATTAAGAATGCCAAATCTTCCCTTGAGATCCAAACCGTTATATTCTTCCCGGTCTAATTTTTTTAAAGTTTCCATGGCAATTCTCCTTTTCAGTTTTGTGCCCGAGAGTGGGCGGATATTTTTTAAAAGAACTTCCTTCTACAAAACTGCAAACTGCTTGCAATTTTGATTGAAGGGGCAAGAAAATTTTTTAATTTTCTTGCCCAGTGAATGCTTCATCTAAGGCCTAGTGCCTTAAGGATAATGTCGCTTTTAACATCTGCTTGGACCCTATAAACAAGCTCCTCTCGCCCAGTCCCATGATTCATCTCCATCTGGAAGTTGATTGTTACATTATACAATCTTCCATCTCGAATTTGAGCCAAAAATGTTTCGAGGCTGGTTTCTTTCTCTCTGCAACTCAACTCAATGTTCATGGCCGACTCCTATATTTTAGGTTTACAATTAGATAGCCTGCGAAGATCTTTTCTCTATCTCTATAAGATTTCGAAACTATTTCAAAATCTTAACAGAGAGGAGAAATGGTGCATTGCAACACTTCTCCTATTTTTGATAAATCCGTGTCGAGGATTAGTCGGATGGTAGTCATTATCGGCGTTGACCTTACCGTCGCAATTTCTTGCGAAGTCACAGGT
>CAIMIV010000067.1 GCA_903841185.1 uncultured bacterium
ACGCCGCGCACAAACCCAGCATATTCACCCTCCGCCGCAAATGACTTGCTAGCGACAGTCATCACTTTTACTGATTTTTCATTAGCCGCACTCGTTTCCGCCTGGGTAGTGTGCGCCACTAGCAGCAAACCGGCATAAATAGCGCCTCCGCCAATGACTACACCCAAACCGATAAGCCATGTATGATTTTTCATCCTTTCCATAATGTTTAATATTCTTAGTCTTTTATTCCTTAAATTATTTATTCTGAGCGGTTTTAATAATCCGCATCATCTCATCGCGCACTTCTTGCAATTTCTTTTTCTCTCCCGCCGTTTTATTTTTAATGGTTTTAATGTAAGCATCCAGATGATTTTCCAACATCATGGCATTGGCCGATTTCAGCAGTCCCACCACCGCTAGATTTTGTTGCACCAAATCGAAACACTGTGCCTCATCCATGTCTTCCATGGCCAGCAGGATTTTATCCAGACTGCTGCGGGACTTCTTGAGGGCAATGATGATTTTTTCTTTTTTTTGTTCCATGATCATTATCTTTATAATTTATATTCACACACTCTATACCTATAGCATAGGTATAGATATACTAACAGCTTCTGGCTGTTTGTCAAGTTTTTTTGAAAATAATGTTTTTTGAAAAAAGAATATCCGCTATTGCAGATATTCTTTTTGATTATTCATGATAAAGGCTATTTTCTAGTTCGGACTCACTTCCCTCCAATTCAAGTCGCGGCAATCTTTGGCGCCACTCACTGTAGCGCAACCATTCCAACAATTGCCTCCGATGCAAGTATCTTGCATACAATTAGGATTCGCAGGAGTGCAAGGCGGAGGACAAGACTTGTTCCCATTCACTGTCGCGCAGCCATTCCAGCAAGTGCTTCCGGTACAAGTGTTCTGCGCACAGTTATTCGGGATGCATACTGGTGGAGGACAAACCTTGTTTCCATTCACTGTCGCGCAGCCATTCCAACAAGTGCTTCCGGTACAAGTGTTTTGAGCACAATTATTTGGGGTACATGTTGGTGGCGGCGTACAGCTTCGTGAGGCTGGCGCCAAATCACGGCAACTACTTCCCGCTACTGTATTATAATTATAGCCCGTAGCATATTGAATACCATTGGCATTGCAAGCCCCCCACGTTTTTACGCTAGTGGTATATCGGCAACTATATGTCGTGGTCTTCTTTATCAGATAGCCACACTGGCCTGTATACATCGCTGTTTTGTTGCAAGAGATATTGGTTGTTCCTTGGGAAACCCCATCAATGAATATCGTCTGGGCATAATAGCCGCTTTCGCAATGTGCAGGACAGACATTGCTACCGTTAATGATAGTGCCTCCAAACCCGAGTCTGGTCACAATAGAGCTGGTAGAGGTGATGGTCAAGGATTTAATGATTGTCACCGCCTGAACTCCAACAGCAATACCCCCTACCAGTATTAGTGCGCTCAAGAAAATAAATTTTATTTTGTTTTGCATAATCATAAATGTATTTAGAAAAAATTAAGGCTATGTTTTTTTACCGCAAAAATTCCAATGTTTTTTTCGCCTCCATCTTGGATGCTTCGTCACCAGTGCCGTTGATTACGTTAGTGCATTTTTCTGTAGCTTTTTCGTGATTAGCGCTCTTAGCGTATAACCCGCAAAGCTCCTTGTTAATAATCATTTCCGTGTATATTTTTTCTGTATCCATTCCAGCGGCCTTTTCCAAATCCGCGATGGCCTCAGTGGTCTTGCCCAAAGAGCTGTATACCCCCGCCCTGTTCACAAGAACTTCCATATTATTAGCATCCAGCGCCAAACTTTTTCCATAAGCAACCAGTGCTTGATCATTTTGTGAATTGAGATTATCGATATATCCTTCCGTCGCATAAACCTGGGCGTTATTGGGTTCTAGTTTTTTAGCCGCTTCGAGAACAGCCAAAGCTTTGTTGATTTTAGCCATATCTATTTTTCCATTACCCGTGCCGAAACTTTCCGCCCCATAGGCCATCGCCAAATTCAG
>CAIMIV010000068.1 GCA_903841185.1 uncultured bacterium
AAATCCAAGATTGGCAAAATTTCTACCGGGAAGTTTTCGGAATAGAAACAGATTTTTCCAAAATCAAGATTCCGGAAAAACAAGAAGGTTTTGACAAGCTTCTCATTATGGCACCAGGCTTGGATGCGCAGAAGATCTTTATCAAATGCAAAGAGCTTTTTCAAATATTCGATACGGATCTGTCGAGTGTGAAAGATTTGGAAAGAAAAGCAGATTCTGCATATGCTATTTGGATTCGCGACCGCGTCGAAGCGGATGAAGAAAACAGTAACCTTTCCGCTGATCAGATAGAAGAAATGGGCATGTCCACTCAGACATTGAGAGAGCACCTATTGCAGGAATTGGAATATTTCAAAAAAACCGGAGCGCATCTGGATATGCAAAACATTACATTATGTGCGGGTTCGCGCAGTGGTGATGGCGCTGTTCCGCGAGTGGTTTGGGGCTCTGTCGGTGACAGGTTGAGCGTCGGTTGGGGCATCTCTGGCACTGCGGGTGGCAGTTTGCGCGCTCGCCAAGTAGTTTCTTAATCTCGTAATCTTTTCTTTTAATCTTGAAAAATAATATTTATGCCAAAACCAACTTGCCTCCAACTAAAAGTCCAACTAGCCGAGATCCAAAGCTTGTTTCGCGAGTTTGATTTGGTATTGGTAAAAATCAGAGAAACAAAAAAGACAGAGCATTTGTTGGAAATGCAAAAGGAGATTGAGGGGAAAATCGAAAGTCTTCAAAGGGAATTTGTCCCACAAGAAATCAGGGAGAAAATCCAAGATTGGCAGGATTTCTATCGTGAAGTTTTTCAAATGGAAACCGATTTATCCAAAATCAAAATTCCCGAAAAACAAGAAGGTTTTGAAAGACTGCTCATCATGCAAAAGGGCATGACTGCCCAAAGACTTTTTGACAAATGCACCGAACTTTTTGCAGCTGAAAATCATATGGGGGAAAATTGGGACAAAGATTTGACTTCCGATCGCAATGCTCTGGATCATGCCTATGCTATCTGGGTGCGTGACAATGTCGAAGTGGATTATGGGCTTAATCACCTTGCTGCTGACAATATGGCAGAAAAAGGTATCACAGTGGAAACGTTGGAGGAGCGCTTGCTGGAGGAAATAAAATATTTCAAGCAGACGGAACAACATTTGGATATTACGAGTAAAACGATGTGCGCGGGTTCGCGTAGTTCCAGTGGCGATGTTCCACACGTGCACTGGAGCTCCGGTGGTGACCGGCTGATTATGGGTAAGTGGACCGCCGTTTTTCGCAGTGAAGGCTTGCGCGCTCGCCAAGTAATCGTTTAATTTTAGAAAGAATAATCATGCCAAAACCAACCTGCCTCCAACTGAAAGTCCAACTGGCCGAAATTCAAAGCTTGAAAAAAGAGTTTGATTTGGCATTGGGGAAAGTGAGAGAAACTCGCCAGACGGAGAGTCTATTGAAAATGCAGAAGGAGATTGAGGAGAAAATTGAAAATTTGCAAAAAGAATTTTTCTCAAAAGAAATAATGGAAAAAATCAAAGATTGGCAGAATTTCTACCGTGAGACGTTTCAAATGGAAACTGATTTCTCCGAAATCGAAATCCCGGAAAAACAAGAAGGTTTTGAAAGGCTGCTTATCATGCAAAAAGGCCTGAGACCACAAAAACTTTTCGACAAATGTGTCGAACTTTTTGCAGCGAAAAATTCTATGGGAGGAAATCTAGATGAAGTTGTAATCTCTAATCGCAATGCCTTGGAGCAGTCCTATGCCATTTGGGTTCGTGATAATGTTGAAGCGGATGAAGGACTTGAAAATATTTCCGCTGTGGAAATTGCAGAAAGAGGCCTTCTTACAGAAACATTGGAAGAACGCCTGTTGGATGAAATCAAGTATTTCAAACAGACAGGAAAACATCTGGATACGGTGAATATGACGATGTGCGCGGGTTCGCGTTATGTTGGTGGCCGCGTTCCGCGCGTGCGCTGGCACTCTGGCCTTGGCGGGTTTCATGTGGGCAGTTACCATGCCGGCGTTCGTGATGACAACTTGCGGGCCCGCCAGGTGATACTATAATCAATCAAATGAATCCATCGTGTGCTTTCTTTATGTAATATAGTTTAATGTGATCTAAATTATTTCAAAAAACCAGATTTTGTTGTAGAATAGGAATAGATGAAAAAATACAGTCGCCGGATTATGAAAATAGTGTTAGGAGTGATTTTCGCTTATCTGATTATTTTGGTTGGTGGTTTTTTTGGTATCAAAAAAGGTCTGACTAATACGGCGGGCATTGTGGATGACCAGAGTAGTGCCTATGAAGAGGTGAGTCAGGAAAATCCGGTTTTGGATGAATCTCCCAAAGATGTGGCGGGAGAAAAAACAGACCTAGAAAAAAAACAGCTGGCATGCCAGATTATGGCAGTGGGGGAAGTGGCTCCCGTGAACGCGGAACATATCGCCCAGACGTATGTCAAAACCGATAGTGTGGGACTGGTACGCAAAATGCTTTTTGCCGTGCAATTGCGTTTTTCTGACAGACCGGAATTTGCTGACAGGATGGCGCAATGCGAACAAGGGACAAATGTGTCATTGGATAGCTTGGTGGAAAAGTATAGAGACAGTATCGGGAAGAATGCCTTTCCTTGGATGAATGATGAGGAATGGCAGGCTATTAACACTGCCACGCGCAAAGACAAGGAGGTCATCAATCGAGTGGCGGCGGAGGCGCAATTGCCGCCACGGCTCATCGTGTCGAATCTGATCGTGGAACAGTTGCGTCTCTTTCATGCGCAACGAGAACTTTTTAAAAAAGTTTTTGAGCCGCTCAAGATTCTGGGGAACGCCACCAAGATTTCCCTCGGGGTAATGGGCGTCAAAGAGGCGACGGCGATTGCTATTGAAGATCATCTCCATGATCCGACCTCGGAATATTATCTGGGTCAGGCGTGGGAAAATAAACTCAATTTTTCCACTAACAATCCGACACAAGAAAGATTTGAGAGGCTGACACGAGAAAAGGATCATTATTATTCTTATTTATACGCGGCCATATATTTAAAAGAAATGATGGCGCAGTGGGAGCGAGCTGGTTATGATATTAAATATCGACCGGAGATCATCGGCACACTGTTTAATGTGGGCTTTCCGCAATCCAAGCCCAAGGCGGAGCCAAAAGTGGGCGGTTCGGCAATTGGTATTGGGGAGGCAAAATATTCTTTCGGGTCACTGGCCTATGAATTCTATTATTCGGGAGAAATGATCGAGGAATTTCCCTATGTGACAAACTAGACACAATATAGGTGCGAAAGGAGTTATTTCTTTGACGTTTAGTGTTTTTTTTGTTAAGATTAGAGGGTTATTAATATAAGGTAAATATAAGTTTGCCAATAAGTTGGCAAGTTATTTGAGATAAGCAAAATTATGGGAATGTTCACTAAACTGTTTGGTTCAAATCAGCGAGAAATCAGCAAATTAATGCCAATTGTGGAGAAGATAAATGCCCTTGACGACCAGATAAAAAAACTATCGGACGGGCAATTGCGAGAAAAAACCCAAGAATTTCGCGATCGATTGGGGAAGGGCGAGTCCTTGGATGATCTGTTGCCGGAAGCTTTTGCGGTAGTGAAAGAAACAGCTGACCGGGTGAACGGCACACGGCCTTTTGATGTGCAGTTGATTGGCGGCATTGTTTTGCACCAAGGAAAGATAGCGGAAATGAAAACCGGTGAAGGAAAAACTTTGACTTCTACTTTGCCGATCTATCTCAACGCTTTGTCTGGCAAGGGAGTGCACGTCATCACCGTGAATGACTATTTGGCCAAACGAGATTGCAATTGGATGGGTTCTATTTTCCATTTTTTGGGAGTTTCGACAGCTTGTATTGTGCATGACACCTCTTATTTATATGCACCCAAGAAGTTTGATGGCTCGGAGGTGAGCGATGGAGACCTGCCTGCCGGCAGGCAGGTGGAAAATTTGCGCGAAATTGCCCGGCGAGATGCCTATAACGCGGATATTACTTATGGCACCAATAATGAATACGGTTTTGATTATTTGCGGGATAATATGGTGCAATCGAAGGAGCAGATGGTGCAACGCGAATTGAACTTTGCCATTGTGGATGAAGTGGATTCCATTTTGATTGATGAAGCCAGGACGCCACTGATTATTTCTGCTCCGGACGCAGAATCTACTAAATTGTATCAACAATTTGCACAAATCGTGCCGCGCTTGAAGAAAGAGGAAGACTATGAAGTGGATGAAAAAATGAAGTCAGTGGTGATTACAGAATCCGGCATCAATAAGGTGGAGCAAATGCTGGGGATGGGAAATCTGTATGAAGCGGGCAAGATTAGCTATGTGCATCATTTGGAACAAGCCTTGAAAGCGCAAGTTATTTTTCAATTGGATCGCGACTATGTGGTGAAAGAAGGCGAGGTGATTATTGTGGATGATTTCACGGGGCGCATGATGCCGGGACGACGTTATAGCGAAGGCTTGCATCAAGCTATCGAAGCTAAGGAGGAAGTGAAAGTGCAAAAAGAATCTCGTACTTTGGCGACCATTACTTTTCAGAATTATTTTCGCATCTATCACAAGCTGGCCGGCATGACCGGTACGGCTCTCACCAGTGCCGAGGAATTTTTCAAAGTATATGGCGTGGACGTGTTGGAAATTCCTACTAATCAGGATATTCAAAGGCAAGATTTGCCGGATGTGATTTATAAAACCGAAAAAGGGAAATTCCAAGCCATTATGGAAGAAATCAAAGAGCGGCACGCCAAAGGTCAACCGGTTTTAGTGGGCACGATTGCCATTGAAAAATCAGAATATTTGAGCGCTCTGTTGCAAAGAAATGGCGTGCCCCATGAAGTTTTGAATGCCAAAAATCATGAGCGGGAAGCGGCCATTATCGCCAAGGCGGGTCATCTGGAATCCGTGACGATTGCCACCAATATGGCGGGACGAGGCACCGACATCAAGCTGGGGGAAGGCGTGAAAGAAGTGGGTGGACTGCTTATTATTGGCACAGAACGGCATGAAGCGCGCAGAATTGATAATCAGTTGCGCGGTCGCGCCGGAAGACAGGGTGACCCGGGCGCTTCCCAATTTTATGTTTCCCTGGAGGATGAACTGATGCGCCGGTTTGGCGGAGACAAATTGAAAAGTTTGATGGATAAATTGGGGTTGCCGGATGATCAGCCAATCCAAAATGCCATTATTTCCAAATCTATTGAAAATGCTCAGACCAAAATTGAAGGGTTTAATTTTGATATTCGAAAACATGTCCTGGATTATGATGACGTGATGAACAAACAACGCGAGGTGGTGTATAAAAAAAGAAGAGAAATTTTGGAGATGCAAGACACGAAAAGTGAGATGCTGGATTATCTGAGTGAAGAGATGGAAAGAGTGGTGGCTATGAATTGTCTAGGGGAAGAAGGAGAATGGGATGTGTCGGAAATTGTGAATGCTTTCCGCGTCATTGTTTTCGCCGAAGTGGACGTGACCACCAAACTGGAAGAAATCCGCCAAGCCAGTCGTTTCAACAACGCTGAAAAAATCACCCAAATGGCAGAATTTTTGATGGGCATCGCGAAGGAGATTTATAATAAAAAAGAAATGGCGATTGGGGCGGAGCAAATGAGGATGATTGAAAAATCCATCATCTTGCAAACCACGGATATGACCTGGATGAACCATCTGGACGAAATTGATTATTTGCGCGAAGGCATCGGATTGCGCGGCTATGGCCAGCGCGATCCCTTGATTGAATATAAAAGAGAGGCTTTCGATATGTTCTCACACCTGATGAATAACATCCGGGGTAATATTGTGAATACGGTTTTTCGATTGAATGTGGGTCCTGTGCCGAGTGAGCAGAAACAGGAAGAGCTGCGCTTTAGCGGGGCAGCAACAGAGGTGGAACAATTCGGAGCAGCGAAAGGTTTGGAGAAAAATGAAGAAAAGCGCAGTCCGATTGTGAATGAAAAAAAAGTGGGTCGGAATGAGCCTTGCCCTTGCGGTAGTGGAAAAAAATTCAAGAAGTGTTGCGGAGCTTAGAAAATAATTTATCAAAAAAGAAAGAATATGCGCTTTCTGCTTTCAATTGAAAAATCGGTCGGGTCAGTAATTTTTCGCAAAAATGAGAATGGTGAAAAAGAATTTTTGCTCCTGCGCTATCGCAACGGGCATTGGGATTTTTCCAGGGGACATGTAGATGTTGGCGAAACAGAACAGACTACCTTGCTGCGGGAATTGGTCGAAGAGACTGGTATTACTGAGCTTGCTATCATACCTGAATTTAGACAGAGCATTTTCTTTTATTATCGCGCCAGGGCGGGAGAAGCAGTACGCAGAAAGCAAGAAAAAAGAAGTTGTAATGTAATAAAAAAAGCAGTCTACTATCTGGGAGAAACCAGTCAGTCAGCTGTCGTTTTATCCCCGGAACACACGGAATATGCCTGGTTGCCCTATGAGCAGGCTCTAGCGCGCATCACCTACGCCGGAGCAAAGAAGATTATTCGGAAGGCCTATGATTTTATGAAAAAACACCACATTTAATTATAATAAGAGGTCTAATAAATTTATTATGACAAGTAAACAAAAAATTTCCACTCGATTTGCCTCCATCGTTGTCCTCGCCGTTTTTGTGGGGCTGATTTCCTACCCGCAAGCAGTTTCTCGCGTGCCGAAACTGTATGAAACGCTCAATAAGCTCAAAATAAATTTAGGGCTGGATTTGCAAGGGGGGATTCATCTGGAATATAAGGCGGATATCAGTAAAATTGAAGCGGGCAAGATCGACGAGTCTATCCAAGGCTTGCAGGACGCGGCGGAGCGTCGCGTGAATGCTTTTGGCGTCGCGGAGCCGATTATCTATACTACTAAGTCCGGAGAAAAAGATCGGCGGCTGATTGTGGAATTGGCTGGTGTGAATGATATCAACGAGGCGAAAAAAATGATTGGCGAAATGCCTTTCTTGGAATTCAAGGAAGAAGGACCAGTGGACACCGCTACTCAGATTCCGCAGGAGATGCTGGATAAGTTGAATGCTCAAAATCAAGAGAAAGCTAAAGAAATTTTAGTCAAAGCTTTGGCTGGGGAGGATTTTGCGCAACTGGCCAAGGACAATAGCCAGGATCCGGGAAGCAAAGATAATGGCGGGGACTTGGACTTTAAAAAGAAAGGGCAATTAATCACGGAATTGGATAAAGCTATTTTCGATAGCAACTTGAAGGATGGAGGAGTATATAGTGATCTCGTAGAAACCCAACAGGGCTGGGCTATTATCAAAAAGATTGAGCAACGAGGCGAGGGAGATGCTTTGGAAGTTCACAGCGCTTTGATTTTTTTTGCGAAACAAATACAACCACAACCTAAGACTAATTGGGTTTCCACCGGTCTGACCGGCAAGAATTTGCAAAACGCGGCGGTGACTTTCGCTTCCCAGGGACTTTCCGAGCCGCAAGTGTCCTTGAAATTTGATGACGAAGGTTCGAAATTGTTTGCGGAAATTACTAAAAGAAACATGCAAAAGAGCGTTGCCATTTATTTAGACGGGCAAATTATCAGTGCTCCGAAAGTGCAAGCAGAGATTACGAATGGGGAGGCGGTGATTACGGGAAATTTTTCCACGGATGAAGCCAAAAAATTAGTGAAAAGATTGAATGAGGGGGCTTTGCCGGTGCCAATCAATCTAGTGAGTCAAGAAAGTGTGGATGCTTCATTGGGAGGTGTTTCCTTGGAGAAAAGTATGAAGGCGGGATTTATCGGACTGGGATTGGTGATTATTTTTATGTTAGTTTATTATCGCTTCTTAGGCCTCATCGCTTCTCTGGCACTACTTATTTACACCGGTCTGATGATTTCTATTTTTAAATTATCCGGACTGACTCCGTGGCAAATCACTTTGACTTTGCCGGGCATTGCCGGGTTTGTACTTTCCATTGGTATGGCGGTAGATGCTAATATTCTCATTTTTGAGCGAACGAAAGAAGAAATCCGCAAGGGTCGCAATATTATGGGTGCCTTGGATGAAGGGTTTAGGCGCGCTTGGACTTCCATCCGCGATGGCAATATTTCTTCCATCATCACGGCTTTCATTTTGATTGAGTTGGGTACGGGATTTGTCAAAGGTTTCGCGGTAACTCTCATTATCGGAGTGCTGTTGTCGATGTTCACCGCCGTGACTGTTTCTAAGACGCTTTTGCAATTTATTTTGGGGGAGTGGATTGCGGATAAACTCTGGTTAGTAGGCGTGAGAAAAAAAGATATTAATAAATAATAAAATTAGCGCTCATGTATAATATCATTGGAAAAACAAAGTATACCTACACATTCTCAATTATCCTGACAGTTCTGTGCGTGCTCAGTCTTTCGCTGTGGGGATTGAAATATGGCATTGACTTTACCGGAGGAACATTGCTAGAGGTGCAATTTGCCCAAGGTGTCCCAACGAATGATGAAATGATTGGCACGCTGACTGATTTGAATTTGAATAGTTTGACGGTGCAAAAAAAAGGCGCTGACTCGCTACTGATTAGCTATGCTTCAGTGGAAGACAGTGTCAATCAAACTGTATGGACAAAAATTAGTGAGAAATATGCCGAATCGAAACAATTGCGCGCCGACTATCGGGATTCTTCCATCTCCTCCGAACTAAAAAGCAAATCCTTGTGGGCTCTTTTTTGGGCTAGTGTGGGTATTATGACTTTTATCGCGATTGCTTTTCGCAAAGTTTCCCGTCCGGTGGAGTCTTGGAAATATGGCCTGGGAGCGGTGATTGCTTTGGTGCATGATGTTTTCCTCACGGTGGGTATTTTTTCGGTCCTGGGGCATTTCTATGGCGTGGAGGTGGGTATTCCGTTCGTGGCGGCGCTCCTCACCATCCTGGGATTTTCTGTGCATGACACGATTGTGGTGTATGACCGAACGAGAGAGAATATTCTCAAGGGATCAAGCAAAGAGCCTTTCCCGGAAGTGGTTAATCGCAGTCTGAACGAAACTTTGGTACGTTCTATTAATACCTCGCTAACGGTAATCATTACTTTGCTATCCATCTACTTTTTTGGAGGAGAATCCGTCAAAAGTTTTTCACTGGCGCTCCTTATCGGCATTACTTTTGGAACCTACTCCTCCATCTTTATCGCTTCGGCCCTGCTGGTGACGAGCTATAAATTGCAACTCAAAAAATAATAAAAAATAATATTAACATTTTACCATATTAACATTTTAGCCAGCTTGCTAATTTGCTAATTTGCTAATATGCTAACATGCTGACATGAACTATGTGGAATCCATTTAGTAAAAAGACAACAGCCAAGACAGCTAGTGACGATGTTGCAGTAAATACCCCAGCCAAGGATGATGCGGTGGCAAGCGCTCCCAAGATGGGAATGTTGCAAGCCATTGCTATGAAAAAGATGGCCAAGATGAGTCCGAAAGAAAGAGAAAAAATGATGCAGGAAGCCATGCGACCGGAAAACAAAGACAAAATCTTGGGCGTGATGAAAGCTATGAAAGCCACCGGGCAAGTGACCGACGAGCAAATCGAGCAAGCCAAGAAAATGTTTGGGATGTAATATGACTAACTAATAATTCGCATGACATGCGAATTTTAGTTTTTAGCTGGTTTAATCTTTAAATTGGGTCTGAAAATGGGGCACGGATATTTGGCCTTTACAAGGCTGAAAAAACGTGTCATACTGTATGATAGCTTTTCGAATTGGATATGTCAGCGATGTATATGTCGGAACTTGAGGCTAATTTAATCAAATAATTTTAGCCAAAAACTATTATTTATGAAAACATTTAAAGAACTGGGGTTGAATGCCCATTTACAACAAAGTCTCGAGGAATTGGGATACATCGAAGCCACGCCCATACAGGAAGAATCTATTCCTTTTCTCTTGGAGAATGACCAGGACTTGATCGGTCTGGCGCAAACCGGCACGGGCAAAACCGCGGCTTTCGGTTTGCCGATTTTGCACAAACTAACGGAGTCCAAAGACACTCAGGCGATTATTTTGTGTCCGACCCGTGAACTGTGCTTGCAGATCAGTCGGGAAATGACGGGCTTCGCCAAGCACTCTAAACATGTTTCGATTGCGGCAGTCTATGGCGGGGAACCGATTGATACGCAGATCCGGCAATTGCGCGCCGGGGTGAATGTGGTGGTTGGTACTCCGGGGCGAGTGCATGATTTGATCCGCCGCAAGATTTTGAAGATGCAAACTATTCGTTTTGTGGTGTTGGATGAGGCAGATGAAATGTTGGATATGGGATTCAAAGAAGATTTGGATGATATCCTCGCGGACACACCTAAGGAAAAACAAACTTTATTATTTTCCGCCACGATGTCGTCCATCATCCGCAACATTGCCAAGAAGTATATGCATCAACCGCACGAAATCAGTGTCGGAAAAAAAAATGTCGGGGCAGATAATGTGGTGCATCAATATTATCTAGTAAAACCGGGACAAAAATATGAAGCTTTGCGCCGGGCCTTGGATTCCGAGCCGGATGTCTATGGCATTCTGTTTTGTCGCACCCGCGCCGAAACACAACAAATCGCCGACAGACTGAAGGAGGACCGCTATTCCACCGAGGCTTTGCATGGTGAGATTCCGCAGAACTTGCGGACGCTGATTATGGAACGTTTCCGCCAACGCAAGGTGCAATTACTGGTGGCCACAGACGTGGCGGCGCGAGGGATTGACGTGAATGACCTGACGCATGTCATCAACTATAACTTGCCGGATATGAACGATGCCTATGTGCATCGCAGCGGTCGGACGGGACGCGCGCACAAGAGCGGAATCTCACTGTCTATTTTGACAGGACGGGAAATGCACAAGATCCGGGATCTAGAGAGAAAGATTGGCAAGCCTTTCCAATTGAAAAAAGTGCCTTCCGGTGAAAAAATTTGTGAAAAACAGCTACTCTCTTTAGTAGAAAAAATGAAAAATATCCAAGTGGATGAAAAGGAGATTGCTCCTTTTATGCCGGCGGTGGAAAAAATCTTGGGTGGTTTGACGCGGGAAGAGCTGTTGACGCGGTTTGTTTCCGCAGAATTCAATCATTTCCTGAATTTATATAAGAACTCTAAGGATTTTGAGTCGGTACCGATGGAAAAACAAGCAGAAGGTGCGGGCAGAGATCGACGAGAACAACGGGAACGCCAGCCGGAAGAAAATTTCATCAACGTGCGTTTGAATATTGGCAAGAAAGACAAATTGGATACCAAAACTTTATTCGGTTTGATTAATGCGCAAAAAGAATTGAAAGGCGCCGAGATTGGCAAAATCAAAATGATGGATAGCTTTACAGTCTTTGGCATCGACAAGACCAAGGAGGCGGACATTGCCAGAAGCTTTCGCTCCGCGCGTTTCCATGGCAAAGAATTGGAAGCCACCGTCATCGGGGATTTCAAGATGGACAGTCCTAAGCGGAGTTTTTCCGACAGGAAACGCGGTGGCGGCAGTGGTCGTCCCGCCGCACGCAAAGGCGGCAGCGGAGCCGGTCGTTCTCGGGAGCGTCGTTAGATTTTACATACCCACAAACTAAAAAGCCTCTTCTGATGTATGGAGAGGCTTTTTTTTGTATATCTTGAGTGAATATGGTATTTTGTAAAGGTGAATTAAATTTGTTATATATGCTAAAAATATATTCTATCTATAAACAACTCTATACCGCCTATGGTTCGCAGGGGTGGTGGCCTTTAGTGGGTCATGCCGGCACCAATCCGACCAAGACCGGGGCGGTGCAGGGCTATCATGTGGGGGATTATAGTTTTCCGCGTAATCGGGCGGAGCAATTTGAAATCTGTCTGGGCGCGATTCTGACGCAAAACACCGCGTGGCTGGCGGTGGAAAAATCGCTCTTGAATTTAAAAAACATTAACGCGTTGACGCCAGAGGCCATTATGCAATTAAGAGAGGATGCATTCAAAACGGCGATTCGACCCTCCGGCTATCATAATCAAAAAGCCCGCTATATTAAAAACTTCATTCCTTTTTTTCAAGGCTTGGGGGACCGAGTACCCACGCGGGAGGAATTGTTAAACATCGTCGGCATTGGCCCGGAAACCGCCGATTCGATGTTGCTGTATGCTTTCGGCCAGCCGGAATTTGTAGTGGACGCCTACACCAAAAGAATCTTGGTCGCTTTGGGGCTCATTGCTGAAAACGCCACCTATGCCGGCGTGAAGCAGTTGTGCGAAGAGGCGTTACAAAAAGAAATCACCGATCCGAAAAAACTGGTGCCAATCTACCAAGAATTCCATGCCCTGCTCGTGGAACATGCCAAGCGCTATTATGCGAAAAAACCCTACGGACAAAATGATAGTTTGCTGCGAGCAGGCTAGCACCATCATTAATCTTCTGGGAGCAGAAAAAATATTGCGTGGAAAATAAAAACAAGGATCTCTGCAAATGACCCTTGTTTTTTGTAGAAAGTCTTTTTTAATACACAATCACGTTCATCGGTTGCATGTCATTTTTGTAAAATAATAATCTGGGTTTTAATACATTAACACTGCGACAGGCTCCATTTTTGCGATAACATTAACAATCTTATTATCTTCCATTCCAGTGATAACCTCTTCCACATCCTTGTAATAGGCACTATCCTGCAAGACAACCCCATCAGATTTAGCATTATAGAGTTTAACATTATTCTTTTGCATTTTTTGGAAAAGTTCTTCCTTGCTGTGGGAAGTATCGGAAAGCGGATTCTTCCTTCTCCCTGTTCCATGGCTAGCAGAAAAGAATGTTGATTCATTTTCATCAGTTCCAGCGCAAAGATAGGCAGGAGTACTCATTGATGAAGGGATAAAAACAGGCTCTCCGGTTTGGGAGAATAGGGGATGAGTCATTTTAGCTGGTCCATTGGCGCGCACAGTTCCATTGCGATGCGTCCAAACATCTTTGCCGAAATGATTCTCACGATGAATATAGACATGCGGCATGTCATAGAGCATATCAAGCTCTGGATTTTTTCCTAGAACTTCTTCGATAGTAATGTCGAGATGGTGATTGAGTATAGATCTATTGGCATAACCTTGATTAGCGGCAGCATTATGAGAAGTGAGAAATAGTTTTCCTTCAATACTTTGATCGTCATAGGAAAAGTAGCTTGGACTGTCTTTTTCTGCTTCAATTTTTTTCCAAAGTGATTTAAATTCTTTTTTGTAGTCAGTTTTAAAAATAAACTTTCCAATCTCTAGAATAATTTTTTGACTGAGATGTTCCTTTCTTTTGGGGGTGTAGAGATAGGAGGCATATTGCCCAAGAAGTCCAGATCCAGTGTGTAAAAGAAATATATATTGACCTTCAAACACTCCAAATTTTTTTGCAATTTCAGGATTTTTGATCTCAGTAATTTTCATAAGGTCCAGGAAATGATTTCCGGCAGCACCTAGAATTCCAAGTCGATATTTCCCAATGTGTAAGAAAAATTTTGGAATGGCATTGAGAATTTCTTTTTCTGTTGGAATTTCTTTAAAAAAGTTTCCTCCCTCAAATGTATTTTCAATCTCATTTTTGGTGCGAGTCTTGAAAAATTCTTTTACAGGTGTAAGACCTTTTCGGCAGATATCCATAATAAGCGAATAAGAAACTTTTGTTCCAATATAGGTCTTGGTAGGAATTGTCTTGACGAATTTTTGGAATAGTTTATCTATGTTTTCCGGAGTTAGGTCTTGGTCAGTGAGATTGGTTTTTAGAAACCGCATGCCACAATTAGGCGCTGTGTCATTGATTTGTGGCAAGAGATGATTTTGTGATGCTACAACTGTTCCTGTGGGATTCTTACGTCCTTTCTTGCTATGTACGTCACTCATGGCAGCTATATGATGAAAGACATTGTCTTGAGAAGCGACACCCTCAATTTCAGTCAAGGTTGCATCATTAGGCATCAGATCATCAGAAACATGAAGAATGGCCGGCACTTTCATCTTTTCAGTTTGTAATTCTTTTCTATGAGTGCTGATATTTTTTACTTGATAGGACATGATGTTTGATTTTATAAATTATAATTTTTGATAGATTTGTTCATAGATCGCGGCCACCTTTTTGATGTCCAGATGCTCCTGGCAAAATTTCCGACCGGCCTGACCCAAGGCTTTTCTTTTTTCCGGATGGTCTTGCAAGTCGAAAATCGCTGCCGCCAATTCCTGGGTGTTCCCGGCGTGAATGGTGACGGAATTTTTTTCGTTGGCAAATTCTTTGAGAATCGGCAGGTCGGAAACAACCACCGGTTTTTCACAGGCCATCGGTTCGACAACGGCCAATGGCATATCGAATTTGCCATGCATGTTAC
>CAIMIV010000069.1 GCA_903841185.1 uncultured bacterium
AAATCCAAGATTGGCAAAATTTCTACCGGGAAGTTTTCGGAATAGAAACAGATTTTTCCAAAATCAAGATTCCGGAAAAACAAGAAGGTTTTGACAAGCTTCTCATTATGGCACCAGGCTTGGATGCGCAGAAGATCTTTACCAAATGCAAAGAGCTTTTTCAAATATTAGATGCAGATCTATCGAGTGTGAAAGATTTGGAAAGAAACGAAGATTCTGCCTATGCTATCTGGGTTCGTGACCGCATTGAAGCTGATGAAGAAAATAAAAGCCTTTCCGCTGATCAAATAACGGAGATGGGCATAGCCACTCAGACTTTGCGAGAGCGTCTATTACAAGAATTAGATTATTTCAAACGAACTGGAAAACATCTGGATATGCAAAATATCACGCTTTGCGCGGGTTCGCGCGATGGCAATGGCAATGTCCCTTACGTGCGTTGGAACACCATCTTTGCTAAGTTGCATGTGCATTGGTACAGCTCTGACGGTGCCAGTGTCAACCTTCTTGCTCGTCAGGTAGTTTCTTAGTCTCGTAACTTTTTTCTTTTATCCTTTAATTTAACATCATGCCAAAACCGACCTGCCTCCAACTAAAAATCCAACTAGCCGAAATCCAGGACTTGTTCCGTGAGTTTGCTTTGGAATTGGGGAAGGTGAGAGAAATAAGAAAAACCGAACATTTGCTGGAATTGCAAAAGGAGATTGGGGAGAAAATCGAAAGTCTGCAAAAAGAATTCGCTCCCAAAGAAATGAAAGCGATTTGGATAAATCCCGAAACCAACGAACAAAAAGAAATCAGCGTCAACATCCAGGAAAAAATAGAAGAGTGGCAGGCATTCAGCCAGAAACATAATCTCCCACCAAACAGTCATAATAGGTACTTCAAGTTCATACGCAAGTTCAACAAAAAGCATAATCTCCCATCAATCAGTCAGCAGGAAATCATGTCAATCTGGAAAAATAATCACCAAGAGATCAAAGCAGAGATTGAAAAATATGGCTACGACAATTTGCTAATCATTCCGGAAGATATGCCCGACAGCGAAAATTTTCATCAGCAAATGACCGAGGGGTATGCTAATACTTATCAGTTAGATAACTTTAAGGAAGGTGGAGGTTTTGCCAGAGCAAAGCACACGGAAAACCGAAAAACAAAAATCATCCTGTGCCACAATGATCAGAATATTTATGAAAATGCAGATGCCAATGTTTTCGGAAAAGAAACGCTCGGCAAAAATATCATGCAACTTTCCGGCCTGACTCAAGCTGAAATTGAAAAACGCATCCAAAACCAAGAAAACATCCCCATTAATTTCGAGGCAATCATCAACGGAAAAACAATTCAAATTGAAGCCGAAGGACTATCACTGAATGTTTACCTCATTTTTCAAAGACAATATTTCGAAAAAAATCAGAAACATTTAGATGAAGAGGGTTGGACATGGCTGCTGAAAACATTCTCCGCTTCGCGCGTCGTGGACTCCGGCTGGTATAACGATTCTCAGCTCGGCGTGAGTGCGGCTGATTCTGACGCTTCGGATGGTCATCTTGCGTGCCGACTCTCCCGTAGTTTTTCCAGTTAGCTTAGACTTTGTTTTTTAATTTAAACAATTTTTCATGTCAAAACCAATCTGCCTCCAACTGAAAGTCCAGCTGGCTAAAATCCAAGACTTGTTCCGCGAGTTTGATTTGGCATTGGGGAAAGTGAGAGAAACGAAACAAACGGAAGGTCTATTGAAGATGCAAAAGGAGATTGAAGGGAAAATTGAAGTGATGAAAGAACATTTTTCCATCACATGGGAAAGGGCGCTAAAGATTATGGAAAAAAACGGCCAGGAATTTTTCCTGGGTCCAGATGATATTGAGGCCACTTTTGGCTTTAAGTTGGAAGCAAAGGACATTCCCAAGATTCCCTTTTCCCAAGAAGAAATCGAACGACACCAAGAATTGGGCGATATGCTGGTTTTGAATGTGAATAAAACACCGGATGGTATTCCACTCACTATCGAAGAAATGATCGAAAGAGCCATGAAAACAATCGGAAGTAATGTAATTGAAAGGGATAAAGACAGCGAGCCAATTAAACATTTGCTCTACAAAGGGCAATTTGATGAACAAGGGAAATTGAAAAGCGAAGCCTGGTTTTCCGGTGAAGCTGAAATAAAAAAACAAACTCCGCGCCTGGGCTGGCAGTTTGTGTCACCAAATATTCTCTCTGATTCAACTGACAAAAATTATTTAGCACAAATAGAATTTCTTATGGAGAATGCTAGAACCAAATTTTTCAATGGCACTCTGCCGCCGGAATATCAGCAAGCCGAAACGCAGTTCCAGCAAGAAAAAGCAAAAATCCAACAATTTATCCAAAATAATAATTATGGCGAAGCTTCAAAGGTTCTCTCTGATCTCAAAATTTCCCAACTGCTCCGTGAACCCATGCAAAACACCCTCTTCCGTTATCTAGTGGCTTTCAAAAAAGGCCAACAACTTTTTACCGATGGCAAATATTCTTGGTCAAAC
>CAIMIV010000070.1 GCA_903841185.1 uncultured bacterium
CCGGAAGCACGCCGTTGAATATCGCCCACATAATCCTTGAAACCAATCACGCGAGAAGACATAATCCCCTCCCCCTTAGTGTCAATCACAAACTCTCCACGATAGCCGAGCAGTCCCCGTGTCGGACCTTCAAAAACCAATCTGGTCTGACCGTTGGTCTGTTTCATATTAGTCATAATGGATTTGCGTCTTCCCATCTTATCAATGATCGTACCGGAAAAAGCATCCGGCACGTCGATAGTCACTTCTTCAAACGGTTCCAACTTCTGCCCATCCTCTTCTTTGATAATTACTTGGGGTTGGGATACTTGCAATTCATAACCTTCGCGACGCATATTTTCCAACAAAATAGCCACATGCAATTCGCCACGGCCATACACTTTGTAGTGATCACCTTCAAAATCAATATGCAATCCCACATTGATTTCCAATTCTTTTTCCAAACGTTCTCGGATTTGTTTGTTGGTGACAAATTTGCCTTCCCGTCCGGCAAAAGGTGAATCATTCACCAAAAAATTCAAGGAGATGGTCGGCTCATCAATATGAATGGCCGGCAAAGCTTCTTGCGTATCATTTTCACACACGGTTTCTCCGATAAAAATATCCGGCAAGCCCGCAAACATCACAATGTCTCCAGCCACCGCTTCGCTCACTTCTTTTCTTTCCGTGCCATTGAAAGTATAGAGTTTAGTAATTTTTCCGGTCCGAGCTTCTCCGGTCGGTTTTTTCACAGTGACCGTTTGACCATCCTTGATGATGCCTTCATAGACTCTGGCCACTGCCATGCGTCCCAAGAAGTTGTCATAACCTAGATTGAAAGTTTGCATACTAAGCGGAGCAGAGGTGTTGCCATCGGCGTGCTTCACTTTCGCCAGAATAGTTTCCAAAAGCGGAGTCAAGTCATGTCCCTCATCGTCCATATGCAATTTAGCAATTCCCTCTCGGCCAATGGCATAGACCACCGGGAAATCCAGTTGTTCGTCATTGGCTCCCAGATCAAGGAACAATTCAAACACTTCTTCTTGCACAATGTCCGGTTGGGCGGCCGGTTTGTCGATCTTGTTGATCACCACAATCGGCTTCAAGCCCAACTCCAAAGATTTCTTCAAAACAAATCTGGTTTGCGGCATCGGTCCTTCTTGTGCATCCACTACCAGCACCACACTATCAATCGAGCGCAACACGCGTTCCACCTCAGAGCCGAAATCGGCATGCCCGGGAGTGTCCACAATGTTCACTTTGGTGTCTTTATAAAAAATAGAGGTGTTTTTGGCATAAATGGTGATACCCCGCTCTTTTTCCAGAGTGTTGGAATCCATACTCACCGATTCGTCGGTGACCATGCCGGTTTGACGCAAAATAGCGTCGGTAAGCGTAGTTTTGCCATGATCCACATGAGCGATAATGGCGATGTTTCTGATTTCCATAAGAATGTTTCCTTCATATTTTCTTCTCCTTTTTGAGGAGAAGATGTCCGTAGGACAGATGAGGTTTTAAAATTTGATTTAATAATTAAAAAAACTGCTCTTC
Organism: uncultured bacterium; assembly: GCA_903841185.1. Lineage (GTDB taxonomy): Bacteria > Patescibacteriota > Minisyncoccia > Moranbacterales > UBA2206 > UBA8518. Next base: position 1,531 of record CAIMIV010000070.1, read on the forward strand.
CCAAGCAGAACTCCGTTAATCTACTTAGGAAAGTGTACACTTTTCCCTGATTTTTGTCAATAAAAGGTATCTGAATGTAAAGAGGAAATGAAAATAAAAAAACGCCACCCCCCAGGAAATCCCGGAAGGTGGCGAGTTATGCGGTGCCGCCACTGTTTGACTATTTAATCTTTCGGTAATGGATAATGATTCCGTCGGTGTAAGCTGGACTGCTGTATGCTCCGGCATTACCTAGGATTTGAAAAGACATAATCTCCATACCAAGATGACTCCTTTCAAACTTGCCGATGGCCGCCAAAATGATTGGCATATTCTCAGCTGGCTTGCCTGAAATGTCCAGGCTGATATATTCAAAATCATCCGAAACCAGAAATCCATCGTCAGGGTTAGCTGACACAGAAAGGATTGCACGTAGCTTCTGCCTTCTATCGTCATCATTTTTTGAATAACCAGCAGTAGCCATCAGCATTACCACCAACGCAACACAACCAACAACAAACAATTTCTTCATGACTTTCTCCCTTGCCCGATGCAGTCGGTGCCGCCGTTTGGATTTTTCCAGTATATGCACTTGTCAAACAACTAATCATCATAGCATGTTTGCAGCCAAAAGTCAATAGCTGGCCGTATTTTGGCTTGTTTTAGTAAAAAAGTGGCCATATGATTATACAAAGAGAGCACATATCAAAAAACAGCTCCATCTGCCACATAGGCAGAGGAACTGTTTTCCTGAAAACTATTTTATTTCTTAATGGTGCTGATTCCAAATATTTTGTACAGCGCGCAGAAGCCGGTGGCCGCGGTAAAGAGAGTCGCGACTCCCAACACATACAACACCACAGTGAAGCTGCTCGCCCCCAACCCAAATGCCAAGGCAATCAAGATCACGCCCACCACGAGCCGAATAATTCGATCCAAGCCACTTTCATTTTTTGTCATAATATTATCTCGCCGATTCGAAACTACGAATGTTACACGAATCTACGAACTTACTAATTATTTATTGTCCTCGGTTTTAATTTCATTGGTTTTTTTGAATTTCACCACATAAGATGGTTCGTATTTGTTGCTATATTCGTCCACCACTTCCACAGTCTTGCCATCCATCAAGCTAGTGATCGCAATGTCATTCAAAAGCTCCTCATTAGCCAGCACTTCACTTTTGAGATCTTCAAATCTTTCATAGGATTTTCCCATGCTGTTTTGCACCTTGAGCTCAATTTGTTTTTTCTTATCGCGCAACTCCTTGGCTTTTTCCACAATGTCAGCATAGTCGTCCGTTTGACTCAAGGCATCTTTATACATCTCCCGAATACCCTTCATCTCTTTTTTCATTTCACGGATTTCGTTAAAAACGGTCTGCATGTCTTGCATAATATTTTTACCCCGTTAAATTCCGCCACGGACTATTTAACTGGGGTGTTTTTAATAGATTAACATTCTCTAAGTTTAGCACACTTCCCGCGCCAAGGGAATTCTCACTCTCTTCATCCGCTTTATCAGGTGTTCCAATTAATTTTCTTCCCCATGAAACAAGGCAAAATCACTGGCAAATAATTTTTGCGCAATATGAAAGATGCCATAGGTAATGAAAAAAGCCGAGAAGACATCAATAGAGTAATGCAGGTGCCCCAAGATCACACTCACCCCGAAGAAAATAGAAGCCCCGATAGATGCCCAGCGGATTTGTTTATTCTGCCAAAAAATGAGCGCGATGAGAAAAGGCAAGCCGGTATGCCCCGAAAAAAAATAGTCGCCGCCAAAATTCAAGGAATAGAGCAAGTCGGTCGGGTCCAAATAGGAACGCTCCGGAAAGGGACCCAAATGCGTCATAGTGACAAAAAGAGATCGCGTGATATAGAAAATAGCGATGCTTTTTAGGGTAAAGGGAATTTTTTTGGGATCGAGAAAAAGCATAAAAACCACAAAAGAAACAAACAAAATTATCCCCTCATTGACAATAAAATCCACATTAAAGACCGGCAAATTGCTAAGCAAAATGTCATTCACGGCATTACTAGCCATGCCGGTGGCATAGATGCTAGTGAAATGATTCAGGAGCACGCTGGCGGCCAAGAACAAGAAACTGGTAGCGACAGAAATTAAAAAATTCTTACTGCACCATAAATTTTTGTGTCGTGTAAAGAGACGGTTCATAATTTTTATTAGAGATTTCTTATATCTTTATATTCCCGGGTAAAAGGTTTTTTGAAAAGGATAATCCAAAAGTGATTGATGATATAGCGCAAGCCGGTCAGGCAAATGCCTTCCCCCCGAAAACGCCGACTAGAGGTGTGCATTTTCAAACTAAACATAAATTTTACCCGACCGACTCGCTGAATACGCCTGGCAATGTCCGTATCCTCCCCATAAAAAGCAATGGAGGTATCATAACCACCCACTTTTTCGAGGGCGGATCTGCGCAAAATAAAATTTCCGCCTTGCAGCATAGCTCCCACTTTAAAAAAATGATGGTTGATGATATGCCCGATAAAGCCAATGCCATAATAAATGTAGTTGATGAAATTGGTCAGTTGCGGCATTTCCGGATAGACATACGGACCGCTCAGTGCTACCAGATTGGGATTCTTGGAAAATTCCACGAAAACTTTTTCTATCCAGCCGGAGGGAAGAGTAGAATCCGCATCCACGTTGGCAATGATATCGCCACTCGAGGCCAGATAACCGCTATGCCGTGCTTGGGAAAGTCCTTTCTTGGGCTCATAGACCAGTTTCGCTTCCGGAAAAGATTTCGCAACTGCACTTGTCTTGTCCGTACTGGCATTGTCCACCACAACCACCTCGATAGCATACGGCGTTTTTTTGATTTCATAAAAAACTGCCTCCAGGCATTTTCCCAAATAATTCTCTTCGTTGTAGGCTGGAATAACGATGCTTAGTTTCATATAATTAAAAAAATTATTTGCTTTTACATTCCAGTTGCACTTCTTTATACAACTGATTCCATTCTGCGGCTATCTTGGCTGGAGAATATCCTTGCACCATGGCAATCCCCCGCGCTCCCAATTCCTTTCTTTTTTCCGGATTTTCAAACAAGAACAGAATTTTTTCTGCAATGCCCTGATAATCTCCGGGCTCCAAAATAAAACCATTTTCTTTTTTGATATATTCCGGCAAGGCTCGGGCATTGACACCGATAGCCGGAATGCCCGCCGCCATAGCTTTCATCAGGCTGAGACTTTGCGTTTCTGCGGTGCTGGCGATAGCGAAAACATCCGCCGCTTTATAGATCTTGGCATGGTCTTCCACAGACAGGGTGCCGAAAAATTTCACCATGCCGCCCAGTTGCAATTCTTCCGCCAACTGCTTCAAAGATGCCTCGGCGTCCCCATGACCGGTGATGGCAAAAGTAATCTGAGGAATTTTGTCCTTCAGCAAACCCACCGCTCTGATCAAAACGTCGATATGTTTTTCCACGGCCAATCTGCCGGTATACAAAACGGTAAACTCTGATAGTTCAAATTCCTTTTTATGCTCTATTCTCACTTCCTCCGAAACTGGAAAAAAATTCTGCAAATCCACCGGATTAGAAATAACTCGGCAGGACTTGTTGAATCCATGCTGTTGCATCTCGTCCAGGATACCCTGTGAAGGAGCAGTAATTTGCTCACATTTATTATAATACCAGGAAACAAAACCCAAGCCCAGCTTGTCTAATAATTTTCCACTAACCGGCCCGTATTGCAAAAATTCCGTAATGGGAGTGTGGTTGGTTCCCACTAAAGGCACTTTCAAAAATTTGCTCGCCGCCAACGCTTCCATTCCCGCACCGAAGAATAGGTGGGTATGAATAATATCCGGCTTATTTTTCCTCATCCCTATCCATCTCAAGAAAGTCGGGATGACCATGCGACCTTGCTGGGTGGGGGCGGGAAATTTCAGCGATGGGATGCGATGAATCGTCACATTCCTTCCTAAATCTATCTCCTCATATGGGACATTATAGAGCGCAAAATCTCGGGGGGTATATTTAGGCACATAAAAATCCACGTCATGACCCAGGCCTCCCAGCTCTCTGGCAGATTCAAGCAAGGAGTCGGTGATGCCACTTAGTTCCGGATAAAAATTGTCGGCAAACATGGCTATTCTCATAGAATTGGTTTTATTATTCTTTTTATAATTTTTCTATCTTACTGGCGATAAGGACGGATGCTTTCTTATATCCAAAATACAAACCAGCGATTACTAAGACCGTTAAGGGGAAAAATATTTCGGCGTAATGCACATACTGGTCAATGTTATATAGCCGGCCGAAAAAATAACCGATTACCAAAAATATGATTGACTTTGGAATCGTAACCAGCGCCGAAAACTTCGTGAACTTCATAAATGACAGTTTCAAATATCCTACTAACATAAACCCGAAGGTCGGGATAACTGGCGTCAACTTGAGAGCCACCATCGTTTTTCCAAAATGTGCTTTCAGCTTTTTTTCAAGACCGTCAATTCTGGCTTGCGTTAGACCTAGGCGAAAGCCGAATTTTTCGACAATGGAAAAGCGACCACTATACCCAATAAAATAATAGATTGAATCCGGGATGAGATCCCCCAAAACCGAGATGATCAGAACCACCCAAGGATCGAAGTATCCCAAAGCAGCCGCAAATCCGGCGGCGGCGGTTGTTATTGGCCCTTCCACGCACATGATTAAAAAAACCAAGAAATAGCCGTGCGCTATTACCCAAGTAAATACCTGTTGGAAATTAGTGAAATCTAGCATCATAAAACAAAATTAACTTGACTCTATGATAGTCTTTTTTGCGATCTATGTCCATCGTGTTACACAACTTATAAACTGGCAGCATAGGTCCCTGCGGCGTAACCGGTGCTCCAGCACACTTGCAGATTATACCCGCCGGTCGGTCCGTCCAAGTTCAAAATTTCTCCAGCCAGAAAAAGATTGCTCACTAAGCGCGATTGCATGGTTTTGGAATCCACTTCCCGCAAGTCCACTCCGCCACTAGTGACAATGGCTTGGCCATAGCCGGTCGTGCCGTCCGCAGTGAGGCGCAAATCTTTGAGCAAATCCACTAACTTCTTACGTTCCTCCTTGCTGACAAAATTTATTTTCTTGCGCGGGTCAATGCCCGATAAAGTGGCTACTGACGTCACTAGTTTTTGCGGCAACAGCTCCGGTAAATAATTAATAAAATCTTTATTACTATTCTCTTTGAAATCTCGTTGCAAGCGCGCGTCTAGTTGGTCGTGGTCGAGCGCCGGTTTGAGATCCAGGGAGATAATCACTTCGCCTTGCGTCATCAGCTCGCCCACTTTTTTACTGATATCCAAGACAATGGGACCGGTCAATCCAAAATGAGTAAACATCATTTCACCAAAGCGGGAATCTTGCTTCTTATTATTTTGCAATAAAGTAATGGTGACGTTCTTCAAACTCAAGCCTTGCACATCTTTGACCCATACTTCTTTGGTTTTCACCGGCACCAAAGCGGGCGCCGTCTCAATTATAGTGTGTCCGCAATCTTTGGCCCATTGATAACCATCCCCGGTCGAACCGGTGGTAGGATAGGATTTTCCGCCGGTACACAAAATAAATTTGTCGCCATAGATTCTCCGCTCCGGAAGCAAAGCCTTTTTTTCCTCCGATAGATAGCCTTTTTCGCCCAGTTTCACACTGGCAATCTTCTTGCCTGACACCAACCTAGTCACTTCCAAATTCTCCACCGGCGCGTCATAGATAATAGCTACTTTATTTTTTTCCAGATAGCGGCGGAGCACCTGCAACACATCCTGCGCTTCATCCGACACCGGAAAAACCCGTCCCCCTCTTTCCACCTTGGTGGCCACTTGCCGCTCTTCAAAAAATCGAATCACCTCTTCCGGCCCAAAAGCCGCTAAGGAAGAAAAAAGAAATTTTCCCTGCTTGCCGAATTTTTTAATAATTTCCTTGTCGTCAAATTCCGCCTGGGTAATATTGCATCTTCCTTTGCCGGTAATGAGCAGTTTCTTGCCGAGAGTGGCATTTTTTTCCAAGAGCACCACGCGCGCACCCAATTCTGCCGCCCGTCCAGCCGCGATCATTCCGGTCGGACCGCCGCCAATCACCACTACGTCATATTTATCCTTGTTATTTTCTGAAGCTAAATTCATTTTTATCTTATACTTATTATTTTTTATTCATTAGACCTCTTGTACAATAACTCACTACTGCAATTTCCATATTTTGGTCAAATTTTCCAAAAATTTTCTTGGCTTAGCTACGGCTAAACCGCAAAAATTATTTGAAAAATTATCCCTCAAAATCTGAAAATTTCGTTACGCAACTTATTATACAATAGGTCTCTCACTCTAGCACAGGTCTGTTCAAAAATCAAACAAAAAAGCCTCGCTTGCGCAAGGCTTTTTTAGGTTGACTAGATTCTTGATACGTTTACAGCGTTTTGTCCTTTCGGGCTTTCGCTGATATCGAATTGAACGTTGTCGCCTTCTTTCAGGTCATTGAATTGCACGTCTTGCAATTCTTTTGCATGGAAGAAAAGATCCTTATCACTGCCTTCGATAGCAATGAATCCAAATCCACGATCGGTCAATCTTTTGATTGTTCCTTGTGCCATTTTGATATAGTACAAATTAATTAAATACACATACCGCCATGCAAAGAAAGTTCGACTACGCTACTGCTGCACGCTACTGTGATATATTTAGTGTAGCATACTCCCTATATTTTGTAAAGGGGGTCATTTTCCCCCTACTTTTCCAGGTCCAAAACCTCATCGATATGCACCTGTTCTACGAATTCCCGTACGTGACTGACCAGAATCATCGCCCCTTGGTATTGGTCCAAAGCCTTGGCAATCACCGGCAAATGGCGGAAATTGATGTGGTTGGTGGGTTCATCTAGAATAAGCAATCCTGGTTCCAGCAAGGCCAACTGCGCAAAAGCCACTAAACCCTTTTGACCTTCCGAGAGGGTGCCGATTTTGGCATTAATGGTTTCCTTGGTTAGCAAAAAGCCGGAGGCCACGCTGCGCATATGCTCTTCATCCTCCGATCGCATTGCGGAAAATAGCGCTTCCCGGACAGTATCCTCGAAATTCAAAGTAGAAAAATCTTGCCGATAATACCCCACGCGCACGCCTTCGGCAATCTGTGCCCCCTTAGCTTTCCCTAGCGCCAAAGATTCAATCAGAGTGCTCTTGCCGATGCCATTAGGTCCCTCAATCAAGAGATGCTGTTTTTTCTTCAAGGAAATATTAGCTTCTTTTTCTACCACCTCATGGTTGTGCATCACAGAAAAAGAAGAGATCTGCAAAATTTCTCCGGTCAAATCAGCTTGAGCGGGAATGGTGAAAGCGCGAATGGCTTTGTCTTCTTTGCGCACAGCTACTTTGGAATCTTCCATTTCTTGGGCTTTGTCGCGCATCTTTTTGGCCACTAACCGCATGCCACCACCTTTATTGGCGAAGAAATTCGCTTTATCTTTATTGGCTTGGATTTCTTTTTCATATTGGGCATTTTTACGCTCATCCTTTTCAATGCGCGTGGCGATTTCTGCCACCACCACATAGTAGTCGCCAATGTATTGATCTACTTCGCGCGTAAACACATCCAAATATAAAACTCCGTCCGTAAACATATTCAAGAAATCCGCATCATGGGAAATCACAATACACGTCTTAGGATAGCTCATGAGAAATTGCGTCAGATGCTCGATACCAGCTTTGTCCAAATTATTAGTCGGCTCATCCAGAATCAACATGTCCGGATCTTGGATTAAAGCCGAAGCCAACAGCAGTCGCGCTTGTTGCCCGCCGGAGAAATCATTAATCAATCTGTCATGCGGTGCTTTCAAATTCACCACCTCCAACACGTCGTCAATCAGGCGATCAATGTCATATTTCTTTTCCGTAAAACAAGACTCAAAAAATTCCCGCAGCGTCAAAGTCATTTGTTCGCGCGGAATCACCTGCTTGGCATAGGCAATCGTCAAGTCCGGATCAACAAAAATTGATCCATCATCCGCCTTGAGTTCCCCGGTGATGAGATTAAGAATGGTGCTCTTCCCCGCCCCGTTTTGCCCCATCAAGGTGATTTTTGTTCCTTGACGCAAAGCAAAAGAAGCCTCATCTAAAATAGGCTTGCCATAGCCATATTCAAAGGAGACTTTATTAAAGCGTACTGCTACATTGTCTTTAGTCATAATTGGTATAATTTTATAAAATAATCGTGAGTTTATATTATACCTTGTATTTTAAATATTGTGAAGAGCTGGTGCAAATAACTTTTTTGCCTGGTTTTTTTTGCTTCAAGCTAGGCTTTATTCTCGCCGTCGTGTATTTTCTCTTGACAAAAATGGAAATATATGCTAGGCTATCCAGTTATCTTAAATTAATTAAGAATAATTTATCTAAGCAAAAAACTATGAAAAAACTACTCTTACTCGCCGCACTACTTATTAGTGCCGGTTTACTAGCCATCACCGCTCCTAAGGCACAAGCTGCCACGACCGTAACCTTTGGCTCTAGCGCGAAAATGTTTGCCCCTAATTGTTTTTGCAAAGCAGATGTTGTGCCCTACCACCTAGCCACTTATTGTGGAGCTAAAGATAGTTGCAATGGAGAAACCGGCACTCAAACAGCCAACGTGGCTGCAGGAAATTATACAGTCAAAGTAAGTGTCGGCAGCCTAACCAATTCCCAAAAATATGAGGTGGTGATCGTCACTGTCAATGGCAAGGACTATACTATTCCAGATTTAGGCGGAAATGCTGATTCAACCGGAACAGCAACGTATGACCTGGGAACTCTGAATCTATCAGGCAATGTCAGTTTTAAAGTACGCCACAAATATGCTAACATTTTCACCGGTAAATGGTATGCGGACGACGCTAGCAAGATTGGTTCCGGTAATGCCATGGAAAGTATCATCATTAATTCTATTCTTTTAGATAAATTAGCGGACGTAACACCTGTCAACGGCACTTGTGGCAACCGAAGTGCTACTTATCCGGCAGCGACTACTGATTGGCTCGCCAATTCGAAATTCTGTAATGCTGGCTCAGTTTCACCTGCCAATCCTGTCTTTCCTGCTCAGGGAGCCACTACTCACTGGACTTGTGTGGGAACTAACGGAGGGTCAACGGCTACTTGCCAAGCGGCGCGCGGAACAGTGACACCAACACCGACCCCCACACCGACTCCAACTCCAACGCCTACGCCAACTCCAACTCCAACTCCAACCCCAACCCCTACTCCTACACCCACTCCCACACCAACTCATGAAGATGAACATAAGTGTAAAGGAGAAATTGGTAACTATGTTTGGTTGGATTCTAATGGTGATGGCGTGCAAGATGATAGTGAAAAAGGCATCAGCGGTGTGCACATAAAATTGACCTTCGGTGACACTACGTACACCACTACCACCAGTGACAAGGGACGTTATTCCTTCGAGCATCTGTGTGCTGATGACTATGTAGTAAACATCAAAGACAAAGATGTGGCTGACCTGATCCAAACCTATGATCCTGATGACACGAAAAACAACAAAACGGATGTTACCCTAGACAATGACCATGATTCCCATATGAAAGCTGACTTCGGCTATAAAGGAAAACGCATAGCCCCCGCTACCGGCAGTGGCGACCTGGCGATTTATATCTCTGCCCTTCTGGCACTTATCGCCCTGCTGACCTACACCCGAGTAAGAGCGAAAAGATTAGCTGTTCAAGAATAAACATGCTCTCTTAAAAAAATAAATTTCTTTTGAAATTTCCCTTCCGCATATAACGAGGCTTATTCCAAGTTCAATGGCGGAAGGGATTTTTTATAAAACATTATGCGCGCTACCATCCTAAAACGTTTCTACATCCTCCTGGTCTTTCTAGCTATTTTCGCGACTATTTTCTATCTGATCAACTTTGATATCAGCAGTCTCGGAAAACTTATTGGCAGATCGGTCGATCCATCTTCCCAAGAAACTTATGGCATCCCCAATGCCTGGTTGGAAAAATATGGCATTCAACTGAAACAAGAAGCCGATTTGCAACAAGATGAGGATCATGATGGATTGGTGCTTGCCGATGAATATAAATATGATACCAATCCTCTAGAAGCGGATACGGACCATGATGGCTACCCGGATGGCGAAGAAGTTAGCAATGGTTACAATCCCACCGGAGCAGGAAAAATGGATATGAATAAAGATGGTTTGCCGGATGTATGGGAACAAGCCAATGGATTAAGCTTGAGCATTAATAATTATGCGTTGGATCCAGACCAAGATGGTTTGCCTAACTATCTGGAGTGGCGCCATGGCACCGACCCTCAAAAGGCGGACACGGACGGCGATGGTTTTGGCGATTCAGATGAAATCAGACATGGCTATGATCCTAGTGCACCAGGCACAGCCCGACCCAGCTATCAAATCACTCTTGATAAAATCCATGTTCAGGCTCCGCTTATTTGGTCCGTCAGCACACTGGAAGCTGCCTTGCAAGAAGATCTGAAAAAAGGCGTGGTGCGCTATCCGCAAACGGGCATCCCCGGACAAGCCGGCAATATGGTGGCCACCGGGCATAGCAGCAATTACATTTGGGTCAGCGGAACCTATAACTACATTTTCAAAGATCTAAATAATCTGCAAGCGGGTGATGAAATCGTAGTGACAGCCCTGCAGGCTAACGGCAAAATGCTGGAATATAAATATGCTGTCACCACCAAAGAAGTGGTCAGTCCGGATGATCAGCGCATTTTTGAAACAACTCCCAAGCAAAGTCTGACTATTGCGACGTGTTGGCCGCTCAATACCAATTGGAAAAGATTGATGCTCAAAGCGGAACAAACCAACTAAATAAAAAAAGTCCTTGCATTTTCAAAGTGCAGGACTTTTTTTAAATACTGTTTTCGGTTAGCCAAGTTTACTTATTTTTCCAAACATGGTGTGACCAGAAGAAAATCAAGGTAGCTACAATCGCTCCCAAAGTATCCATCAACATATCCTTTTGCGCATCCCAAATATCGCCCTGAGAACCCAAATAAGCAATGCCGGCTTCCGGATTGGCCAAATCAGCATAGATCCATTCAATGAGTTCATAGCTCATGGCTACTGTCGCAATGACAAAAATCGGATAAGTGAAAAGCAGAAATTTATTATTCACTAATTTTTTGCTCCACAGCCATTCAGCGATGGCAAAGGCGTAGAAACCCACCGAAAAATGCGCCAGGCGATCAAAATGATTACGGGAAAAGCCAAAAAAATCCGTTACCCAAGAAAAAGGCACTAGGGCAAAGGTATAGTGCCCGCCAATGGTGTGCAAATAGATCAGCACAAACATCAAGGCATAGGCTATTTTGGAAAAACGGATATTTCTCCAATATAGAATCACTATCGCACTGAGAATAATCCAAACGGTAATGTTTTCCACAACCCAAGTCGTGCGATCAATCGGGCTGATGGCCAGCGCCACAAAAAGAATTGCATAGACGCCCAACAACCCCGCCAAAAATTTTCCAGTTTTTTCCATGTTTTTTTATTGCATAAATAATTATTACTTTTTTATTATAGCATACTTTTTTTATTTAAATTTTACAGCAATAAAAACCACTAACCAGATTTACCGGTTAGTGGCATGAAGATTATCTCCTCTTTTTTCATGACCATTGTCATTTATTTTTTTGTTTTCAAAAAAAAATTGTTTGTGGCAATCATTATGCCGCGAGTTTGTGCAATGGAATCTTGATATGGAAAGTTGTCCCGCAACCTGGAAAGCTTTCCGCCAGCAGACTTCCCCCAAATCTTTTTTCCACGACCTCTTTGCAAAAATGAAGGCCGTTGCCATTGCTGCTTTTTCCCTTAGCAGTAAAATGCTCTTGAAATAGGTGCTCCATTGTGGATTCATCCATGCCAATGCCATTATCGCGTATCCGGATCATCAGGATACCGTTATCAACATGAGCAAAGACCCAAATTGCCTGGTCTTTTTTAGGATATTTCTTTGCCACAATAGCATCAAAGGCATTATTGAATAAATTCATTAATACTCGAATGCAATGGGCGCCACAGGCACTAATAACAATCGGTTCGGAGGGGACGTCAAGAAAAACACTCACCTTGCCTTCTCTATCCCAGCTAGCTTGGCTCAACTTCAGAGCTACTTGCAGCAGATTTTGAAAAACCCCCTGCTCCGCACATACTGAGTCAATCAGACTAATCCTTTCTTCAATTGCTTGACTGACCGACAAGGAAGCGTTGCAAACATTTTTCAAAGCTTCTTGAAGTTCCTCTTGCTTTTTTGTAAAGACCGCCATAGCGGCAAACCCAGAGAAGGCCGATATAATATTTCTAATATCGTGCATTATTATAGCCAACTGACTTTCTTCCTCGCCGCCCCCAAAGACATTTTTCGCCAAGGCCTCATTAATGCTGTGGTTTTTCTTTTTTATCAGCGCCAATTTTTCCGTTAAAAAACCACCGCTAACAAACTTCAACATCTCTTCTGATAATTGCTTGATTTCCGCTATTTCCTGTATTAAAAAAAGCAGAACCCCCTTTCTCTCGCCACACGTATCCATCACTCCTCCAAAAAAATTAAATAAACTATCTCAAACAATTTTATTTTTATTCCTTGTGCTATAAAAAGAACTGCTTTTATTTTACCATAAATAAAAGCTCCCGAAAAATGGGAGCTTTTTTATGAAGCGATTGCATGTCTATTTTTTATAACGCCATTTTTTGAAAGTATGCGCTTGATCTTCCGTGAGCTTGCGCACCGATTTGATCATATCAGCAATAAAGGCAAAAATGAGAAACTGGATGCCCACAATCAAAAGAGTGATGGCGACCAGCAGGATATTTTTGTAGGGGGCTATTTTGAAATCCTGAAAATACATCACAAAAAAATCTACAAAAAATCCAAGGGAGGTCAAAATAAGAATAAAAGCCGGCCACCCGAAAAATTTCATCGGACGCACATCTCGCACCGCTTCCAAAATAATTTTACCGCTTTGGCTGACATAGTTGAAAATGCTTTTCACCACGCGTGATTTTCGTCCGGCAAAATAGGTCACTTCCACGGGAATCCATTTCAATTTCAAGTTTTTTCCGATAGCGTCAATGATGGTTTCCTGGGTGTAGGTGAAGCCCGGAGTAATGTTGAGACGGATGAGTGTTTCCCGGCTATAGGCGCGGAAGCCACAAGTCAAATCATCAATCTCATAATTCATAAAACTGCCGATAATGCTGGCGGCAATTTTGTTGAGATGATATTTCGCCTTCGGCATGTCCTTGGCTTCCTTGTCGCCGAAGCGAGTGGCGCTCACCATATCCGCTTCTTTGTTGAGGATAGGCGCGATAATCTTGCCGATGTCTTGCGGATTGAATTGCCCATCGGCGTCCATGTTGCACATAATGTCCGCTCCGTTATCCAGCGCCCGTTCCGCCGCATGCTTGAAAGTGATCCCGATGCCGCGATTCATGCCATTGGTATAGACAAAATCTGCCCCGGCCGCTTTAGCAATAGCCATAGTCTCATCCTTGGATCCATCATCAATCACTTGCACCAGCACTTCATCCACACCGGGAATTTGGCGCGGGATTCGCTTAATAGTTTCGGCAATTTTTTCCGCTTCATTGAAAGCGGGGAGATTCACAATTAGTCTCATGCTTTTTTTCTTAATTATTACTTGATCATCCTATAACTAAATACGAATTCATTATGGCATATTTATGACCGCCTAGCAAACAAGACCCCTGATTAAAAGGAGTCTTGTTTTGTAATCAAGCGGATATTATCTCTTATCGCCCAATGCCGGCATACACAATACCGGCAGCCTGAATGGCTTTTTTATCCAAACAATTTTTGCCGTCAACAATTATTTTAATATTATTTTTGACAAAAGTTTTCACCGGAATTTTCATAAATTCAGTGTGGTTGGTCGTTAGCAGCAGAGCATCAGATTTTTCCAAGAGCTCGTCCAGACTTTTCACCGTGGAAAGCTGCGGAACAAAAGGATCGAAAATAATCAAATCGGCTCCCATTTTTCTCAGCTTTTCCACAATCTTGAGCGCCGGGCTTTCGCGCAAGTCACTCACGTTGGCTTTGTAGGATAGTCCCATGATACCGATCTTAGCCCCTTTGACTGATTTTTCTATTTGATTCAAGCGATGTTGCAAAAGATCAATAGTATATTCCGGCATGCTGTTGTTGATGGTGCGGGCGGTGCGTAAAAATTTGTGATCAAAATTATGCTCCTTGGCTTTTTCAATCATATAGTAGGGATCCACCGGGATGCAATGCCCACCCACTCCGCAACTTGGCCAATGCGCCATAAAAGAATAGGGTTTAGTGGAAGCGCCGCGAATGACATTGGTGATATCGATATTGAGATGGCTGAAGGACTTGGCTGCTTCATTGACAAAAGCAATGTTGACATCCCGGAAAGCATTTTCCAAAATTTTCACCGCTTCTGCTTCTTCAATAGAATCCATACCCATCACTTCCCCACTCACAATGCTTTCATAAAAACTCTTCGCCATCTGCAAACCTTTCTCATCAAAAGAACCTACCACGCGCGGCAGATTGCCGACATTCCATTTGGGGTCGCCCGGATTGACCCGCTCCGGACAGTGAGCGATAAAAACATCCTTGCCCACTTGGAAACCGGCTTTCTCAAAAATCGGTTTCACAATTTCGGCACTGACTCCAGGATTAACTGTAGATTCCAACACCACTAGAGCACCTTTTTTCATATTTGCCGCCACAGTGCGGGAAGCTTCAATGACGGGAGTGAGGATAGGAAAATATTTGGCATCCACCGGAGTCGGCACGCAAATCAAATAGATGTCATGTCCCTTGAGTTTCTTTTCATTAGCAGTGACATTGATTTTCACCTGTGGTAAAAGTTTTTCCAAAAATTCTTCTTTGAAAGGACTCTTCCCTTTAGCAATAATCGCCAACTTTTTAGTATCCGTATCAAAGCCGGTCACGTCATAACCTTTTTTCGCACACACGGCCGCCAGCGGCAGTCCCACATAACCCATGCCAATCACGCACACCTTTTGCTTTTTTTGTTCTGACATATTTTTTTCCATTATTTTTTTAATTGGAATGTCTTGCAACAGTCCCAACAACCTAATTATCATTATAGAACAACGGGTGCCAGAGTCAAATGCATCTGACCTATTTAGCCTTATTTAGGCTAAATTTCAAGGAGTTTTGGCGATGTACTTGACACATTTCAATGGTTGGACTAGCTTTTAAGGTAGTACATTAAATATTGAAAAAAATTAAGAGGCTATTTTTAATGGAAAGATGCTTTCTAAGTCAATAAAACATCTAGGGGGGAGTAATGAGATCATCACTTGGTAATTTAATGTTTAAAGAGGCTTCCATTGAAAATATAGAGGAGGTAGTGGCTTTAATTGATAGCTTGAAAGGCGGTAAATTAATTGATTGTATTGACATGGATAAAGCAAGGAGGAATGGGGTTATTATCTTAGAAGACCCTGTCAACTATCCATTCAAAGCATTGAATAATGATTTAATCAGGGAAATAAGTTTATTGGGAGAAATCATATTAATCAATGGATCTGTTATTGATCCTTCGGTGAAGATTGAGCCACCAATTATTCTATTTCCCAATGCCTTAATTGGTCATGGTTGTTGGATTAGGCCATTCAGTATTTTGGGAGAGGGATGCAAGATAGCAAATACCGAAATAAATCGGTCAATTATTTGCGATGGAGTGATGTGTATGCACGGTGATTATATTGGATACTCATACATATCAAAAAATTGTCGAATCGGATCTGGCTTTAAAACCGCAACGACTATATTTAAAGGAGTGATGGAGAGGCCGAAGAATATAATCTTAAGAGATGGCGTCTCTGGGGATGATTTAAGTATAGCGGATGGCTCTCACTTTGGCTGCATCTTGGAGGCGGCAACTTTACTTGGTTGCAATACAACAACTATGCCAGGTACCTATTTGCGAAAAGGAAGATATGCACCTAACTTAAGCTTAGGAGGAAAGAAGCCTGGCAATAAAGCTTCTCATGTCTCGAATTCATTTTTTTTCAATACTCAAAATTAAACATACCACCTACAGAAAAATCTGTAGGTGTGTTTATTTTTTTTACAAAATATTAGTCGCATATAAGCCTAATCAGCTCGAATGACTCAGCAAGCTCTTTTTTTATTTGCTTTCCTCGTAGACAGGCCAGGTCTCGAATGATATTATTTTCGAAGAAGGAATCTTTTCCATGAGAGGGAAAGTAGGAGATAGCTTTTTCCTTTGCTTCAATATTTTCTTGATTAAGCGAAACAAAAACATCAGGATGATAGGAATAATTATTCCAAGGAAATTCATAGCCAAAAATAGTTTTATTTTTAAAGATTCTCAATGCCTCTTCATGAACAACTTGGTGTGCTTGGTGAATATCATAACTACTAGGAATAAATATTATATCAGGGTTTATTTTTTTATTTATATCATGTAAGTTTTGAAGTATTTTGGCGCAATCCTTACTAAAATCACGTGGATCGTAGTCAAAGACTAAAAGATTGTTGTGTGGAGTAGATAAAGAATCCAAGCTTTTGTGTACACTATTTTGTAGAAAAACTTCTCTATCAAGATCATTGGAAAAGGAAAGCCCCAAATAATAAATTGTATTTTTAGAGCTTAATTTATGCAATGTTCCAAAGCAGCCTAACTCAATATCATCAAAATGAGGTGCAATTGCTAAAATAGTCTTGTTTTCAATATTCATATTTTTTAAATAATCAATTTTTTAATAATTAGCCTTAATGAGATTACTGCATTTTATTAGATCTTCTATATTTGCTATTATGAACCAAGGAACAAACTTTTACAAGTTCCTTGCAAAACGTGGCCTATGTCATGGCCATCAAGCGCTTGATGCCTTTCTTCGCTTTTATCATCGGTTATTTTTATTTCAAAGAACATACCCATGTGCAGCGCAAAATTTGGGCCACCCTCTTGATGGTTGCCGGAGCAATTATTATAACCGTTTCTAAATAATTAATGGCTGTAAAAAAAATATGCGAAAAATGAAAATTTTGCCTAGCCTGACAACCATTACCGAATCCAGAAAGGTCGGTGATTGGAGGGCGCAAATTTCGGAAATTAAAAAACTAGGACTGACAGAATTTGCCCTTTTCCCGACGAAACTGTTAAAGGAAGAGCGCTTTGAATTGTATGCCGCCTTGAAAGAAATTCCTTCTCTGGAACGCATTCCCTTTGTGCACCTGAGAACGGACATGGAGCCGGAAGAAATTGGATACTTGATTGAAAATTTCCAAACCGAAGTTTTCAATCTCCATACGACTGTGAATTGGCCGCTTCAATATGATTATTCGAAATATGCCAAACAGATCTTTATTGAAAACGGAAAATTTGTCCCGACAGAAGCAGACCTCAGCACGTTCGGAGGCATGTGCATTGACTTTTCACATTGGGAAAGCATGGTGAAATTTGGCAACAAAGATTATGATGAACAGATGCTCAAGATGGCGGAGAAATATCCGATTGGAGTGTGCCATATTTCAGCCATAACAACTGAGGCCACGGCCGATCCATCCAATCCTGGATATATGCAATATGACTCGCACCGACTGGAGCATTTGCAAGAGCTTGATTATATGAAAAATTATTTGCAATATGTGCCGACAATTGTTGCTATTGAATTGGAAAATAGTATTGAAAAACAACTGGAAGCAAAAGAATATTTGGAAGCTATGCTGGGCTAGTTGCGATTAACCGGAATGATTTTGATCATGACTTTCAACTGATTTTCTTTTGAGCATTGAAAAGAGATTAGTCTTTACAAAACCCCCAAATCGTGTATACTAATGGGACTGTTGTTTTTTTACCAATAGATCTATTGCTTGATAACCCATCCCCCTCTCAAAAAAAGGAGCCCCCAATGCCTATTCACCTTCCCCAAGAGTTTTTTCAACTTCCTCCGGCCAACAAACCTCAGAAAAAACCCATTACCGGCAAGTATCTCAACAAAAATTTGCCAGCACTTTCCAATGCCAATGAGTTGATGAAAAAAAGAGTGGAACTTTTCATGTGGATTAACAAAATCTCCCCTACGCACCTTACTGAGAGAAGTGAAGAGCGAGAAGATTTTTTTAATTCTGGATTTTTGCAACCAGAACTGCTTGCAGTTATCTTTGCTACGCTGAAAACTATCCAAGGAACCGAGCGCGATTACATCCCTTATCTGCTGGAAAACATCAGTGATGATCCGCCACCAAATAACAGAGCCGCCTCACGAGATAGGTCCAATGACCTTTTGTTCACTCCTGTTTCCCGCCAAAAAAGCCCCACTCAAAACATTGTGGTGCCTAGTCCGGAATCATTGCGTGACCAATCTCAAAAAACCACTTAAAAAAAAGTGGTCTCGCTCCATCCAGCACTGTTCTCACCACGCGTGGGAACAGTGCTTTTTTATTATTTTACAGATTTAATATTTTTTCAAAATTTTCACCAACAAAAAAGAACTGGGGATTTGCACGAAATAGGCCAGGACAATCACGGTGGTCAGCATCGCCAGGCGTTCGTCCTGGAACACCAAGGAGATGGCCATGCCCAGAGCCAGCGTGATGTAGCGCAGATAGCTCCCCCACACGAAAGCCCGTCCTACTTCTTTGTTGTGGAAAGTTCGATAGAGCAGAAAAATCAGACCGAAAGCAGTCAGATATAACAAAACTAGGGGCACAAAAATATCCACCAGGATGCGCGGGTTGTCAAAGATGATGTGATTATTTTTCAGCGCCATCAAAATAAAAAGCACAATTAACAATCCCAAGTTACTCAACTTGCCAAAAGTTATTTTCACTTTATCAAAATAGGCTTCGTCCTTATTACTCTTGATAATCTGCTGAGTCACATAGGCCATGATAAGAGGGATGATCACTACAATGAGAATCGGCACGGCAATTTTCATGGGAGAAACAGTCCCAGTACCCAGACTGCACGAAAACACTCCACCTGTGGCTTGTCCCAGCGCACACACGGCAGAGGCGGAAGCTTTCTGCACCTGCTCCAGCCCGAAAAAATTGATAAAAAAAGATAGACCAAAAGGCACGGCCACAATCGCCACCAGCAAGTTCGTCAGCACAATGCCGATGGTCGTCGGCATGTCCGCTTCCGATTTCATGGCCCAAGTAGTCACCATCCCTCCTCCCGGCAACAAGGCCAGTAGAATCAAGCCCAGGCGCAACACTGGTTCCTGATCCAAAAGCATTGCCCCGATCAGATAGGCCAGTCCCGGCAAAATCACAAAATTCATGAAAACTGACAGGAGAATAATGCGATAGTGTTTGAGGGAAGCCGGCAATTTGTCAAAAGCCAACGGCACCAGCGAGGGATAGATCATGACTAGTGCGGCCACCACACAAATACTGGAGGAAAACGTGTAGCCGCCCCAAAAATAGACTACGGCCAAGCCGCTGCCAATCACTCCGGCCAGCCACCAAAACAAATATTTTTGAATATGATCTAAAAATTTCAACATAGTTTTTTTATTTAGGAGCTACGCTTTTAATCAAGCGCAAATCATTATTATCTTACGTTTTCTTATTATAAACCTTCTGGCTTTTTATTTCAACTCAAACCACCTCCCAAGCGATTTGCTCTAGGCAACAGAGTATGTTTTAATAGAGATATGAATATGATTGAAGTCACCCATCTTGGAAAAAAATTCGATGACATCACCGCGGTGGATGACATTTCTTTTAACGTGGTCAAAGGTGAGATTTTTGCTTTTCTGGGTCCCAACGGCGCGGGCAAAACCACCACTATCAAAATGTTCACCACCCTTTTGCAGCCCACCAGTGGCAGCATTTTAGTCAACGGCTTTGACCCTGCCACTCAACCTAATGATGTGCGACGCTCTTTTGGTATCATCTTTCAGGATCCCAGCTTGGATGACGAATTGACGGCTTTTGAAAATTTGGAATTTCATGGAGTGCTCTATGACGTGCCGAAAAAAATTCGGCGCGCCCGCATCAATGAACTATTGCAACTAGTGGAATTGGAAAAACGCCGCGACGATTTGGTGAAAGAATTTTCGGGCGGCATGAAAAGACGCCTGGAAATTGCCCGCGGCCTATTGCATCATCCGCAAATCATCTTTCTGGATGAACCCACCCTGGGACTAGATCCGCAAACCCGCAATCATTTGTGGAACTATATCAAAGACATGAATCAAAAAGAAGGCATTACAGTTTTTTTCAGCACGCACTATATGGAAGAAGCGGATCGGATGGCAGACCGCATTGCTATTATTGATAACGGGGAAATTGTAGCCGAAGGCACCGCCCAACTCTTGAAAGAGCAAACCGCCAGCGCCACTTTGGAAGATGCCTTTCTCAAATTGACCGGCAAGGCCATTCGCGAAGAGGGTGCTAAGGGAATTGATAAATTAAGAACTATGCGACACGTATGGAAAAGATAACCCAATATGCCAAAGTGATCTATATCCTCTGGCTTCGCCAACTCAAACGCTATTCTCGTTCGCGCGCCCGGATGATCGGCTCGCTGGCTCAACCGGTGCTCTTTCTGGTGGCATTGGGTTTTGGTTTTGGTCCCATCTATCAAAAAGCCGGCGGTGGCAATTATATCCAATTTATTGCCCCCGGCATCATTGCCATGAGCATTATTTTCACCGCCATGTTTAACGGCATTGAGGTGATCTATGACCGCCAATTTGGTTTTCTCAAGGAAACTCTGGTGGCACCCGTGCCACGCTGGACCATCATGCTCGGCCGAACCTTTGGCGGAGCCACTGTGGCCACCCTGCAAGGCATGGTGGTGTTTTGCATTGCTCTTCTAGTTGGCTTTCGCCCCGAGAGCGTGCTCATGCTACCGGTGGCCTTGGTGTTCATGGCGCTGATTGCTTTTTTCTTCACCGCTTTTGGCACTGCTATCGCTTCGCGCATGGAGGATATGCAAGCTTTTCCACTGATCATCAATTTTCTCATCATGCCTCTTTTCTTTCTTTCCGGAGCACTCTTCCCCCTCAACGGTCTGCCGAAAACCGTACAAACCATCATCTATGCCAATCCCCTGTCCTATGGCGTGGACGGCATCCGTGGCGCCCTTTCCACCCAAATGCATTTCACTTTCCGCCTCGATTTCCTAGTGCTCTTGGCCTTCACCGCCCTAGCACTGGCTCTGGGCAGTTATCTTTTTTCCAAGATTGAGGTGTAGCCTCTATAGCCAACTTAAAGCTATGTCAAAAGTTTTTGAATATCTTCTTGGCTAAATTCTTTCCTATAATCTATTAGCTTAGGGTGTTTTATTTTTCTCAATTCTTCATCATAGGTTGCCATAATATTTCTAGCTCTTTTTTGATACACCATCCAATTTCGAGTAGAAGAAAAATCATCGAATATTTTTTCAAATTCTTTTTGTGTCAACATCCTGCTCAACTTTTTAAATTCTTTCTCAATCTCTCCAGCCAGTCCGGTTTCAAATGCTCCAATAATCAAAACTATTTCTTCATACATAAAATTTCTGGTCAAATCTTTTTTCACCAAACTCAAAAGCTTGCGATATTCTTTAGCTCTTTCTAGAAACAGAAAATTATACAGCATATCCGTATATGTCCCATAATTTTTCACCGCCACAAAATCCTTTATGCAATCCGTAAAATCCCTGCGATATTCTTTCGTCTCCTCTCTAGTTTCAAAAAACTGACTCGCCAATTGATTAACAAATTTTGGATCACTAGTGGCAATTTGCATCACTTTTTTAAAATCACTCTCTACGCGAATAAAATATTTTCTAACCAATTTACCCTTCTCATTATTCTCTATCATCGCCAGCTCCTTTGCCATGTCAATTGAAACAACATATTCTTTAGCCAAGATTTTTCCAGACTTTGGGTCGATAGCTTTTGCCTTATTTAAGCCACTAAATCCTTCGCCAAATTTGGCGAAGGCTATAAAAAAATCCAAATCTTCCACAAAATCATATTTATTAATCCTGTCTTTTATCCAATTAGAAAAGTCCCTACCTACACCTAGCCACCTATATAATTCCCTAGCATTCACAAATCTTTTCTTCTCACCATTGAAATCTTTTTGAATAACTTTTATGTTTATTAGTTCGTTCATATTTTTATTTTTTACCCAATTATTTAACTAGGGTGAATTATAATGATATTATATCACTACATCACAACCTGTCAATTCCCCATCAAAAAAACTACCCGCCACAGGCACTTTTTCTCAAGTCGTCTCCGAGGGTTTAACTCTCGGAGTTAATTTTGCATTACATTCAAGTTTAACTTAAAAAAACATATTTGCGATATTCCTCCAAAAACATTACCAACATTTTTCGTAATTCCTCCTTTTCTTCTTCGCTAAGAGCTAATACTTTTTTAGTTTGGCGCAATATCAAAGACTGCTTAACATAATCCGTTCCCAGAAATTGGGGATGATATTTTTCCAGCATGGCGGGAATATCTTTTTTTGGAACCGCGACGCCTTGACCCAAAAGCAAAGCATCGCTCATATTGATGATATAATTTACCCATTTTTCCGGCTTTCTTTTGAAGATGCTCTGCCCCTCGCTCACCGCATGCTCATAATTTTCTTGCCATTCGGAGCGAATGTCCCGTTGTACAATTTCATGCACTTCCGGTATGAGCTCTTTTATGTTTTTACCCGCTAAAACTCGGGCTTTTTCCTTCAGCTCCACTAAAAAAATATTGCTAACAAAACGCGTAGCTTTTTTATTATCAGCTAGCCTGTTTTCAAAATCCACATAAGGAACCGCCGAAAAACCCATCTCCAGAGCGTATTTTTGAGCCATTCTTTCCAAACTAATAATTGGCACGTTTTTTGCATCCTTCACCAAAACCAACAAATCATAATCACTATACCCCTCCACAATATCATAGGTGCCATAACTTCCTATCACTATCAAGGAAACCAAATTCTCACCGAAAGATTTTTGAAACAACTCCGCAATTTCCCGCTCCATTTGATCCACTCGTCGTTTTCTTTTTTCGTTCATTATGTAAAAAATATTTTTCTTAGTTATGTATCTAATTCTCCACCAAGCCTGTTAGTAAGTCAAGTTGCATTTAAGTCCGACTTAGCTGCAACTCTTTGTTGCAAAATATTACAAGATACTTAATTCACCTCCATTCTTCTTTTTTATTTTCCCCTCTGACTCACCCTTCTTGCTTTTTTATATCAGTTAAATCCTAAAATCTATGTCAAAAGTTTTTGAATATCTTCTTGGCTAAATTCTTTCCTATAATCTATTAGCTTAGAGTCTGTAGCTTTTACTTTATTTGAGCCAGTTTTTCCATTCCCAAAATTGGGAATGGATGTAAAATAATCAAGGTCTTCTACAAAATCATATTTTTTGATTCTATCTGTGATCCAAGTTGCAAACCTCTTTCCAACGCCCGTCCATTTTCGGCGTGCTGGACACTTTGTTTGAAACTATTTTTACCTTTGCGGAAAAAGTGGAACAACCTTGGAAATAATCTCGGATCTTTTTACCTTCTTCATGTTAGTATTATGAAATAAAAGCCCTCTACCCGTATATTACTTTTTATAATACATTAATTTTATAAAAAATATGTGGACCATCATTACAATCTTATTAATTCTCTGGTTTTTGGGACTCATTACCTCTTACACAGCGGGCGGGTTGTTGCATATCCTACTAGTAGTTGCGATTATCTTAGTTATTGTGCGTTTATTGCAAGGTCGTTCAGTCTTATAAAATAAAAAAACACCCCCTCCCCAACAAAAAGACCCACTGCACGTGAGTCTTTTTTTATTAATCCTATCGCCGCAACCAAAATCACCTCTACAATTCCCTGTCTCTCGGAAATTCAAAGTAGTACAGCACGCGCATGATCAATTGCCCGATGAGCAGATATACAAAGAGTGCCAGCAAGACCGTGAAGTCAATGACGAAAGCACCGATATGCAAAGTGGAAAAAATATTTTTGAATGGGGCGACTAGCGACGCCGAATTGGCCATTATCCACTGGGCGAAGGTGCCCGACAGATTGGCAGCAAAAAAAATCAGGATAAAGCGAAACAAAAGCAGCACTTCAACGACATAGAAGATTACGTTTACGATTAGGCGGATAATGCCCACGATACCAAACATAGCTTTTTCACTTATTACTTATACCCCTAATACATCTCACTGGAGCGTATATTTCGAAAAATCAACTGTCTTTCGCTTTTCTTCCAACCGGCCTTGCGAAATATATTTGGCGTACCGCTGTATTATCTATGTAATAAACTTTAATAAAAAAAGCTATGGACTCTTCATTCAACTCGCCCAGCACAAAACCGCTTTATCGAGGGACGCAAATTGTCTGGTATCTTCTCGGTCTTTTGGAGATACTGCTCGCCTTTCGTTTCATTTTGAAATTATTGGGAGCCAATCCCGCGGCTGGTTTTACCGATTTCATCTATGGCGTGACCTACATTTTTGCAGCCCCCTTCCTGAGTGTTTTCCGCCTTACGAAAGTCTCCGGCAACATCTTTGAATGGACCACCTTGCTAGCGATGCTGGTGTACTGGATTATTGCCCTTGGCATCATTAAACTATTCCTGATGGGCAGGACCGTCTCGACGCCGGAAGCTGCGAACAAAATGAACAAGCAAGAAAAATAGAATAAAGTTAATCAATTTTAATTAAAAAATATATGGGTATCATTTTATGGATTGTCTTCGGGGCAATCGTCGGCTGGGTAGCCTCCGCCGTCATGGGGACTAGCGAGGGGCTGTTGATGGACATCGTCTTCGGAATCGTCGGAGCGGTGTTGGGCGGATGGATAATGAGCTTTCTGGGAAAAAGCGGCGTGTCCGGCTTCAACCTATACAGCTTTCTAGTCGCTATCCTCGGCGCCGTGGTGTTGATCGCCATTGTGAGAGCCATTCGCTAAAAGCAATGTGACCATGCCAAAAAAAATACCCGTCCAGCGGGTATTTTTGTTTTTTGTTTAGCTAGTAGTATTAATTTTTAAATTTGTGCCAGAATAAAGGCCATTAAAAAACCCGTGATCGTAAGCAGGCTCACAGCATAGCCACCCTCTTCATAGGCTTCCGGCATCATACTGCTGGCCAGCATGGCTAATATAGCACCCGCGGCTAATGATTCCAAAATGCCGATCGTATTGGGATTCAAATCATGCAAAAAAACAAAACTCAGCACCGTGGCCAAGGCCACTACTATTCCAGCAATCAACCAAATATAAAAAATACTCTTGGAAGAAAATTTTTCTTTTTTTAATCCCGCTACGGAGGCGATGCTTTCTGGAATATTGGAAATCACAATGGCCACCAGCATAATTATTCCCACACCCTTGTTTGCAAATAAGGCGATTCCCAAGGCGATAGACTCTGGAATCCCATCCAGCAACGAACCCACCACTATTATCAGCCCATTGGAAGAGTGCTTGGCGGGGCTATGTTGATGCCGTCGATGCTTGCGACCGCCCAAATGATGAATCACCCAATCACCGGCCACATACAGCAATCCTCCTGCAAAAAAGCCGATAATCACCGCGTCAAAACCGCCGTGACCAAAAGCCTCCTCCATTAGGCCGAATGTCAGGGCGCAAATAAGCACTCCAGAGCCAAAGGCCATAACCGCGGCGATGACTTTTTGTTGCAAATGAAAATAGCCGCCGATCAGTGCTCCGACAATAAGAGAAAAACCATTGATACAAGCAAACACCAGAACTTGGGTCATAATTGTTTATACTATATTTATTTTATTAGCTTA
Source organism: uncultured bacterium (assembly GCA_903841185.1). Lineage (GTDB taxonomy): Bacteria > Patescibacteriota > Minisyncoccia > Moranbacterales > UBA2206 > UBA8518. The sequence goes on from CAIMIV010000070.1 coordinate 27,309, forward strand.
GCTAGTGACTTTCCTTTTAGCGGAGAGTTGATTTATTTTGTTTCTCATCGGCACTTCAACAAAATAATAAGTTAAGGTGGAAATAAGAATAACACTGGCCAAATAGATGGAAGCATACAACCAGGCAATTCCCCAGTCGAGATGGTCTAATTTTATTTGCGTAAATTTTTTGAAATAATTAAGCAGAAAAAACATAATCGGAAGGTGCATCAGATAGACTGAATATGAAATATCGCCCAAATAGATGAGCGGCTTGAGATTGAGAAGATATTTGCCAACGCCTTCGACATAAACGCTGGCTAATATTATAGCAGCGAATACCACAATTGGAACAAAATCAGGTGTAGGAACAGCCATTACTGTCACAATCGCCACTATGGTCAATAACCAGACCGCATCTTTATTGAAATATCTCCGACCCCAGCCGACGCGATAGAGCTCATAGAGCAGCATGCCGAAGAGAAAACCAAAAAAACAGCGAATAAACCCATAATCATAAGTGACATCCAAGCTGTATTTCACACTGGGGTCAAGTGCGCTTTTTGATGTAGGAGATAATGGATAGAGGTAGTAATTTATGAATAAATAACCAGCAACGACACCAAAAAAAATAAAGATTTTTTTCCAACCGGTAATTTTGCGAAAAGGAATCAGCAAAAAAGGAAAAACAACATACATCCACCATTCGACACTGATAGACCAGGAAGCGCTGTCCCAGGAAAGAAAGTCGTATACATTCATGGATTGAAGAAGAAGCAGATGAGCCCAGATAGCTTGCATATTGAAAGTGTAGATATAATCTGTCGGATAGAGTGTGAAATTGGCTCGATACCAGAAGTACAGCACTCCCATGAATAAAAGGGAAAACAGATGCAGCGGATAGATGCGGGCAAACCGTGAAAGCATGAATTTTTTGAAATTTTCCTTAATATTTTTTTCGAAAGGCTCCGAATAAACGTGCATCATAATAAAACCGGAGAGTAAAAAAAAGAAGTCTACCCATAGATAGCCTTTTTGGATAAAATGATTGAGCGGACCATCCCAGGGTGATAGAGCAAAACAGAAAACATTCACATGAAGCAGTATGACTAAAATCGCAGCTAAGCCACGAAGAGACGAAAGTGAAGAAAGATAATTTTTCTTTTGCATATTGCTATTTCCTATACATTTAACTTATCCATCATACACGTTAAAAACTAAAAAGAAAAACTGTTAGACCTCTTACGTAATAAGTTATGCAAGAAGTCTATTGAAGATATGGGGTAATTAGATCCCTCCACACGGCATAGCCATGAGAATTGAGATGCAGTCCATCCGCAGTATATTTAGTATATAGCTGATTATCTTCCCCGCAAAAATAAGGATAGAGATCAACAAAAAATATGTTTTTGCCCACAGCCAATGATTTTAGCTTCGCATTGAGCGCGATGATTTTTTGACTATCCACCTTGCCATAGCGAGAGATAGTATTGTTTACCGGCAAGATACTTTGGATATAGATTATTGTTTCCGGAGATTCAACCTTGATTTTGTTTACCACTAGATCATAGTTAGCTGCCACGTAAGCCACATCTTGTCCTCTGATAAAATCATTAATACCGATCATTAGAAATAATTTATGCGGTTTGGCACTGATGGCGACACTTAGCCGTGCCAAAACATCATCCGTAGTATTGCCGGAAACGCCGGCATTTTTGATGTGAGTATCCCCCAACAAAGTGTTCCAATTTTCCAGTGCTGTGATGCTGTCGCCAAGAAACACCGTTCGGCTGGCTGCATCGGCTGCCGACTGACCTTGCCCCGAGAAAGAAACGATATATTGCCAACCGGTCTGCGGTTTATGATCCCCTAGCCAAATCGAACCGCCAACAATAACTGAAATCAGTAGAATTATTCCAACCGCCCATTCTATTTTTATATTTTTGTTCATATTGTTCTCCTAACTCCTGTAGTTTATCACGAAAAATTTAATCTTTCAATCCAGAAATAATAATTTATTTATTTATTTATTTCGCTAGAATGATATTAAAGAGATAGCCCGTGAAAATAATCCCTAAGCCCACTACGCTGGCAAAAATCACAATCAGATTGACCTTCATCACTTTTTTCAAAATCATGAATTCCGGCAAGGACAAGGCAGTGACAGCCATCATGAAAGCCAAGGCTGTCCCCATCGCCACCCCTTTTTCCGTCAAGGCTCCCACCAGCGGAATCACGCCGGCTGCATTGGAATAGAGCGGAATGCCAATGAGCACGGCCAGAGGCACGGCGTACCATTTGTCGCTGCCAGCATATTGCGCTAAAAAGTCCGCCGGCACGTAGCCATGAATCCAAGCGCCCAATCCCACGCCAATCACCACATAGAGCCAGACTTTTTTTACAATCTCCCAAGTATATGTTTTGGCATATTCCATTCTTTCCTCCCAATTTAATTCGGGTAGATTAAGATTTTTATCATTACCCTTCAATGCAAATTCCTCCACTAAATTTCTAACATCCATTTTTTCAATCACCATGCCGGAAAAAATTGCAATCAAAAGACCGCTGACAATATAAAGTAGCGCTATTTTCCAACCGAACATGCCCAACAGCAACACCAGTGCCACTTCATTGATCATGGGCGAAGCTACCAGGAAAGAAAAGGTGGTGCCCAACGGCACGCCGGCTTGCACAAAGCCCAAGAAAAGCGGAACCGCCGAGCAAGAACAAAAAGGTGTGACAATTCCCAGCAAAGCGGCCAGGATATTGCCGACATATTTTTTTTCATGCGAAAGAATGTTTCTGATTTTTTCTGGCGGCAAGAATGAGCGGATAATCGAAACCACGAAAATTATCACGAACAAAAGCAAAAGAATTTTGATCGTATCGAAGATAAAGAAATTTACCGCACTCGCCAAAAGCGTTTCGCGAACTATGCCAAAAACTGCATAGGTTAGCCAGTCGGCCAAAAGTTGGATCGGATAAAATATATTCATACAGTTTTATTTTGGATTTTTATTAACACCGTCCGCCACAACAACACCCGCCGGATCCGGTAGAAGCCTGATCATCACTGCTAATCTTTGTCTCCCTACTTGCAATGATTTGTTTGATTTTGTCCACGTTGGGCACCTGACCGGCCATGGCCACTTCGCCGTCAATCACGAGAGCAGGCGTGCTCATGAAGCCATAGCTCATAATATCTTGGATTTCGGTCACTTTTTCCACCCGCGCTTCCATTTTTAATGCCTCTAAAGCTTGTCGGGTGTTAGTTTCTAATTTAAGGCAATTAGGGCAACCAGTGCCGAGAATTTTGATGTTCACCCCGTTAGAATTTTTGTTACTACTTGTCATATATTTATTGATTACAAATTACTTAAATTTATTAACACCATCGCTTGAAATATTTAATTTCTAACGGGGTGAATATGTTTTTATAAAAATTAAATTAATTACAATGGGCACATTTCATTTTTAACTTTTCCGCTTCAGTGACTGACAGCATTTGGATGGTGACGTGGTTGATCTTGAATTTATGTATTAGCATTTCTTGTATTTGATAGAGCAGCTCATTGCGCTCGCCATTTTCCACATTCTCAATTTCCAGATGAGCGCTCAAAAATCGGCTATGGCTGTCGGTCTGCCAAATATGCAAGTCGTGCACACCCATGACTCCCGTGATTACCTTAAGCGCGCCTTTAACTTCCTCAAAATCGATATCACTCGGCACTGATTCCATCAGAATATTTACCGCATCTTTAAGCAATCCATACACTTCTTTCAAAACATACACTGACAACACGATGGAAATAATTGGATCAACAATAAACCAATGAAAATAATAAATCAGTACCGCGCCAACCACAATACCCAGAGAAAATAGGGCGTCTTGCAAAGAATGCAACCAAGCACTTTTCATGTTCAAATTCTTGTGTGCGTCTTTTTCCAAGATATAGGTGGCGATGCCGTTGCCCATCAAGGCCACCAGCGCCGCCCAAATCATGGAAGTGCCCGCTATTTCTGCCGGGTAAAACAAGCGTTGGGATGCCTCAATTAGGATATACGCCACTACTGCCAAAAGCACGAGAGAATTGATGAAGGCAATCAGGATTTCCGCTCGCTTATAGCCATACGTTTTGAGTGTCGTATTGCCTCTGGTTTTTATTTTTTCTCCCCACCAGCTCAAACTCAATGACCCGACATCGGAGAAATTGTGCAAGGCTTCCGACACCAACGCCAAGCTGCCAATGAATAGTCCGACTACGATCTCAAAAGCGGTAATAATAATATTCAGCACAATCGCCCAGGCGATATTTTTGTTGCCGGACTCCTCCCCGTTTTCTGATTTGCCGTGCGTATGCAGCTCATGCTGATGGGTATGTCCACAACACTCTTTTTCATATTCCTGCATAGTTTTTTTATTAGATTACTTGGTTAAATATTTTTTTGTATTCCCGGATGGCTTTTTTATCCAAACCGTAGCGGATGAAATTTCCCTCGCGTTTTTCCGTCAAAAGTCCGATGCTCTTCAACTGCTTGAGATGGTGTGAAACCAGTTTATCCGAAATACCTATCTGGGGAACGATTTCACAGACGCACTGTGCCCCACTCCGCAAAACACACAGAATCTTCAATCTATTGGGATCAGCCACCGCCCGCAAAAAAACGTAGACCTGACTAACCTCTTTCTCCTCTTTTGAATTTTTAGCGCAACATTGGAATTCCATAACAAATACTATTCTAATATATATTAGAATAGTATGCCAATATCTTTATTGTGTCAAGAGTGTAAGCCTTAACTTGCAGCATTAGAAAATTAAGCTTAATCACCGGCAATCTCCTGCAAGAACTCTTTTTGTTTCCTCCTTTTTTCTAGCATCCCCAGTTGCTCGATTTCTTGCACATTAGCGCGGGACAGTTCTTCCAGCGCTTTGTCAAATTCATAGACTTGCGGATTCACCTCCAAAGCCACGTCATTGATCCCCAACAGTTTGATGCCGTCCAAGGTGCGCACCCGGGACAGGGCGACGTAGCCCATGCCATATTCAAAAGACTTACTGAGATCCATTTCCACCGCGTCCAAGGTCATCCCCTGGCTTTTGTGTACCGTAATCGCCCAAGCCAGCCGCAGAGGCATTTGGGTGACTGAGGCGAGCAGCGTGTCTTCCTCTTCAATGGACCATTTTTCCGGAATCACCGCAATCCGTTTGCCGGAAGTGATTTCTACCAACGGCAAGCCCAGACTGTCAAAGCCCATCACCCGCCCCAGTGTGCCGTTGACGTAACCCCGTTCAAAATTGTTTTTCACAAACATCACTGCCGCTCCGATTTTCAATACCAGTGTTTCCGGCGCCAGGCAGCCTCGTTTGATAGTGCTAATCAGATTATCAATACCGGTGGCCGTCATCTGGAATACTTTAGGCTCCGCTTCAATTTTTTGCAATTCAAAATCATTGATAGCATCCACATTGGCATTGTGGGTATAGAGCTTGGTCGGTACAATCTTGCCTTTGAGAGATTTGTTTTCTCGCGTCATAATCAAATCCCGCGTTTTTTCGTCGCAAGACCGGTTGCGGATGTCATTCAAAATTTGGAGCATTCGGCGGTCTTCTTGGCGATGCTGTTCTTCCAAATAGCAAATCTTGGGCCGCATGGTTGCCCACGCCTCCGATTCGATGACAAATTGCGCTTTTCTCCCGTATTTGGCCACCGGTGGCAACTGAAAAAAATCTCCGCAGAGAATCACCTGCAGTCCGCCGAAGGGCTGAAAAGGGTCTTTGAATTTTTTGCAAATGCTGTCCACCAGGTCCAACTGATGGGCATGCAACATCGACACTTCATCAATGATGAGGACCTTGGCTTTTTTAAATTTTTGCCGATGATAATGCTTTTTGGCCAATTTAGTCAGATCCTCTTCGCTAAGTGTGTCACTGATACCCATCCCCGACCAGCTATGGATGGTCTGGCCGTTCATGTGGGTGGCCGCAATTCCCGTGGAAGCAGTGACCGCCACGCCGATGTTTTTTTCTTTGAGATAAGCGATATATTGGTTCAACAAATAGGTCTTGCCGCTGCCGGCAGGACCCGTCAAAAAAACGTTATGACCCAGTTTGAGAATATCAAGCGCTGTTTTTTGTTTCATATCCGCATTTTATAGGAAATATGGGGTTATGTACATTAAGCCTCTCTTTGTAACAGCATCCCTTCTTGCCTGCTCTTCCGCCGAGACTGGCGCAAGGGCACAGCCCATTTGCTCTCCCATAAAATTAGGTTAGACAATTAATAAAAATATTTTTACCATTTTATTGCCAGATAATTCATCGTCACCCTTAACCCCTTTATTCTAGCAAGAAAATGCTTCCGTCACAAATACCATTTCCAAATTATTGAACTAATAATTTTATCCTTTGGATTTGATTTTAATGAGAATAAAAAAAGAGACTACCTTGCGATAGTCTCCATGATTCAAGCAATGTTGAACCTTGCTCCTTTGCCGTTTTTTCGGCTTTATTTTGCTCTCGGTAGAGCTGGGGGTGGGATTACAGTTCCCTCAGTTTTTTTAATCTCAATCTTGAAGGCCAGAGGTTTATTATCTGCACGTACCCACTGTCCATTTTTATCCTTTTCAACAATGAAAGGGAATGTTGTGACTTTGTGTTCAGTATAGACTGGATAAACCTCGCTGGTCTTCAAGTCCACACACATCACATATGTTCCATCAGTGTTTTTTGAACTGAATAACCCATTTGGCTCAGCTTGCTCGATTGCCACAATCCCACTGCTACTCCCACCAAGATATGTCGGTTGTAGGGGGTTTGTAAGTTGCGTGTCAGCTGGAATAGCAAAGCCCATAGATGGACACTCATACCGGGTTACACCAGTAACAGATTCAATGATTGAATAAGTGGCCACAACCTTAGTGGTGGTTATATCATAGATCTGTTGGTAAATATCCCTGGGGATGCTGTAGTCATAGATATGTACTGGCTGTGTTTGTTGATACATTTCTTGCTGCTTATTAACAATATGCCTGTCCTTATCCTCGGAAGTCTCAGCACATCCAGAAATCACCAGCAACAGCAAAATCATCGGAAATAAAAACATTCTTTTTTTCATTGCAAGCTTCCTCCATTACTGAATTAGCCGTTTGACTTCCGGCGGAATTTGACTGCTTGGGATGTTGGTAGCTTCCCGTTTCATTTGCGCCAACAAAGCTCCTTGTTGAGCTCGCGCCGCATCAGCAACATTAGTTGAACCATTGGCTTCCGCCTCAGCAACCTTTGTTTGTAAATTGGCATATTCCGTATACAGGTTTTGTAGCATCCCTTGTTTGGACTCGGTGTATTGCCGACTATGTTGAACCACTTCTCGATCGATGTTCATACTGATGATTCCGGTCGATAACAGAAACCATCCAAGCACAACAATGATCGCAACAATCAACAGACCTACCGGCAAAAAACGCATCACTGTCCAGCTTGCATCTTTAGCCACACCATCTATTTCTTTACGCCATTCTTCCGACATTTTCTTTCCTCCAGATTTAAGGTTATTTTGATAGCCATGCTTCCACATCCTGTAAAATGAAAAATTTAATCCAGCGGCAACCGCAAGCGAAATCCCTGCAAAAGCTGCACCGCTAACACTCATTAAATTAAAATATTCCTTCTTTTCTACAAACAAAAATGCAACAAAACCAGCAAATATAGTTGCTAGGATTAAAAAGAACATACCTAATCGGAAATGCCTTTTGGCATTATTTTCACGTTCTTCTTCTATACGCAATGCCCATTTCCGAAGTGCATCTTCATCTATCAATTTTTCTCCCATTATTAGCCTCTTCCCATATTGTTAAAAAACCATTGAAACTTGGACATTCCAAAGTCTCCCTTTCTATTTCAAACCACTGATTTTATATCCTATCATACATTACACTTTTTGTCAACATATTTTCCGGTAACCACAAAAAAACTCTCTCACAAATCATGTTGCAAGAGAGCCATTCTTCAAGTCGCCGTTACTGCTGCCCCATATGTTCCCGCAGGATCTCCATCTTATCGGCGATTTCGGGGGCAAATGCCAGTGCCGGTTTTTGGTGGTCGAAGACGAAAAGATGATCCAGGGATTTGAGTCCGCCGGCGTCCTCGGTATAGCTGCCCGCGTCCACTCGATAGAAAATGGTCAGCAGTTCCAGAAAATCCCGCACAACCATACCGCCCTTTGCGGCCGATTGCTCTATCAGCGCCGCTGTCTGGAAAACATCTTGCCTTCCTCGGATATATTTTCCAAGAGCATCCTCTTCAATCAGTGCTACGGCCAGTTTTTTGCTGGCTTCCGGAAAATCCAGCGCATCAAAAAATTCCTCGATTATTTGGACGGTATGGAGGTGCTGCTGGTTTTTGTCTCCGCAGGCAATGGCTTCCCGCTTGCCTGTGTCATGCAAGGCCAAGATCAGACGCAACATATTGATGTCACAATTTCCGGGCAAAACTTGTGTTCCAAAATAACGCTCGAATTGGCGCAGCACCATGAGAGTGTGCTGACCGATGGTATAGCCTTCCCACACTCCGGCATCCGCAGCATATATTCCCCCGAAATCAGCGGCTAAAAATTGCAGCAACTTTTCCGGAGAGAAACCCTCTTCGAACACTGCCTGCAATTCTTTTTTGGTAAAACTTATTTTCTTCATATCACTTTCTCCCTTAAATTAGGCCCGTTACATAATAATAACGACTCCTCTGTGCAATGACAGAGGAGTCGCGGTTTGCTTTTATTGCTTCATATTGCCCAGCTCGATGGCGCGCGTGATTCTCATTTCTTGGCGTTTCCATTGCCGATCAGGCCGGAGTTCATATTTAACCAGATAGTATAGATCCGTCTCCCGTTTATCGAAATTTACAGCCAACACTTTGCAAGCCATGATGCTTCTCCTGAAAATAATATTTTTTTATAGATTCTTTAATCCACCAGTCCCAGCCTTCTGAGCTCAAGCCTAGTCACCCCAGGAATGCCCAGTTGCTTGTGGCGAGTGGACCGCTCAATAATACGCACGAATTGAACGAGTTGCATTTCGTCATCCGTATAGCCCAGGATGCCTCTTAGCTTCCTTTCATCCCAACCGGCTTTTTCTCCAGTAATAACCCCTTGATCCAAATCTTCTTTGACCAGCCAGGCGATATTGCCCTCTCTTTCGAGGTCGCCATAGGAAAGTTGGATAGCAAATCCCATGTTTTTGGCCCAAGCATTCAATTCATTTTCGTCATTGTGCTTGTCGCCATTCGCTTTGAGATCCGCAGAGGGAATTTTTTCGGCAATTTTTCTGAAAACACCGGCCTCATATTTTTGGCCGAACCAGAGAGCGATTTGCCGCACTTCCATCTTGGTCAACCCGGCCAAAATATTATTATCTACCGCCCCATCCCCGAACTTGTCGAAGTAGCGCAGCAGAATGTCCTCTTCCGCGTTGCCGGTGCCAAAAATTCTCCCCCTCCCGCCATCTACCGCCTTAGCGATGAAACCGGCCAAAGGAGTGGTGAATCTAGATTTGAGAGAACTATAGGCGCTCTCCCAGCCAGTCTCTTCGGCCTCCTGAGACCCTTCCTCAACCCAGTCCTGACCAAATTGTGCTTTACATTGTCGCAAGAATTCCTCATACAGTGGATTGGCATCGATAACTATGAGCTGAAAACCCAAAACCTCTTGAAGCTTTCTTACGTCAGCCAAATGCTTAGGATCATTCTTTATGTCACGAAACATCGCCACCACGCGATCACGGCCGTATGCCTCGCACAAAATTGCAACCACGTCAGCAGAATCAACGCCTCCGGAAAGAGAAACATACGCCTTGTCACAACCGCGCCCAAAATCCAGGGTTCTTTTCTTGAGATATTCAATTGTTTCTTCAATGGGTTTTGTAAACATACCTTTTCTCCTGTTGTTTTTTGGTTATTCGTTATAGCGCCTCTTTTCAAATTTTTCTTCCTGACAGAAACACACCTCCGCTTTGAATTGACTGGGAACAATGCGCAATTCTCGCGCCCCATAAAAAATTTTGTTATCAGTGACAACCACCGCATTGTTTCTTTTGATCTTCACCAGAATTTCCTGTTGTTCTATGGTCACATGAAACGGTTTCGCCGTGCAGATACCCGTCAAGCACCACAATGCACTGTTGAGAGGCAGAATAGTTCCGCCGGCATTGCGATTATAGGCCGTACTACCTTGAGGCGTCGCGATGATGATCCCATCGCCTTTCAGCTTTAGCGCTGAATATTCTTTCGTCTCCAGTTCCAATTCGACAACGCCGGTAGGATCAACAGATTTCACATAGATGTCATTGAAGGCGATGCCTTGCTCAATTTTTTCATCAGTGGTGATGGTTGCGTTCATGCCGTGCATTGCAAACTTAATCCAGTTCTCTTCCTGCATTCTAGCAAGAAGATCCTCTGGACTTTGGATGACCCGATTGAGCAGGAAATTAATACTGCCCAATCCGACACCGACAAAAGGTTTTTGCAGGTGATAATAGTCTCTTTCTGCTCCCAGAAATGTGCCATCACCTCCTAGAACCAAGATATAATCAGGATTGTTAAAATCCTCTTTTACGCCTAGCGCAAGCAGTTTCTTCCAAAAAACAAGCGCTCCTTCTTGATGACCGATTACCGGTAATATGTTCATCATCCATCTCCTTATATTTGATTTTCAAAGAACTCATCGTTATCTGATTGCAATCAATTTGTAATCAGATATGGATGGACGAGAGAGAAAGATTTTTTCTCTCTCGTCACAGTTTTTTTAATAGATCTTTAATATTCACACTTTTCATTGAAAGTGTTTGCGTAACCGAAAAGTTTTTTATTTCTGGCCACTGCTTCCGGTTTTCCAATGGCCTTGGCCAGGTTGTCACTCAGCTTCACCGCCGGATTGCCGTCCGCCATGACCAACTTCATCACGATAGAAAGCGCTTGCACAAAACCGGTGTCATTGCTGAAATTGGTGCCCCAACCGAAGAGGACCTTGGCTCTGGCACGGAATTCTGCATTGATCCGGAGCATTTTTTCCGCCTTCAGGCCGTCACTGAAAAACAAGGTGCGGGTTTGCGTTTCAATTTCAAAGCGCTTCCACATATCCAGCACCCACCCACCGAATTCCAAGGGATCGCCAGAGTCTTGCCGGAATCCCATGGCCTGTTGCCCCAATTCCAGCGGGATGTTTTCCAGAAACTGCTTGGATCCGAAAGTATCCGGCAGGATTATGCGCGCCTGGCCGTTGAAAAGCTGAAACCATTTTTCAAACACTTCATATTGCGCTTGCCAGGCCGCTTGCCGCCCCTCTTTCCACCTGATGGCGTTGAGCGCCATAGAGAGCTCATGTGCGTTAGTCCCTCCATAAGCCGCTCCCAGCTCCCGTGCCAAAGCCATATTAGAGACCGCCACGATTGTTTCCGGCATAATCTCCAAGGCCATCTGCGTCAGATGCTTTTCCCATGGACCGCTCAGACGTCGGCGCAAACCGAACTGCAAGGCCCGGACTCCTGTTCCTGCGAGCATTTTGGCTTTCTCCCGAAAACGCCGTTCGCCTTCAGCCATGACTTCCGCCTGACCAATGTTGCTTTCTGCCAATGTCTGTCTCGCGTACAGCTCATTGACGATAGGAAGAGCAATCAGCTCCCAAAGAGTGGTTTTTGCCCAATAGTCATTGGCCGTTTCAATGGCCAGCTGACCATCGCCGTCACGATCAACCGTAATTTCTGAAAGCTCCAGCTCTGCCAAAAATTGAAGAAATTCTTCCGGATATTTCTCGTTCTCGCGCAGATAGGCGATTTCATCTTTCCGGAATTTCAATTTGGCAGCCGCAGCTAGTTGCTCCCGCACTTTTTCGATGTCGACTGCTTCCGCAAGCCGCACTGAAGTGGTTCGATTCTTGAAAGCAAATTTTGTCTTCACCAGCGGGAAAAAATTCCAGATATAGTACAACATCCTGACTTTATAGGTATCCGTTTCTAACAGACTGCCCACAATAGGCTCATTCAAATCGAAAATGTTTTTCATCTCCTCTCCTCTTATTGGTTATTTAATTTCAAAGAACATATTAGACCTATTACTGATTCTCCCTCTTGAGATCAGAAAGCTGCTACAAAAAAATTTGGTAGAAATTTTCCAGATCTTAAGTCTTAAAGTGAGCTATGGAAACCGAGGGTTCTCGGTCTCCATAGCTTTTGTGTATTTTATACACTATCTCAGTTTAAAAAAATTTAGGCCTTTGACTACTGCTGATACCGCTCCATCAGCTCTTCTGCTTTTTCAAAGTTGCCTAACCGCTTCAGGCGATTGACCACCGGAGCCAGTCCGTTTTTCTTGACTTCTTCCTCCAGGGTCATCACCTGCCCGCGCAGTGGAACAAACCCATCTGCCCAGCACCCAATTCCCAGCACCCGATTAGCTTTGTCGCGTACAATGTTCATTTTTTCTCCTCCTTGTTTAGGAAATATTGGAATTTTTAAACCTAGTTTTATCAAAGAACCTTTTCTTTACTTAGTGTACTAATCACACTAATACATATAAGTTAGCATACCCTCTAAATAGTGTCAATAGTACACCTGTGGATAACTTAAAAAGCGCTGATTCCATTTGGAACCAGCGCCTATAGTTGAATTGACAACTAAAGATATAATTGATTTTTTTCCATATACTGCAATACGGCTGGCGCAGTAAAAATTTGATTCTCTTTTTTATCGCGCACATTTTGCCGGATACGCGTACTGGAAATTTCCAGAATCGTTGATTCCAAAAATAGACACTTTTCAGGATAGCGCATTTTTTCTTGCGCTACTCCTTTTCTAACGGCGATTAGAAATGGTTGATGATTCATCAACCACTCCCCTTCCTCCCAAAAGGCTTCTACATCACACGCCCCGGCAAATTGCCTGCGGGCAAGGAAATGATCCGAACCGCAGTACCACACAATTTCCGCTTGAGGAAATTCTTGTTGTGTCTGGCGAATAACCTCGATAGTGGGAACGGCCTGCTTTTTTTCGTAGGCAATTTCGATGGATTGATCCATGCCCAGTAATTGCGTCATCTGCCACCGATGGAGCACGGCCGGCATCCCGGGTTTGTCCGGGCGCTCGCCGGAAACAATCCAGCGGACCCGGTCAAATTCTCCTGATTTTAAAACGGCTTCCGCTAAAAACTTATGGCCATAGTGAGCTGGGTTGCTTGCACTCCCGCCTAAGGCAATTTTCATCATAGTCCTCCTTTCTAGTTTTTTAGTGCCTATTTTGTCAAAGGACATCCTTATTTAGTGTATTATATACACTCATACCCTGAGCATAGCATATGCCCTACATAATTTCAAGTGCACTTTGTTCCCTATAATCTTATTCCCTACTAGTAATTAAAAACCCACTGTCTTTTCTTTGAAAAGACAGTGAGCCACTTATACAGTGTTTTTACACTTTATTGCATGCGCATCCTCCATGCAACGCCCTGTCGCACATAGACCACCTGATTATCCCATTCCCCCAAAATCAAATCGGTGTTAATAAACTTGTCTTGAATTTTGTTAATGACGCCACTCGCCGGAACAAAAATTACCAGCTCGCCGTCATTGATGATAGTTGCCATCACGCCCTTGGGCAGGAGCGCCATATTCAGATCTGGTCCATCTACGTCGCCTATCCATACTTGATAGGTGCGATATTCCCGGTCAAACGTAAGTTCTACTTTTTGGTATCCACCGCTGGCGTTGAGTCCCACAAAAGCCATAAAGCGATTCCCAGCTTTAGCTGAGACTACCCGCAATTTATCCAACTCCCGCACCCGCATTTGTGCGCAGGCTTTGTCACCAAAAGGAGCAATCACATGCATCGCCCCGAAGGTATCTTGGATGCCGACGCCATCAAACCATTGCGTCGCCTTAACCATAGCGCCCCACACGTGACCGACAGATAACATCGGTTTACCCAAGATCGTTAACGCCAATTCCGCCAGACCATTATCCAACACCGCGAATAGCCGGTTTTCAAAGCGCATAATCTGCCTTATTTGAGCGGTCACGGTCAGCGTTTCGGCTAAAAAATTAGCCGCGCGCAGGTAACTAAAGACAAACTGCCCCGCACGCTCCTCCGCCACCAGCCATCCCTCTTTAACCCGTACCACTTCGCAATCATTGGCGTGCGTCGTACCAATTTGGTTTCCGCTACCCAGATCTATCAATTTCCCAGATGCCAGCAGAGCCACCCCGCAAGGGAACAGTCGAATGACCTGGTCATTATTCGCGGCATAGATTTTCTCATGAATGAGATTACCTATGGCCGTTGTAATCACCCGCGCAACAACCACCCCTTGCGCCATCGGCACGCCTTGCGCAAATGGAGATGGCGGCAACAACCGTTTTCCATCACGAAAGACTTTTACATACCAGTCCCGCAATGGCCCCGGTATCCCGGAAAAATCCCGCACGGCATGATTCAGTTTCACGCCCGGCGTAAACACGGAAGCATTTTCTTTCATCCGTCGTTCGAATTCCTGGCGCGCATATCCAGCCAACACCCCTTTATACGGATGGATGCCGGTGTATATTTGGAACGTTACCACCCCCCAAGAGAACCAATCGCTGAGTTGCGTAAATCCCTTAGTGTGCCAATCGTGGATAGAAGGCATAATAACTGTCGCCGGCCAACGCCCGATAGCCCAAGAATCCACATCGATAACCCGCGGTTCAGGGTCGGTTGCAACATCCACCTTCGCCAACCAATTCAATTCATTAGCATCCACCAACAGGGCGCCGGCCTTATGCGCAGTCAAAACTACTTCCCGCATCCGCTCCACCAGCGTGTTGGTTTGGGCCTGGGTAAATTGCTGCCTTGTCCGAAAGTCATTCGTAAATACTCTGGCTAAAGGCTCGCCCTCCACGGCGTCCATATAGCAACCGATGGGTTCGCCATTTTCAGCGCAGACAATTCCTTTCGGGGCGACAATATAGGGATGCCGCAAGGCAGTCAGGCTTTTGATTTTTTCTACCAGAGCATCACGCCGCATCCGTTTTGGGTCGGAATAGATCTTAATCGCTATTCCCCCAACAATATACACCGCGCCTTCCCCGCCGGTGGCCTTATGATCAGCGGGACGCAAAGTGATCGGCCTACGTCCGTCCAAGAGCACTTTCATATTTGCCGTCTTCATGATTTTCCTCATCCTGTTGGGTTTCCACCCGGATGACCGCATAAGCGATGTCATCCATGGGACCCCTGCCGATTTTATGCAGATCTTTAATTCCGCGAATCATTCGCCGTTTAGCGAATTCCCCTGCCATATTTTTGAAGGCTAGAAATTCCCGCACCGCGTCTTGCCAAGTCACGCCATCGATCTGGCATACTCCGTCGGAAAAAACAGCTACGCAGGCAATCTCCTTTACCAGTTCTTCCGCTTCCAACATTAGCTTGATGCCGGCAATACCTTCTTGCGCAGAATGCATTCTGACCTGTTCCTGAACGCATTGCTCGATACCATCCCACAGCCACACCTCCTCTCGTAAACACTCCTCCGCAGCAATGCCTCCGTGCGCCCTAACAAACAACTGCATACCCAAAGTTCGATACGCTGGATAGAACGGCATGTTGTTATTCCAATCGAAACGAAACATGCGAATCGCTCCGGTGCGATATTTAATAGCCGCCACGCCGTCCCCTTCTATGCGCACATATCCGCCACCGGGCGTCAACATAATTGAAATACAGGTCGCCAACAGATCCAACGGCGTTACACCCAAGAGAGTTTGAGTCGCCGTTAAGGCCTGCTCTCGCCATGCATCTACTTGCGGAAAAAATTGTTCCGTGAAAAGAATGGTTTGTTTTTTTTCTGCCTGCTTCATCGCTGTCATCGTCGTAAGCGCCACTATGCGCGCGCCGATATCCGTACGTTCTCCGCTAGAACAACCATCAGCCACCATAGCATACGCTACCTCTGTGTCTGCTTCCGCCAGCGCATAATCTTGGCACGGCTTGCCGGTCGTCAAATGGGATTGTCCGATGTGAAAAAAACTATCGCCATAAAATTGCATGTTTTCCTCCTTGAAAAAAATACGGGCGGTGCACAGATGTGTCACCGCCCGGTTAAGGTTACGCCGTTTATTTAGATTACGGCCGCAATGTTTTGGCTGGGACCGCCTGTCCCGAGCGCCTGGCTTTGGCTAGACACAGACTGAGAAACAAACTGTGCCAGCTTGGCTAATTTGCCCTTAGTCGCATCACCGATATCGATGAATTGGGTCATGCCCGCCTCATCTTTGAAAGCCTGCAATGCAGTTGCATATTCCGTAGCGTTAACACCGATCAGGACAGTCACAATAGACTCAACCTGCTCTCCCGCGATGGCTTTTCGGATTTCCTCCTTAATCATAGCCAGAGAAGTAACAGAAGCATTGTCGTAACCGTCAGTAATCACAAAAGCAATGGCATTGACACCGAAATCTTGATCTGCCAGCTGTTTGCCATAGGCATTCATCGCACCGACGGCGCTGAAGACCGCATCGTTGAGTGGAGTCATTCCACCCGGACAAATATCCGGATACTGTGCCACGTCAATCTCGGCAAGTGGTTTGAATCCATGCATCTCGTTCACGCCATTCCGATATTGAGACCCGAATGTCACCACCCGCACCAACAGGTTGTCAGATCGCGGAGATCTCTTACAGCTCTCCACGGCAGCCACCAAAGCGGAGCGTAGATCATTTTCCCATCCAGCCACAGAGCCCGTTTCATCCACGGCAATTGTGACCAAGGTATATTCCGTCGCCCCAAGCCGTTCAATGCGCGCGCCGGTGTAGGTAAAATTTCCTCCACCGATCCGCCCCTCTTCCATTCCATCATCCATTAAGCGTGCCATTTGCTATTCTCCTTTTCTCTAAAAGATTGGGTTTGGTTGCCGGGCGTTTGCCCGGCAACCAAACCGCACATATTCCTTAGTTGAGAAAGGCTTCAGTGGTGGTCAACACCATTCCCCGAGCCTCCATATCCTTAAGCCACTGTTGCGCCATGGCCGGAAAATCCGGACCATTCGGCACAGCCGGCACAGGACTGACCGCATCGGTCAGAATGTAGAACTTTTTGATGTGGTCCTCGCCGATATTGTCTGCAATTTGCTGGACAGTAGATCTCACACAATGAGAAAGCGCCTCACCGGCAATCGCCACAATATCCGCCCGCATCAGGATTTCTAGAAATTGGGTATTGAGACCGGTGGTTGGATCTTGCGGATCCGGCACCTCAGCCATCAACGCCCCATAATGTTCCGTAAAGGCATTTGTGCCTTTGGTGACATAATCCACGTTAGCAAAGGCCTGTCGTTCCCAGCGTTGCAGCGCTTTTACCAGGTCATCTTGCACGTTGTGACCGGGCGTGCCAATCAGGCAGTGCTCCGGCCAAACCATGAGCGGATAATTGCCCTGCTGTTCCAACGCCTGGGCATAGGCGAGCAAGCGCGGGCGAAACACGGGATTCCTCGGAGTCCAGATACCCGCTTGGATATCTTGGACAGTGACGATGGTAAACGGCGCCGGTTGGTCGCCATTTTGGTCTCGCCACATACCGGGGTGCGCCACATCAATCACTCGATGAGAATCGAGCGTGACATGGATATCCTCCAGCTTTCCTCCAATGCGATCAATCATCGCGGCCACGTGCCGCATGTCCTCATTGGCGCCCGGTACCGGCAAAGCAGCGGTGGCATCGTCCATAAAATCCTTCTGCGGATCGATGATAACGAGATGAACGGAAATTTTTCTAGCCATAATACATCCTCCTTTTGCATTAATTGTAAAAGAACCTTGTCTTGGGATAATTTTCAAACTACTCCAAGACGACAAAAGCCCCGCTCTTCTTGAGCAGGGCTTTTTATCGAGGTCCTTTATTTCCTTCGCCATTGTGAAACACGACTAACTCAATGCGCAGGAGAAAGGATCTCGAGAAAAGCCTTCCTCGAAAAGATAGTTATCGTGTTTCATTATATTTGATACTAAAGAACTTGCTGTGCATAGAGCTGAATTTTTTAGGTCTTCTTCCATCTCTATATTGTGTATTATATACACTATATATTTATTGTCAAGCACTCCCTGTGGATAACTCCAAAAAACCCCGCTACTAAGGCTCTGTAACAAAATAAATTTCCACTAAAAAAAGCGCATACCGGGTGGGTAATGTGCTTTTTTATATTCTATTAGACTGCTTTATAAAATCTGTGCCAGCATGAGCGAGCGTTGGGTGAAGCGGTACAATTGCGCCGGACGCGACACGCCCCCTCGGCGCAGACCTTTCGCGGTTTGCACGATGCCCAAAGCTAATATTTTTTTTCTAAAATTCCGTTTATCCAGTGCGCGTTCCAAAATAATTTCGTACACGGCTTGCAACTCGCTTAGGGTGAATTCCGCCGGCAACAAGCCATAGGCGATGTTAGTATATTCTATCTTGGCTTGCAGTCTGGCAAAACCGTATTGAATGATTTCCTTGTGATCAAAGGCCATTCTGGGCAAATGATCCAGCGCCCGCCATTGGATGTCGGTGTAATAATCCATAGTCTTGAGCGCGAATTGATCGCTATCCACCAGTGCGAAATAGGCTACGGAAACCATCCGGCCACGCACATCCCGAGCAACGCCACTAAAAGTATACAGCTGTTCCATATACACGCCTTTGAGGCCGGCTTTTTTCTCCAAAATATTGCGCGCCGCCTCGTCCAAGGTTTCGTTGATCGGCACAATTCCTCCGGGCAGCGCCCACTTCCCCTGATAGGGACCACTACCGATTTTGATCAGCAACACATTCAATTTGCCTTCACGGATGGTGAAAATCAGCGTGTCGACCGCCAAAGCGGGACCGATAATGAGTTGCGCGCTGTCCGGGTTGTTTTTAATTTTCATAATATATTGTTAGTGTATGTATGACACCACAATAGCACGCTTTTTCTGTTTTGTAAAGCGAGTGCTCTCTAATAATGGTTATAGAAAAAACTCTCTCGCAAACCATATTGCAAGAGAGTTATCATCAGGAGTCCCTATCTTTTGTTTTGGCAACATTATGCCCTCACAAAATATTTTTTATGGATACCTGCAATTGCCATGGCAATTCGTGTTTCTTGACGCTTCCATTTGCGATCCAGGGCTAATTCATTTCGTACCAGATAACGCAAATCTTTGGCCCGTTGGGAAAAATCGACTATTAACTTACTGCCCATAATAGCAACCTCCTTTTTTGTCTGCCAGTATTAGAAAAGAACCGCTCCGCCCGTCCTGCGCGACGCTATTGTTGCCGCGTTGCTCTCGAGATACTAAGCTCCTTGTGCTACGTGTTTTTTCGACAATTATTTTTTCTCCGCTCCTTATATTTGCATCTTAGCATAAAATTCCTTTTTTAGTCGAGAGTTCTTCTCACGGTGCCAAACTCCGCCTTTTACCCTCACAAAAAAATAGTTCTGCCACAGTAAAAAGAGGCTCCTCCGTGTCTCTTTTTCCAGAATAACGTTCCTGCTATTTTAAAAATCTTTCTCCAAAGCTCTTGTCTAAGCGGAAGAATATCAGCCCTTCTTTGTATAAGTACATATAACCCACTAACGCTATTTATGAAAAAAATTATATTTGCCTTAATCACCCTTCTTGTCCTAGGCGGGGCAGTGACTTTTCTTGTTAAAACTAACTTAAAAACGACACCCTCTCCGGAAAATTCCACGCCGTCATCAGGCACGGCTGCTCCGGGACCGGGCGACTCGCTGGCCGGTTCCGCTACTCCAAATAATGCTCCACTGACCTTTGCCGTTATTGGCGACACCAAGGCTTTCAAAGCCGGGAATCCCAACGGCAACCTGGAAAAAGCCGTCGCCTCTTTGAGCCGACAATCTTTTGCTTTCGCTTTTGTCATGGGCGATCTCGTCTCCAGCTGCAACGGTGGAAGTTCTTGCGAAAAAAAATATGCCGCTTGGAAAAGCGTAATGGCACCCATTCTAGATAAAACCTATGAGGTGCCAGGCAATCATGACCGTACCAGCGGAGATTCGGCTGACGCCGTGTGGCAAAAAGAATTCAATTTGCCGACTAATGGGCCGGTTGATTTTCAAGAGCTCACGTATTCCTTTGATTCCGGCAATGCCCATTTTGTTGTTCTCGACAGTGAAAAACCCAAGGAACATCTTGTTAATGACGTACAAAGAAATTGGCTAGAGCAAGATCTGACGGCAAATACGAAATCCCAAACCTTTATCTTTTTGCACGAACCCGCTTTTCAAATGAGTCAGGATAAAAATGATGTCTTGGATGTCAAGCCTTCTGAGCGTGATCAATTCTGGGATATCCTCAAAAAACATAATGTAACCGCGGTTTTTAATGGCCACCTGCATATGACGGCCCGAAAAAAACAAGACGGTATCGAACAATTTGTCATCGGAGACACTGATAGCACTGCCGATGATATTCCGCAAAAAGACCTGACCGACTTCGGTCTTTCCGGGCACTACTATGCATTGGTATCCGTAGAGGGAAACAACATTGACGTGAAAATATATTCGCTGACAGGAGACCTGATCAGTGACTATTCCTTTTCTAAATAAAAAATCTCTATCATATAAAGCTATCTTTTTTTATAAATATTTGACTTCCCCACACTTTAAATGGCTAATTCACTTCGCATAAAATCCATCAACTCCGCAACGTATTCTTTTGAAAAATCAAACGCAATGCCCGCCGTGGCATACACCTCAGCAACCGGCTTAGTATAGCCCAGTGCCAAAAAATTTTTATATTCTTCCATAGACTTTTGGGGATTCTGCCGATAGTTGCGATAAACAGCAATAGCGCCCAACTGCGCCAGCACATATTCGATATAATAGAACGGCACTTCAAAGATATGCAATTGCAACATCCAACGCATGGCTTTCTCTTTCTCCAAACCCGTCCAACTCCCGCCCACGTGAAACCGATCGAGCAGTCCGGCGAAATGCTTCCCCCGTTCCTCCGCACTATGTTCCGGATGCAAATATAGCCAATGTTGAAAAGCATCCACCACTACGCCCCACGGAAGAACATTCAGCTTATCCCGCAATTCTTTTTTTCGGATGTTTTCCAGATCAGCTGGAGCATAAAAGTTGTCCCAATGGTCCATTGAAAGCAGCTCCATGCTCATCGAAGCCAGCTCGGCCACTTCGCTGGGAGTGCTTGTATATTGCATAATCGGATGCTGTTTCGACAATCTGTTGTGCATGGCGTGACCGGTTTCATGCACAAATACTTCCACGTCCTGCCTGACACCTACGGCATGCATAAAAATAAAGGAAGAACCCGCTTCATAGAGCGGATAGCAATAGCCACCCGGCGCTTTTCCTTTGCGATTCTCCGCATCAATAAATTCATGGGTTCGCATTTTTTCCAGTTCAATACCAAACAAAGGATCCACTTGTGCAATTGTTTGCGCACCTTTGGCGATCAAATCTTCGTGCGTCGCAAAGGGTTTAATCAGTTGACCGTCAATATCCACTTTGAAATCCCACGGTTTCAACACGTCCAATCCCAATTTGCTCTTGCGCTCCGCATTGAATTCTTCGATCAAGGGAACAATCATCTCCTCCACCACCGTGTGCAGTCGCACCAAGTCCTCTGGCGTATAGGAAAATCGTCCATTGGCCTGATGCGCATAATCTCGATAATTTTCAAACCCGGCATTTTTGGCTATCTGCACTCGCAGACTTTTCAGTTCATCAAACAAGCTATCCAGAACGACCTGATCTTGCGCATAGCGTCCGAACATCAAGCGCCAAGCCGCTTCTCGCAACTCGCGGTTTTGATCTTCCAGATAGTGAGCCAGTTGTTGCACTGTTTTTTCCTCTCCCTGAAATAACACCGTCATCTTGGAAACTATTTTTCCATACTGAGTAGTCAATTCCTGTTCTTTCACAAACAATGGGATATTTTCCTCCCGGAATAATTCAATTTCACTAGCAATAATCCTGTTCAAATGCGCATACTCCGGAGCAAGTTGGGTGCGCCAAGGACTAGCATAAAATTTCTTTTTTAATTTAAAAGCATAGGAGGACCTCTTTGCTTCTATGGTTTCCACAAACTGATTGAAGGCCTGCTCGTGCTCCACATTATCGGCAAAGCGCGTCATGTTGATATATAGCCACGCCCCCTTATCCCTAATTATCTTATCCAACTCACTCACCGTCTGCCAAAATTCCAGCAGTTCCTCTGCCGAGCCGATAGGATAGGCCAGCAGTTTTTCCAACTCCTCTTGCAGTTTTTCCCAGGTCGTAATGGCAAAATCCTGGGGAAAATATTTCCGCGCCAGTTGTTGCACTGTCTTATCACTTGTCATATATTCAGCTTAGTTATTTACCGTTCTCATTATACCAGATTTCTCTGCGCTTGCCTCTCCCCATGATATTGCAGGCCTGGTACCTGGGGAAAACAACACTAGAGGCTATCCGCTCAAAAAGAAAAACCGCCCGAAGGAAGTTTTTCCTTACAGACGGTCTGCGGCAGATTTTCTGCGCCGATGGGCTAAGGCTGTTTATTTTGATCCCAAAAAAAGGATTGACAACTCTTTGGGCAGATATTGGGTAAATATCTGCCTTTCATCAAATGCGAGAACTGTCCTCACATATATTTTATGGGGAATCCCTCTTTCCCCATACACAATGACTTGGGCTAGAATTTTTTCCTCCTGATCAAAAAATTCGGCGCACTGCTCTTTGGCGTTAAAGCGGACTGCAATGCTGCGCATTGAGCCAGATAAAGCCTCCGCGACCAAGTCTAACTCTGACTTAAAGAAAGCAACAAAGGTTCTGGCGCCTCCTCCTTCCCAAGGTTGCACCACTTTTTCCTGCACTGGTGCTTTGCGTAAACCAAAAAATCCCAGGATAATTTTCAGCATATTCCCCTCCGTTTTTTTAAACCTATTTTTTGAATTCTTTTCTAAAAACCATTTGTAAAGGGACTTCCGATAATCTTAGCAAACTAAAAGCCTATCGTCAATCCCAGCCCCTAATGCGCAGAACTGGGCCTAACTAATCACTAACATAATTGTGCCGCCCAAGATAATGACACTCGCAACCACTTTCCTGAAGATACCATCTTCCGCAAAAAATTTGCCCCCCGTAAACACATGAAACAACGAAGACATTTTGTAGATAGCGATCACCATGCCGATGCTGGCAGCCACTTGGATGGCACTGGCATACATATAGCGATGCGCCACGGTCAAAAGCGAGATGAAAAAAATTATTTTCCAGGATTGTTTCACGTCCTTTTTCATCTCTCCGGTGATTTGTCGTTTATACAGCCTGTAGGCAAAGAACGTTGCATAACTGACCGCGATAAAAAATTGGATAAAAACCAGATAGGCCAGCGGATTGACCTGGTAGCGAAAAAGAATAATCCGGTCGAATATCGCCGAGATGCCGCCAATCAATAGATATAAGAGAATATAATACACATATTTACTTCTTCCCTCCCGAAAGATGCCGCAATTCAATTTGAAATTTTTTAACTCCAAAAAGATCATCCCCCCCACTATCAACAGGACGCCTAGCAGTTGGATGCCGGTCATTTTTTCACCCAAGGCAATATAGGCAAAAATAGTCACCACCAGTGGCATCAATGCGAGAATAGGCGCTGTTTCACTAAGTTGATTATGTTTTATGGTTTTGAAGACAAGTAGTGACGCCCCGGCGGAAGGGAGGGAGGCCAGAAATATAATCCCTATGACAAAAGGGTTTATTTGCGCAAAATCCGCCATAAAAACTAGTGGAATTGAGATAAGAGCATTGCTAAAAGCGAACAAGGCCGCAAACTCAAGTGACCGCGCTTGAAAAAGCGTCTTCTTTTCCAAAACAGTTTCAATCACGATAAACAAGACAGCAGTTATTGTCAGAAAAAACCATGTCATAAATTAGCTATTTTTTAATATTAATTAATCTTATATCCATCATACCAGATTCTGGCCAAAAATTCGAGTTTTGTTTCTACGTAGAAACAAAAGGGGTGAGACAGAATTTCTGCCCCACCCTTACTCAGTAATAATTGCTCCGACCTTTTCGGCTTATGTGCCTGTTACTAGTGACACGCCACGATTGCTGCTTTTCCTCCGGGAAACCTCCTATAATAGTAAATGAGAAAGATCACATATCCCAAGAAAACCCCATTCATCGTCATCATAAAAGCCAGCGACCAATTTTCTTTCAAAACAGCTTGGGTTATGATCAGAGACTGCAGCAAGAAAGAACCCCATACGGTTCCAAGGGATAAATTATCCGATTTCTTTGTTTGGAAAAGCAATCTAATTTGGGGAATAAAAACAGCTCCACTCACAAATCCAGAAAGCACCACCAGAACATCCACCACCATTCTAAATAAATCCATATCTCCACCCCGTACTAAATTTTATTTTGTTTAGATATGCCCCAGTTTGTGATATTTCCAAATTCGGAAAAATTCTCCCGGCACCAACAGCAAGCGAGCAATGGTCAATTTTATTGGAAAAAGGTTGAAAACGGAAACGGTCTTGATAGAAAAATTCAATTTCAGATCTTCTGTGGCTTTTTTGAACGTCAGATATCTGCGCAACATTCCCTCCAATGAACCAATGAGATAGATGTGTTTTACACAGACATTCATTACCTGCATAGCCTTGAAAGAATTCATGGCATTCTCGCGGGTATGCATTGATAAACTTTCATAGAAAATATCTTCTGCCGGAATGCCCCGCATCTTCATTCTTTCAATTTGCGCTTGCACTGGAATTATGGTGAGAAATCTTTCCAAAATCTTTTTCAACCCATAGGCCTTTTGCGCCTTCGGATTTCTCGTCGCCCCGGAAACAAGGATGACTGGAACCCTCTTATCAGCCATCAACTCTTTGTAGATTTCCACCGCCTTGTCATAAATATTCGTTGAATATCCCTCATCCGGGACAATGATAATGCTGTCGTATTTTTTCACACTATCCCTCCTCATAAGTTAATGTTTTTGTAAAATAGCCTGTGTCTCTGTTGTAAAAGGACTTTCCATAACCTTAGCAAACTGGACTTGCCTAGTCAATAAAGCATAACTTAGTAGGTCTTTTCCATTTATGCGATATAAATATTTCCTTGGCACAAAAAAATAACCGCCCGCAGGGAAATCCCTAGGGGCGGCAGCACTGCAAGTCGACGTGGAGCAGATTTTTCTGCTGTCAGTCTTCGATAAACTCAGTCACCGTAATCTGTTCCCCATCCATTCTTTCGATCCTGGTCACGTCCAGGGAATGAGATTTGTGATCCCGGTCTTCGTATTGATAATGGTATGTTCCGGGAGTACCGCTGAACGCAGGCGTAATCAAGGCCAGACCGTTGCAGCTATCGTACTCCGACACTGTTATGTCATCACGGCAAATGGCGATAGCGGCTGTTACGACTTCATCCGATTCAGACCCATTCTTCTCTCTCAAAAACAATACCAGCGGTTCATTCGGCAATATATGCTTTTTCATTTTTCCTCCTGTTTTTCTTTGTAATGCCGTTGATGGATATTGGCGATAATACTGGAAACCCTCACCAACTCTTCCTGAGTATAACGGGTCGTGTTCGCGCTTACAAACTCAAGGAAAGCCAGCGCCAGATTCGAAGGACTGGCAACAATGCCAATGCCCGTGAGTGTCTGAACTACCACACCATCACTGAAAAGATTTTTTACATGCATAATGGTAAGGATGGATTCAACCTCATCACCTACCACTCCTTCACTTTTTGTCATACTGCTAATAATCTGTGGATTCATCGCAAAGTCCTCTCTCATTAATTTAAACTGCCTTTCATTTCTTTTTTCGACTCTATATTCATCCAATTGTAAATGTGCTGCTTTTTGCCAGCCAAAACATTGACCAACTGGAAATCTTAGCCTTTATACGGACTTTTGTCAAGACTGGCGGATTCTCAACAACATCATATCGTCTTTTAGAAACAAAATAAAAAGCGGGTATTGGCTATTTTAGCCTCACCGCTTTAGAAATAACTTACTTCACCTTAGCACCGATCAATCGCGTGCGTGAAAGTTTTTTTCTTTTTGCATTTTTGCTTCGGGACAACGAAAGACTCATCGTCCTGCACGTATGCAATGCCATCGATCTGAGGACGTTTCACCAGCAATGCTTGGCGATCGACCTCTTCGATGATCCGGATGAATTCGGCATTGCCCGTGTCTTTGAGCAACGCAATGGTTTCTTCGTCGCTCTTTTTCGTTTCCACTCGCGGAGTGGTCATGCGCCAACCGAAGACACCGGCGCTAAGAGCAATTGACCTGGTTTCTTGCGTCAATTGGGCTTTGCGCGGACTGGCGAAAGCAAACAAAGAATTGATTTGCGCATCCCGCGTAACCACCAGCGGCTGCAACTTTTTCTCAGCCGCGGCTTTGGCTTCTGCGATTTTATCCTTTAACTCTT
This sequence comes from uncultured bacterium, assembly GCA_903841185.1. Lineage (GTDB taxonomy): Bacteria > Patescibacteriota > Minisyncoccia > Moranbacterales > UBA2206 > UBA8518. Next base: position 53,743 of record CAIMIV010000070.1, read on the forward strand.
TTTCAATCGTGTTGATCTCATCTTGAGTGTTGCCCAAGCGAGCCAATACGCCATTTGCTTCAGCAATGGAAGCCGGAACAGCGGTCTGAGATTTCTTGATGCGAGTAATGGCTTTTGTCATTTTTTTATCCTCCCGGATAGATGGAATATTTTCCCGCACGATATGCGCGGATATCAAAGTACTATCTGCACTATAGCGCAGATAGGCCATATGTGTTAATATGTAGTCGACACTCGACAACTAAGTAACTGTCTAATAAAAATCTATGCAAAATATCAAAGACATCCTCACCAGTATCAATATCCCTCCTTCAGCGCAAGAAATCTATCTGGCTCTTTTGGCAAACGGCAAGGCTACCGCCCGCACCCTCTCCCACCGCACAGGCGTCACCCGCACCAGCGTCTATGACTACATCAAAATTCTCCGCGCCAAGGGCTTGGTAGTTGAGCGTTCCATTGAAGGCACTACCCTCTTTGAAATTGGTGATGCGCGCCAGCTCTCTATTTTGCTGGATGGCCAAGCGGAAGAACTCCACGCCCAACAGGATTTTCTGGCAAAAAATCTCACCACCCTGATTGACAAATCGCAATCACTTCAGCCGAAAGTGCGTTTTTTCGAAGGGCAAGACGGCGTAAAGCAACTACTCAAAGACATCCTCTGGCACGATGATACCACGCTCTATCTCTACTGGCCCTACGAAGACATGCTTGATTTTCTTGGAGAAGATTTTCTGCTGTGGTTCAGCGCGCGCAGAAAAACTCATAACATTCCGATCAAAACCATTTGGGGGCATCCTACCGGGAAAATAAAAGAATCCATCTTTGCTGACGATGGCAAAGACGTGGAGCGTCGCTATCTCATCCAAAAAAAGGTTTCCTCCATGGGCTATATTATTTATGACAATAAGGTCGCTTTTATGAGTTCTTGCAAGGAGTCCTTTGGCTTTATCGTGGAAAGTGTGGAATTTGCCGGTCTGCAAAAAATGCAATTTGATATCCTGTGGCAGACGGCCAAGAAAACTAGCCATTAAGAATTATTAACTATTGAAAAAATAAAAAAGGCTCACCGATGTAATTTGGTGAGCCCAGCTTCGAATGAAATCCGAGTTGCATTTAGGGATTGAAAGATATTATGGCTTTTCCGGGTGCATGATTACAATAGAAGTAACGGCCTCGTCCAATGCCAAAAGAGTTTCTTTTTCCTTCGCTATCTCATTAGCGTAATATTTGAGCGCCTCCGCTTTTGCCAACTCAAAACTGATTATCTCCCAATTCCGAGCTCCTTTCCCCTGATTGCCGGTAGCCAGGCTGCCTGTTATCCCAGTTTCCGTTTTGTAATCAGTGTGGGTGAAGCCAATGTTTGTTACAAAAAGCTTCAGCATCTGGCCTTGGCAAGCGGCGCTGTGAGAATACAGCGTTTTGTCCACCACATCCGCCGTCAACAATACCCCGACACTATCATCCTGCTTATTGGACTTAGGCATTTTTCACCTCCACATTTTAGAGATTAACTCAGGAATAGCCCTGAATAAAAAATACCCCGACTAACGCTTCAATAATCCATTAACAATTTGTGCAGCAACGTAAATAAAAAGAACTGATAGAAAATCTTAACATGCGGACTAAGTCCAGTCAAGAGACAATAGTTGGTCGAAACACCCGGCAGGGATGACAAAAAAATAGGAGCCCCGCCAGTCAATGACTAGCGGGGCTCTTTTTACCTCCTTCTTCCTGTGTTTAGGAATTATTTTTTATTTTAATTTTCTTGGCACCAAGTATGGGCATTCTGAAACATCCGCAGCCAAGGAGAGGCTGCCAGATCCTCCTTCATATCCATTGGCATCCAATGCGCTTGCCGCTTATCAAACGTTCGCTCCGGATGGGGCATCATTGCTAGATGCCGTCCGTCCGGCGTGCAGAGTCCTGTCAAACCGTCCGGCGAACCATTCGGATTGAAAGGATAGATCTCGGTCGGTTGACCCTGGTCATCCACAAAACAAATCGAAGCTAAATTTTGCTCCAAAACTTGACGTCGGACATCCTGATCAGGAAAACTGAGGAATCCCTCACCATGATCAACATGAATGCCGAACTCCAAACCTTCCATCCCCCGCAACATCATCGCTGGAGAAGGACCGATTTTAGCCGTCACCCAGCGCGACTCAAATCGTGCCGAGATATTATGGATAAAACGCGGTTGTTTAGCAGGATCAATTCCCTGCCATGGCACCCAACCCAGCAGACCAAATAATTGACAGCCATTGCAGATTCCGAGCGTGAATGTGTCAGGGCGATTCAAAAAATCCCCAAACATCCGCGCCAGCCTCTGGTTGAATTTGATGGTTGCAGCCCAGCCCTTAGCACTCTCCGGCACATCTGCATAGGAGAAACCACCAGCGGCGGCCAGACCCCGAAAGCCGTCCAGCGTAATCTTGCCAGACAACAGATCCGTCATGGTAACATCCCAAGGTTCGAGGCCCGCGGCATAAAAAGCGGCGGCCATTTCCCGATCGGAATTACTACCCTCGTCGCGCAAGATAGCGACTCTGAATTTACCGGTTCCGTCCAAAATAGACTGTGCAGTTGGTTGAGGATCAAAAGGCACGACATATGTCGGTCCTTTCCGAGCATACAACACAGCTTTTTCTGCTTGGGCGCAGGCAGGATTCATTTGGAGCATTTCCAACTGAAAACTCGTCTCTTCCCATAGTCCGCGCAAAACTCGCATATCTTCATCCAGCACAACCTCATCATTATACCGCACTCGGATAACTTTTTCCGTCAGGGTTTTAGCAATGACGCTCGCCGGAACTCCGTGTTCCGCCAGTTTCTGCAAAACAAGCGCTTGTTGGTCCTCCCTAACTTCCATGACCAATCCCAGCTCCTCGCCGAAAAATTGATTCATCACCGGAGACTGACCCGAAAGTTCCACCCTCAGCCCGCAATTTCCACTGAAGGCCATTTCGAGCAAAGTAGTAATCAACCCTCCATCACTTCGATCATGACCAGCCAAGATCAAATCCTGGTCCAATAATGATTGAATGGCGTTAAAGGCTCGCACCAACAGTGCCGGATCATCCAGATCAGCCGGTTCAGAACCAATCTGCCCTAAAACTTGAGCCAGAGCTGAACCGCCCAGACGGTTTTTCCCTCCACCCAGATCAACGAAAATCAAAACTGAATTTCCTGGATCTTTGATATCCGGCGTGACTGATATATTGCAATCCTTCATGGATGCATACAGCGAAATAACCAATTCCCGGGGAGATTTTACTGTCTCCCCCCCAACGCGAGTCGCCATCGAGAGACTATCCTTGCCCCCATCAACAGCGACTCCCGAGGAAATCATCGCGCCCCGCATGGCACAAGCTGCATCATACAAAGCAGCTCCTTCGCCCGGCAATTTTGGTGCCCACATCCAATTGGCTGAACATTTCACCCGATCAAGACCTTTGATTCTGGCCCAAGCCAGATTAGTAAGCGCCTCACCTACTGACATCCGAGCCCCCGCTTCGGGGTCGGAGATCAACTTGATTGGCTGTTCACCAATGGCTGTGGCTATGCCAGAAAGACTGAAATAACTCTGCGCTACCACTGCCACGTCACTAATCGGAGTCTGTAATGAACCACAACATTGTTGCTGAACAACCAAGCCGCCTACCGCGCGATCAACCTTATTGGTCAAAAAGCGCTTAGAACCGACCGAAGGCAAACGCAAAACATCATTTAGCGCTTGCCGGATAGTTAGTCCCTCCGGCAACACCACCGGCGGCAAAATATTTTTCCGCCGGTTATCCCGAAAGGTTTTCGGAGGCATGCCACCCAATACCACATCCAACTCCAAATCCACCGGAGTTGAGCCATCTTCTTCATCCACTACTACGAAACGCAAATCCCCTGTCACTTCACCCAGCACTTCGCAATTGACCTTTTCGCGCTCGCAGATAGCCTGGAACTGCTCCAAGTTATGCGGGCTAATCAAAAAACCATTGCGTTCCTGGTATTCAGCCACATAGATTTCCAACACTGACATGGTGGGGTCGCCGACTCTGACCTTCCGGATATTAATCCGGGCACCGGCTTTCTCCACCAATTCCTTCAAAACATTCGCCGGACCACCGGCTCCTTGATCATGAATAACATCAATCAAAGTCTGGTCGCCCATTTCGTTGCAAGCGCGGATGACTCGATTCATCTTCTGTTCCATTTCGGCATCGCCGCGCTGGACAGCATTGAAATCAAGCTCAGCCGCGTTATCACCATGCAACATGCTGGAGGCAGCCCCGCCACCGAAACCAACTCGATAGGCTGGGCCGCCAACTTGAATAATCAGCATGCCTTTCTCCTCCTTATTCTTCTTAATGAGGTGATTATCAATTTGGCCAACACCCGCTGTGAACATGATAGGCTTTAGAAATCCCCAACGCTCTCCATCTGCAAGACGCAAATCAAAAGACCGGGCAAATCCTTGGATCATGGGCTCGCCAAATTTATTCCCATAATCCGAAGCACCGTTACTGGCCTCAATGACAATTTTTAATGCCGTAGCCAGATTGTCAGGGCAAGGATATTTATTCTCCCAAGGTAATGCGTACCCCGGAATATGTAAATTGCCCACACAATAACCCGTCGTCCCAGCCCCGATAAAACCGCCTTTTCCGGTGCCTTGAACATCGCGAATGCGACCTCCTGCACCAGTTTCCGCTCCAGGAAATGGAGCTACGCCAGTTGGAAAATTATGCGTCTCGGCAGTGAATAAGGGGTGATAAACAGCCTCTTGCAACACCAGCGCCGAAGGCTGACCAGGTGAAGCAGGCACCAACACCCAAACAGGACCACCAGCAATTGCACTGGAATTATCCTTAAAAGCAATCACACTGTCTTCCGGATGAGCCACCAGTGTAGACTGAACAACCTCCATCAAGCTTTCTGACTGAGCTATGTCATCAATAACCTGCCCACCCCGGAAAAAACCGTGGCGCGAATGTTCACTGTTGGCGTTGTTCAGATCCATAATTTCCACGATAGTGGGATTACGCTTATGTCTTGTGACAAAATAATCATAATAGAAGTTGCGATCCCCTTCGTCCATGGAAATGCCGGGAACATCCAACAAGGCATTTGGTCCTTTTTCCATCATCGGAACAAGACAAACCGCTTCTGGCTTGATGCCGGTTTCAAAAGTGTCTAATGGCGCTGAATACACATATTCGGTCATTCGGTCACGGTGAGCGGCGGCAAAAGCAGCCACATCCTCACCTTCTGGCACCATATAGCGTCGCGAACGTTCCACTCGAGTGATAACTTCTTCCAGGCCAATTGCCCGCGCAATAGAAACCATGTTCGAAGACCAAGCAGTGGCAAAATTGAGCCGAGGCCCCACTTCAACCACCCGCTCGCCAGTCAAACATGAAGTCGTGCTGATTGTTTCCACAATGAAACCATCCGCCAGGGTCAGTTTTAATTTTTCCATTTCATCCGCGGTGAGTTCTCTCGTAGCTTCCACATTGAAACAAAATTCAATGCCTCCCGCACCGCTTTTTTTGTACAACTGAAAAACTGCATTTTTCTTTTGCATCTTTCATTTCCTCCTTTGTCTGGATTTTGAAAAACAATGGGTTAATTCCCAACATCATTAATTGCGTGGATACTTATCCCTTGCTTCTTTTTTTATCGTCAAAAGAAGCTCTTCTTCTTTTTCATTTAGGGCAATATTCATAGGTTTATCCACTGCTCTTGATGAATGAGCTGAACCATAAAACATTTCCAGTCGACCATAAATCTGCACTCCGTGCTCGATTGGCAGCAACATCTCTGCATTTTCTTCTGGCGTTCGTGCAAAATCCAAATCAATCTTTCTGGCATGCGCGATTTTTCCTGCGTCATAGACCGGGTCGACAAACTGGCAAAATACTTGAATGGGCATAATGCGACCCACCTCCTGACAAAAACGCATATGCGCATAAACTCTACGCACACCATACATCCACTTTCCGCCCGGCCCAAGGTGCTGATTAAGACCAACATATTGAGCCATTACTTCTTCCGGCATATGTGGCATCCAACCAAGCTGATGAAAGAAGTCTGGCCTATATGTGTTTAATACATCCAGAATTCTTTCTGCAAAATCTGGACCCTTTTCAACTACATGAATATGTTCCTCAGGAAAATTAACATTTTTGACATTTTGTATGCCACTCACATCATGTGAATCTGCAATTATCGCCACAGTTTTTGTAGCGCCAAAAAGCACGCCTTCTGGCAATTCCTCTTTAATGACCCGCAAACATGTTGACGCTCCACCCGAAATAAGATTCACCACCGATTTCACCATGACTTCTCTCCTCTTTCTTTAAACAACCTTTGCTAAGTTTAGACAATCTAACGATTGCCCCGTCATAAATCCTATATTTGTGTACTTTTGATTCTGTTGTCAAAGTGCATCTTGCCCATCTTAGAGCCTATTCATAGTCTCTAAGTGGGTTATTTATTGTAGCAAGAATGTTTAAAATAGCAAGTAAATTTAAAAAGGTACAAAGTACCCGATTAGGCTTAATAAAAACAGAAAACCTACCAGTAAATTTCTTACTGGTAGGTTTTTAATTTTTGTGAGTAAAGGATGTCTAGAATGATGAACTCACATCATTATAGCCCTTGCCTGACATAATGTTTCTTACTCGCATATTACTCGCATTGGTCACCAGAACCATTGAGCGAAAATGACTTGGATGATCAAAATCTCGCAAGCGACTGATATGCAAATATGGGCCCACGATACTACCACTCTTATATCTGAAGATAGAATATGGTGGTGGTGGTGACATCAAAATGCTATCCTTAGCGTGTAGTCTTGCGCTGTTAATCTCGTAGATTCTGAGGATGTTGTCCCCTTGCGAATTTTTTGCAAACTTCACATAAGCCAGCCAATGAATCCATTCGCCAATTTTTTCACCATTGGCCAAGACAAAACCCACGGGTACATCATTGGGTTGGAAATCAGACAGAAAAAGAACTCTGGAAGGCCCACCAGGCAAATCATGATAAGGATGAATTTGATCTTCCGTCAAAATACCGCTACTCATCAAATTCTCCATATATCCTTCCTTGCCAGTGAAAGAAGCAAATCGGAGGAAATCATCTTCAGTTCTATATAGACTTTTTGGAGAGTCGAAGATGATTCTCTTGCCTTTCTTTTCAATCATCGTCAAATCAATCGACGACAGCAATGCCCTCATTTTGCCCATGTCTCCAGTGGTATACATGGAGAAAACACCGCTACTGCAAGCAACAAAGATTGTTTGAGTCATAACATTCATGATCGCTGAAACAATTATTTTGCCCTTGCTGACGCAAGTCACTGAGACGGTCGCACCAGAAATCATAATCGGTGATATCTTATCCACCTCTTTTGCCCAAAAATTTTTGGCCTCCGAATGAGTAATAATATCCCCCACTAAACTGAGCTCACTTTCTCCATAGGCACTCGGAAACGTTTTCAGGAATTGCCCGAATTGAGCAGATCGATCCATCGGATCGCAGAAAAACATAAGCGGCTGCTTATCGGGATCTGGATCTTCCGGCCAATTCGCCCTATTATCCTCATCCGTCTCTTCTGTTACCAATATCGCATTTGCGAAAAAATCATTGACCGAGGCACGAATACTATTTTCAGGCACAGCATCCATTCCCAATGTGTCCTTTTTACCAACCCTTTGCTTACCCAGCACCTCCACTACTGGAGTTTGCATCAGGTCAAGCACAGCACTCATCACCGTCCGAATTGCGAAATCGCAATATATCCTATCAATACCTAACATCACCATTTCCTCCGGTTGTTTGTTTAACTGCAAGAATATGTATCTAACAATTTTTAAAAAACTATCTAACCTCCTTGCATAGAAATTAACATGAAATAAAATAAAAAGCCATGCCTGACTTAAATGTGCACATAAAAAAAGGCACTCCCCGTTAGGAAGTGCCGGAAAAGTGGCGGTGCATACCGGATCTGAGTGTGTCAACACACGCGTATCATTTCAAGACAACAGAAACCTGTTCCCTTCAACAAATTCCAGCTTGCGCCTCCTGTCATCATCCGTGCCCTGCCAGAAAAAACTGGCCGCCGCAATGCAATCCACACCCAACTGTTTGACAGCAGGAATCGTTTGCGCATTCATTCCGCCATCTACGCCGATGAGCTGAATTTTTGGCAGACTCTTCACAGCGATAATCCTGGCCAGGGTTTGCTCGTTAAATGTTTGCTGACTGAACCCGGACTGCACTCCCATACAAAGAAAGTAATGTACATGATCTACTTTTTTAAAGCGTTCGTAGCAATTGGTTTCCGGATCAAAGGCCACGCCCAGGCGCCCGCCGGAGATTGCTGACAAAGCAGCATAGTCCTTCCAATTGGAAACTTCTTCCCCGCGGACAACTACTCGCTTGGCATTTCCTAGTGCCAGCCATTTCTCCGCTGCCCGCAAGGGATCATTAACCATCAGATGCACTTCCAGGTCAATGCCCAGCTCGCCTGCCGCTCTCCAATCTCCCCAGCAAACATTGTTCACCGCCGGTTTTTCCATGACATCCAAATGAGCCATGTCCACATCTAATCGCTTTAGCGTGGCCACCCTTCCCCATACATCCTTTTCCGTTTTTTCTAGAATCGCCGGTATTAATTTTGCCATGTCTCCACCCCCTGCTTAAAATTAAGCTACTACCTTGCCTTTAAACTTTTTTAAGGCGTTTCTCAAGCCTTCGGGAAAAGCCCCTTTGCCACAATTAGACAAACAGCCGACTGCTATCATATGGGAATCATCTTCGGAATCTGTATTGGCGACAAAAATAATTTCTTTTGTCACCTCATTCAGTGCCCGCACCAGATCATAACCTTTGATATCTCCTAAACCCTGATCCATCAAAACAATATCCGGATCTGCTTCCAAAATATCTTTCACAATCTGTTCAGCATCAGCCTGAGAACATGCTCCTGACCTGAAATAATAATGACTCAAAAACAAATTGGGCCAACCCATAAATGCTCTGGCTGTGTCAATCAAAGCCATCAGACTATTATCCACCACCATGACCTGCGCTGTTTTCCCTGGATCAACAGCTTGAAATTGCGGCATCAAGACCCGCTGGTTGTTCGTGAATCTCAAGAGTTCTTCCGGCAAATCCAAACCGCATTGCCGGCTGATGTATCTGAAATAATTCCCCACATCCGCCAAGGACTCAATCAGACATACCATTTTTTCTTGAGGAACCCTCACAAAAAGCGGGTTGTCCAAAATCTTAGCCGCGTCTTGCGCCTTCCCCAACAAACCTTGTGCGGTGAAAATATGGCTATTTTGCCCAACAAATTCGCTATATGACATTAGCTACCTCCTCCTGTTTCTTTTTTTAAATAACTACCCTTTTCTCTTTCTTCTGCATATTCATTTATATAGCTAACAGGTTGAAAAGTCAACCAAAAATTTCGGGTCATAGTCGCCTAAAAACAGAAAACCCACCAAGCGGAAGGTTTCCCGTTGGTGGGCATATTTTATTTCTAAGCAGTCAGTAGCTCATCCTATTTCAATCTTCCCCACTCGAACAAGATGCCTGCCTCCTTCGAATGGAGTTTCCAAAAATGTCTTCAGAAACAACAAGGCTTGATCCAAACTGATCTGTCTGCCTGCCAGCACCAGCACATTGGCATCATTGTGCTTTCGCGAGAGAACAACATCTTCCACGGTGTGGCAAAGTGCCGCCCTGATTCCGGCATGCCGATTCAAAGCCATTGACATTCCGATACCACTACCACAAATAGCCACGCCCATTGCACCCTTTTCTGCGATATGGCAAGGTATGGTTTTGATTCCGGCATGTCGATTCAAAGCCATTGACATTCCAATCCCGCTACTACAAGTGGCAATGCCCATCACATTATTTTTCAAAATCCGGTCAGCCAACCTATGAGCAAAATCAGGATAATCACAGGATGCTTCAGCATAACACCCCAGGTCTATAAATAACTCCCTCCCCTTGATAATATCTGCAATAATTCCAGTTTTCAGTCCAAAGCCTGCATGATCAGATGCTAAATAAAGCATAGCTACCTCCTTTTCATAGATCTTGTTTATAATTGAGACGACAATGAGTCACACCACACCCGTTTTGAAGATATGCTGAAATTTTTCAAGCCTCCCTCAGCACACCACGTGCCATTATTTTTTTATTCAATTTTAAAGAGAACTATTGAAATTGAAGGATAGCAAATAGCGGTGCCTTTGTAAATAGTTCTGCCCCCCAAGTTCAAGAAATAATCGCATACAAAAAAGCGCCGTACCCGTAGGTCGTGCGCTGATACTTTTTCCACCAAAGCGGATTTCCGCTAAGGAGTGATTGTTTTTTGTTATAAAACAATCATGGAACCTGGATCTGGACCTTTATACCAGCAAATGCGTCTAGCGCCTCCTCTGGCATAACTATCATCCAGCTTCTGCATTTCCTCCAGGTTTTCACAAACAATCATTCTTTCACCAAGACCCTGATCATATCCGCAGATTACCCTCTCGTCTTTTCCGAGAATTGGCATAGCGGTAGGCCTCCCATGGAGCTTCAGTGACTCCAGTAATTCAACTCCGAACAGCTCTTTTTTCTTGCCAAGTTCTTTCATTAGTTGTTACCTCCTGGTTTGTTGTTTGACTACTCATTCCAATTTCAGGACTTTATATCCCAGCATAAAGTCTCCAATTTATTCCTCCCATGAATTTTTTTAGTATTTTATTTTCACAAACTGACAGCCGAATAATCCAAAAATTTCAATTATTCAACTGCCAGTTCGTGCTTTATTTTTTAATGAACCCAATAGAACATCTTAGCACAAAATTTTGAAGAAGTCAAGCTATTCAAACAAAAAATAGCTTTATAAAGCCATTTATTAATTGATAATCCGGAATATTTTTAAGTTTGTTTAAAAAATAATCCTTTATGAAAACTAGCGCGAGCAATTTCAAAATCTTTTTGAAATACTTTGGGAGAGTGGCACAGATATCAAAACAACAAGAAAAACACGAACTAAAAAATAGGCTTGAACTGCAATTCGAGGTGACGAAAAACAAAGATTGAATAAGCCTTATTTTTAAATTTAAAAAATGAAAGGCTCATAGACGTTATGTCCATGAGCCTTTTCCAATACTACGTTGAGATTGGTCGGTGATGCTATTTTTTGATAGCGTGATTTGCGATATCATCCCTGTAGAAAAGCCCATCATGCCTGATTCCTGATACTGCCTGGTAGGCCGCATGTTGAGCCTCAACAAATGTCTCTCCCAGGGCAGTAACTCCCAAAACCCTGCCACCCGACGACACCAATTCACCTTGTTCATTTAAGGCGGTTCCGGCGTGATATACCTTTGCTCCGGCTTGTTCCACTTCATCGATGCCCTCTATGTAAAGGCTTTTTCGATATGATCCAGGATAACCATTGGCGGCCATCACGACGCAAACTGCCTTGCGAGGATCCCAATCAATTTGGCATTTATCCAGCTCTCCCTTCAGTGCGGCCAAAAGAATAGGGACCAGGTCGGATTTCATCCTCATCATGAGAGGTTGTGTTTCAGGATCTCCCATCCTGACATTGAATTCAAGCACTTTTGGATTTCCATCCCGGTCAATCATAAGACCAGCATACAAAAATCCTGTGAACGGCCTTCCCTCTTTGATCATTGCGTCCACTGTCGGATAAATGATTTCATTGAGAACTCGCCGCTCTATTTCAGCGGTAACAACGGGAGCCGGAGAGTATGCACCCATGCCACCGGTATTCAAACCGGTGTCGTCATTTCCGACCCGTTTATGGTCCTGCGATGATGCGAGCGGAAGGACATGGCCGTTCTCATCCACGAGAACGATATATGACGCTTCTTCACCGCGGAGAAATTCCTCGATAATAATGCATTCGCCGGCATCACCAAACTTACGCGCAACCATGATTTCCTGGATTGCCGAAATGGCATCAGCAAGGTTTTCGCAGATGAATACGCCTTTCCCCGCAGCCAGACCATTGGCCTTGATAACCACAGGAAAGTCTTGATCCACCACATATTTTTCTGCGGAAGTTGGATCATAAAACCGTTTGTATCCTGCCGTAGGGATATCATATTTCTCAAGCAAGGCCTTCGTGAATAGCTTTGATCCCTCCAATATGGCAGCTCCTTTGCTTGGCCCGAAAATTGCCAAACCGTTCTCCTTGAACACGTCAACAATTCCCATCGTAAGCGGATCCTCCGGACCCACGATTGTAAGGTCAATGCATTCCTGTTTCGCAAACTCCAAGAGTCCCGGAATATCATTCACGGGAATCTTCACATTAGTCGCATACGCAGATGTTCCCGCATTACCAGGGGCGCAGAATACTTTTTTAACGAGAGGTGATTCGAAAATTTTCCTTACCAGCGCAGCCTCTCTCCCACCATTTCCAACTATTAAAACCTTCATAGGACCCCCTTTTTTTGAATGTTGTACTCCCTTATTACACACCGATAGTCATGGAATCAAAAGCCCTCTATTCATATTCCGTTTTTTTCATCCCCCCTTTTTTTTAACTAATAGTTGCATTTACCTGCAAAATTTCACAGCGTTAAACTACGCATCCAAAATTTCAATTTTCATTCTATTTTTAAGGTCCCGACTGCCTAAGAAAGCAGTTTCTTATAATACCAGGTCTTACATATTTATGCAATATAACACATCGCGTGTGCGATAATCTTTAAAATTATGTTTTTCAAAAATAAAAAGAGTGGCGATGCACATGTGCATCGCCACTCCGATGGAAACTATGCTCCATCACTTCTTGATTGGCTTTCCTGCTTTGATTTTCTTCACCGATTTAATCAGCTTAACCGGTTTAGAATCCTGTTGAATGCCGGCAGAGCCTGTGTTTGCTCCAGACATATTCTCACCCCCTTTCTTCCAATGCTTGAATTTGCTTAAAAATGAAATTCTCCTCTTGCAACAGCTTTTTGGAAAAATTATCTTTCCATTGAGCAACACCCTTTTTGTACAGCAATCTAAATGAACTTGCGGTATCCACCTTCCCTATTGTATACTTTTCCAAATTCTCATCGTATCGTGAAATGCCCTTGGTCAATTCCTCCAGTGTATATGCAATGGAATACGGCACGCGATAACAGGTGTCAGCATCCAGTAGGAATGTTTCGGCGGGACTAACCGACTGCGGATAATAGATCACCCGCACTCCATCCACATCGAAGCTTATCGACGAAAAGTCCACCCTTGCCTTTTGAAAGGATGCGAGAAAATTTTCCCGGCCGGTTGCCTTGGCAAGTTTCAGCAGATCACCCGCAACATACAACCGAAACATCACCGGACGAATCCTGTTCGCTTGGCGAATCTGATGCCAACTGACCAAAAATTCGTCGTCGCTCAATACTAGATGTCCAATTTCAGGCCTGGCAGGTGTCAGGGTTGTTATGTGCCACTGTTTAATCTCTTCGGGAAGTATTGCGCAGGTTTCCAAGATGGAGGCATAATTTATCCGCGTAAGCGTAAGCAGAGAATGCACGCCGCCAGTGGCCGATAGGATTCTGTGAGCGTTTTTTATTCCTATCAACGCTGCTGCAAAAGAATTGTCGGAGTTTCTTTGCCAATTATGAATCGTTTCCGGACCATCAATGGAGATATCCAGCCAATCAAACCTGAAGCCCGAGGAATCTGTGTGATTAATATGGCGCAAGTACGATCCGTTGTCTATCATCCCGATTCTGCCATCCGGACGCATCTCCCGGATCGCCTGAAGCCACGCTAAATGCGACGGTTTAAAAATCCGACCCTCGTGAACAATGCTAGGATTGGGCTGCATTTGTTTGACTATCGCTTGTGCCGCTGCCACAAGCTCGTTATCTTCTGGCATACCCTTGTTCGATTGTTCTTTCTGAAAAATGCAATGCCGGCATTGCAAATGACAGATCCTCTCACCCACTACAGACAATATTCTCGGGACCTCCATACTTAAAGCCCTGTACATTTTTTCGACAATTCCCTTTTCTTGGTTTCCAAGAAATATGTATGAGAACCAGTAATCCATTGAGCAATATTTCATAGCATTCGCCTCCGCTAGTCTATTTTGTTAAAGAGCCTCCCCTAACAACTATTACAGCTAATCCATATATCATCAACTTTAATGAGTATGAGATTGTTAATACTCGGCTTATATAAAGAATAATATGGCCCATAAATAATAATCATCAAAAATGTTGACTAATAATCTAAGTTTTGCTATCCTTGCCCCATGGAACTATTGGAATCTTTGGTTAATTTAGGCCTCAACGAAAAAGAAGCGCGCGTCTATCTGGCACTTTTGCCGTTGGAAAAAGCTACAGCGTATACCGTAGCTCTTCGCAGCGGACTCAAAAATCCAACCGCTTATGTTGTTCTTGATAATCTAGTCAGTAAAGGTTTTGCCCTTAAAATTCCACAGGAGGACAAGCATTATTTTATTGCGAAATCCCCTCGCGAGTGCCTGGCTATCGCACGAGAAAAGCTCTCGACAGCGGAAGATATGTTGCCGGAGCTTATGGCAATGCAAAAGAAAAGTGATGAAAAGGCTACTGTCGCCTACTACGAAGGATTCGAGGGGATCAAGAAAATGCATGCCCAACTTTTAAAAAATATGACAAAGAAACCGGTTGACGAAAGGTCTCTCGTGGCTTTTTATGCCCACCAGAAACATACGCCTGATTTCTTGCAAAAATATTGGCTTGAGCTTAGCGAAAAATATCGGGAAATTGGCCTCAAGCGAAATGCTATAACAACCTTACATCCCTCAATCAAGCGTTATCTGGAAGAAGAGACGAAGGAGCGTTTCGGAATGGATCTGCGTCCGCTTCCGGAAAAAGACTATTCCAGCAACATTTCGATTGAGGTTTACGACAAATACACCCAGATCATTTCCCACAGATATCTGCAAGGAATTATTATTGATAATCCTGACATAGCAGATGTAATGAAACAAATCTTCAATCTCGTTTGGAAAACAACAAATAATAAATTAGGCTTAATGGAACTTTTGTAAGGATTTTATCCTCTAAATATCTCTTGAATTACTTTGTATCTACGCTCTTGCGTTAGTCCTCGATGGACTTGCAAGAGCATTTTTGTTTTTCCAAAAAATCCATCTATTGAATTTGTAG
>CAIMIV010000071.1 GCA_903841185.1 uncultured bacterium
ATAAGGATTTTTTCCACCACTGTGGTTATAATCACAGCTCCCGGGATCTTTAGTGCATTTGGCTGTTTTCAGAGCCCAAGTATAATACATATTTTTGGGATTGTTGGCAAAATATCCCGGTGTGGCTAGGGCAGTGGCCTTTTGTCCCGGAATGAGGGAGGGGGTGGGAGCGAAAGTCAGATCGACATTCGGGCCGTCATTTTTATTACTCATCACATTAAATTGCTCGGCCATATTTTTGATGGCATCAATCTTGAAACCAAGCATGTCCAAAATACTGTTAGTTGCTTCAGTTGGACTCGGCATTCCCTTGATGGATCCCGAATCACCACCAAAATCAATGCCCAAGCCCAAATCCGCTAAAGCAAAAGATATTTGGAATGAGAAGACTAGTAATAGAGCAACTAAGCTGAAGAAAGTTTTTTTGAAAGGATGCATAGTGGATAAATTTATTTTTAATTTATTTTAGTATAGCAAAAAATAAGCAAAAATCATAATCGGATGCGGTAGAGTTTTCCGTCAATCTTGTTGGTGAAAAAAAGATAGCTTTCATTGGCGTCCAGAAACAAATTAGTGGCATCATAGGCCTCAGTGAGCTCTTCCAGAGGGATGAGACGGGTTTTTTCTCCGGTCTTGAGGTTGATTTTCCAAAAAGTGTCTTTCGTAGTGAAGAGATTGTTGGCATAATCATTGGGCAAAATGCTTTTTTCTGGGATAGCTCCCGGCAGGGCATAGAAAATAAATTCGTTGTTTTTTGACCAAGCGCACTTGGAAACAAAAGTCGGCACGCCTAGATTTTTATATTCCCCACCCAGATTGTTGGAAAAGCCCAGCCCCATTAGGTGGCCGCCTTTTTGATCCACATTGCTGCGCAGCAGGAGTGTGCCATTGGCATTCCAGAGATAGTCTGCGCCAAAGGTTTCCGCGGAAAGGGTTTTAGTTTCTCCTCCTAGAGCAGGTGTGGATTGCATAAGGGTTTGGGAAAAAGAATCCGGTTTGTTCCAGAAGGAAACAAAGCCTGACATCGGAATGGGCGCAATCAGGATGTTGTCCGGAGAAAAAGAGATTATTTTGTGCCAATTTTTTCCATCCGGGTCAGCCAGGTTGATGGATTTTTCCTTGGCTTTTTTGTCCAAATAAGTATAGAAAATTTTATTGTTATTTTGCCAGGCGACCGCATTGGTGTTGCCGCTAAGAGCAATGCCGGTTCTGGTGGTGTAGTCATAGGAAAAAAATTTGGAAGAGTCAGTGCCACTGGCAAACTTGGTGATGACCTTGGATTGGTCAGGTGACCAAAAAACATCTATTAGGCCAGGGAGATTAGTATCAGAAAGAATTTTTGTGCTGAGATCCATGAGATCGATGACATAGGCCTTCCCGGTGGATTTGGCATAATATTTTACAGTGTTGTCCGCGCCAGAAAACACGGGGGCAAGAACGGCATCTGTCGTAAGTTGTTGAATACGCTCTTCTTTGATAGGAGCGGCTTCCTTTCCTGAACCTGCTGTGGTGGATGTTTGACTAGTGTTGGTCGTTTCTTTTCCTGCGGAGGGTTTTTGGAAAGAAAAAAAATAAATACCCCAAAACAGGAGGACCACCAGAAGAAGAGAGCTGGAGACAATAAATATTTTTTTAGATAAAAACATTTTTATGTGTAGGTATTATTTTTTTATTTTAACTGTTTTTATTCTATATCAAATTTGTTTTTTCGTCGAACTTTCGGAAGGGCTCCAAGAGCCCTATAGGGCTCTTGGAGCCCAGTAACATGAGATTATTTAACCAGTCCGATGATATAGACATCAAAACAAAGCAGGAAAGCCAGTCCCATTAGGTAGGAATAGATAAAAGATTTGCTTTTATAAGCGACCACTCCTCCAGTCAAAGAGAGAATGATAAATGGGGTGTATTGCCAGGATAATTTTTGGATAAAAAAGAAAAAACCCATAAAGATAACAAACTGAATGAGAATAGACCAGGCACCAAGCTTTCTTTCGAGCGCGGTTTGGATGAAGCCATGAAAGAAAAATTCCAAAATAAACAGAATGCCATTCATCAGCACCATTTCATAAAAAAGAAAGATCCAAAAGTTATGCACGATAAAAACCGGCAGAATATAGCGCGTGTTTAGTTGGAAAAAATAAACAAGCACAAAGGTAATCAGAAAAGAAAGCATGAGCATAAGGCCGGCCCAAAGAAAACCGCTTTTTTTCTGGGCTATATTTAAACCAAATTCAGCCAATGTTTTCTTAAGAATAAGCCTGATAAACAAAATCGGCAGTCCGATTAGGAAAAAAATAATACAGGAAAAGAGCTGCACCCCGTCTTTGTGGGGAAAAGCGATGGCTAGAAATAGACACAAGCA
Organism: uncultured bacterium; assembly: GCA_903841185.1. Lineage (GTDB taxonomy): Bacteria > Patescibacteriota > Minisyncoccia > Moranbacterales > UBA2206 > UBA8518. Next base: position 2,363 of record CAIMIV010000071.1, read on the forward strand.
AACAACTAGAAGAGTGATGAGTTCCGTTTTCCAGTTTAATAAGAAAGGCCTTGGGTTTCGTTGTGTTTTAGATATCATATGCTATGCTAGAAAATTTTTTAACTAAGCGAGGGCGGGTTCCGGACTGGCCTGAGCTTGCTTGACTGTGGATTGTTCAGCCTTTTTTTCTTGCGCGGCTTCTTTTCGGTTTTTCAAGGTCATCCAAATAACCACAAATACCAGGATAGTTTCCATGGGCAGGAGGTCGATAGCGGGGATTGCTTCCACCAGAGCTGTGCCAAGCACGAGGAGAATTTTTTTAACAGCGCCTCGAGTCATTTTTACCTTGCCGACCGAACCTGTGATGACCATAACCAGAAAAATGAACACAGAAATGAAAAAGGTGAAGAGAATGATCAGCATTTCCCCGATGCCACCAGCTGCAATGAGAGCCGTGTTCACGATGTCCAGTAAATCTTTAAGTATGGCCAAAATAATCGCGATGCCAAAGAGCCAGTCGATAAAAGGATCAATGTATTTGAGAAGCGCAAAGACATTAATAGTATCCACTACTGCTTTCTTGGCTTTCTTGGCAGAATTTTTCAAGGATCCTTTGCGCGCAGTGTTCAAATTGGCGGCATGGGTTGCCGGGGTTGTTTCGGCCATAGTTTTTATTATTAACCTTCTGCATCAAAATCTTTTTTGGCTTGCTCGATTTCCAGCATTTGGGCCGGGTCGGTGGTGATGATCTGATCTTCGCTATAGGAAGCCACTACTTTAATAGCCACATGCTTGGTACCGGCAAAGAAAATACCTTCACCCACATTGCTTTCCAACAATAGAAATTTTTCTTGATCCGTGAGATAGAAGGTTTCCGAAATAGCATCAATAGCCGCAGGGGATTGCTTGAGTAGCAGTTGAATAGAAGAGTTGGTCACAATCGGTTTGCCATAGCGGGAAGAAAGAAAATCATTCACGTCTTGTGTGATGGTAGTGAGTCCAGTATAATATTTTCGACAACGCTTGGCAATGCCAAATAAGAAAGAAGCGGCGTCATCATATTGCATCATCACCCAGGCTTCATCCACCAGCACGATTCTTTTTTTGAGATTGGTGCGCATTTCATTCCAAATATAATGTAAGACTATATACATAGCAATGGGGCGCAATTCATCTTCCATATCGCGGATATTGAAAACAATCAGTTTGTTGTCCGCCACCACATTCGTGGGGTTGTTGAGGAAACCGGCGAAAATACCTTCCGTATATTTTTCCAAGCGCACGGACAAATCTTCTCCGCCTTCCATATTGCGCAACACTTGATAGAGGTCAGTCATGGTCGGATAGGCTTCTTTGGGCAGGAGATTGAAAGAAGTGGTGAAATTGATATCGCGAATAGCATAGGTTTCATGGATGGCTCTGTCTAGAACGGAATCTTCTTCCGGGGTGATGTTGCCCAGCATGAGATGCAGAAGTCCCAGGAGATTGGCAATGTTGTTGCGCAAAATGTCTGCCGGGTCTTCATCATCGCCAATTTTCGGCAAATCAAAAGGATTGAGATGATTGTGGGAAGTGAGGGAGATTTTCACAAAAGATCCGCCGATGGTGTCACACAGATGTTTATATTCATTTTCCGGATCAATAATAATCACTTCGGTGCCAATCATAAGAGACCGCAATACCTCCAGCTTGACAGTATAACTCTTGCCCGCTCCGGACTTGGCAAACACCACCATGTTGCCATTTTCCATTTTGAAACGATCAAACAAAATCAAGCTATTATTGTGGCGGTTGATGCCATAGAGGATGCCCTCATCATTAGAAAGGGTGGATGAGACGAAAGGAAAGGTCGTGGAAAGCGGAGCCGAATTCATATTGGTGCCCACATCAATTTCATCATTGGCTAGAGGCACAGTGGAATTGAAGCCTTGTTCTGTGCGAAACATGGCCGGCTTGGTATAGACCAGTTGCGCTTCCAAAATAGCTACAATACTGCGCGTTGATTTTTCCAGCTCGTCTTCGTTGATGCCATAGACGGTGATATAGAGCCCAAAGCGAAAAAATTTCTCGGTGCCTTGTTGCAGTTTGTCGCGCAGTTCCTCGATGTCTTGGATGGCCGTTTCCAGGGCGGGGTCGCGAATAAGGCCTTGTTCTTCTTCGATGTGCAATTGGGATTGGACTTGCGTAGAACTTTTGCGCAGATTTTTGAGAATGTCATAGGTATCGATGGGATGTACAAACATGGAAATGTCCATCGGCATATCAATGTTGATAATTGGAGAAAACCAATTGCTGTGCAAATAGCGGGGATAGGTGATGACAAAAATGGTGCGAGCAAAAGTTTCACCCAGACGAATAGATTTCGGGGTGATTTTGATGGAAGCGGGGGCGATGATATCTTGCAACTTGGCGACGCCTTCCTGATAATATTTTTCGGAAGCGATGATTTCATCCCGCTCTTCGCTGGGCACTATTCCTTTTTTGCTGAAAAAATCAAACATAACGTATAAATTTTATAATTTTATAATTTTTAATTTCTAAATA